>NZ_CP065362.1:0-300000 GCF_019904295.1 Ruegeria sp. SCSIO 43209
CCCCCTATATGCCGTATTTGCTTGAGTTGTGTCCCCCTAAATCTGGTAGGATATCCGAAGTCAGGAGGATCGCAGAAAGAAGCAGCGTTCCGAATCGGTCAGCACTAGATACGGCCATATTTTCTTACCCGTGGGTAACATCACAACCTTACAATAATTTCTTTTGCCAAATATGCAAATCGGGCGTAAATAACAAAAGAGAGAAAAATAACGTCCAGAAGAATGAGAACTGAGGCATGTACACGCACGAAGACCTGAATGCATTGCGCACCCAGTCCCTGAAATTGCAGGGCTGGATTCGCCAGCAGACTTTCAGCCCTGAGATGGAGAAGACGCTAAGGCGGTTCTCAAGCTGGGAGGTGTCTGAGCTGATCTTTAAGGTGAACCAATCGACTTTCCGAGGAAAGCTGGCTGCCGATCCTTCATTGCCGGGAGGCGAGGTCGAGCCTGATGGGCGGCAGCGTTGGTTTAGTCTGGAAGAGGTAAATGAGCTCAGGCGGCGGCTTAAGGTCAATCGCAAAGCGCTCACTCCCCCACGCCCTGCGGGCAAGCGGGCGGTTCGGGCCGCTGTTGCCAATTTCAAAGGGGGGGCTGGCAAGTCGACCGTGGCGTTGCATCTTGCGCACGCCGCTGCTCTGGACGGCTACCGAGTATTAGTGGTGGATTTTGACCCTCAGGCGACGCTCAGCCATTCGATGGGTCTGACCGATGTCGCTGAAGATTTCACCGTCTGGGGTATCATGGCGCGGGATCTGATCCGTGAAACCGAGCGCATGAATAACCGCCCTGCGGCTGCGGAGTCAGGAACCGCCCTGCCCCGCCGAGAGTTACCACCTTCCATCACGGATATGGGCCTCGGCGAACTGCGCATTTCTGATTTTATCAAGCAGACCTCATGGTCAACGATTGATGCGATCCCTTCTTGCGCCAATGCTGCTTTCGTCGAATTCGCATCAGCACAATATCGGCACCTGAATCCTGAGTGGTCTTTTTTTGCAGCTGTGTCTCGCTATCTGGATCAAATACCGAATGATGCTTATGACCTGATTCTGTTCGATTGCCCGCCTGCGATAGGATACCAATCGATGAATGCGGTGTTCGCAGCAGACATGTTGTATATCCCGTCGGGGCCCGGATACTGGGAATACGATTCAACCACCTCATTCATTGGACAGTTGGCTGAAGCCCTCGAAGATCTGGCCTATGGTTTCGACAAGACCTTACCCACGGGTAAGATTGGTTTACCCAAGACATTCTGCGAAATTCGGTTTTTGCTTACGCGCTACGAACCGGGGAATGCACTGCACACAGCGATGTATGACGCATTCCGCAAAGTCTTTGGTGAGCACCTCGCCGAGCACCCGGTCGAGATGACGCGCGCGGTCGAGCAATCGGGTCGATTCCTGAGTTCAGTTTATGAGATGGATTACCGTGAGATGACGAGGGAAACCTGGCGTCGCGCGCGTTCGACATTTGATAATGTTTATGATGAATTCCGGGGCGTCATGCTATCGGCCTGGGACAAGCTGGAGGATGACGTATGAGCCGAAAACGCAGAATGTTCGATATCGATATGCCAGCGATGGAAGAAATCCCGGTTGGCAAGGTTCCGGATAAAGCGCTTGAGAAAAGGCGCGGACCGATGGCTACTGCAATCTCCGAGAACGCTAATGCGCTACGCGACCAGCAAACTACCGAAGATGCAATCAGGGTCGAAAATGACAGGTTAGCGCACGAGCTTGTGCGACTACGTTCAGAAGGGTATGTTACTGAGCAGATCGCATTGGCGGATGTTGTTACCGAGCGCCTGACGCGCGACCGCAAGCCTGGCCCTGATCCTGAGTTGGATGAGTTGAAGGCTTCTATTCAGGATGTGGGTCTTTCGAACCCGATCCGGGTCGAGCGTCGCAACGATGGACGCTTTGAGTTAATTCAAGGAATGCGCAGATTATCGGCATTTCGCGCATTACTTGAGGAAACTGGCGACGCGCGATTTGCGACGATTCCGGCCGGTGTTTCTGACGTTGCAGAGCTGGATGATAGCTATCGTCGCATGGTCGATGAAAACCTGATCCGAAAGGATATCTCGTTTGCGGAAATGGGCGCGCTTGCGCGTGCCTATGCGCAAGACCCCGCCAATGATTGTCCGGATGTCGACAAAGCGGTTTCAACCTTGTTTAAATCTGCAAGCTATACCAAGCGCAGCTATATACGGGCGTTTGCGAGTTTGCTGGCCATGTTGGAAAAGGTTCTTATGCACCCAAACGACATTCCACGGAATGTGGGCGTTGAACTCAAACGAAAGCTCGACTCTGATCCTGGATTGATCCGACAAGTCAGTGCGGCTTTGGTGAGTGAACCAAATCGCGACAGCGTGCGCGAAGTGGCCATTCTTCGCGATTTTCTCACAATCGAAAATGCGACCGCCGCTAAGCCAAAGGCTGAAGCCGTAGGTAAACCACGCCGCGCGAAGACAACGTTTCAGGTAAGGGGCAGGGCAGGGATTGCAAAATGTTCTGCATCCAGCGGAAGGATCGAACTTCGCTATGATCTCGACTTTACTCGTGTCGATAGGGCTAAATTAGAACGTGCTGTGGCCACCTTGATCGAGGATCTGCGAGAAGAAGACGATCTTACCCACGGGTAAGACGGGCTTAGCGAGATAGATCCGAAGCGCGGCGCTGGTTAATCTCAGCGCCGTTTTTTGCATAAAAAGACCAATCGTGTAATACGGTACCCTGGGAGACCATCTAAACGCTTAGCTTTTACCGCCCGGCCTCAAATTCTTGTTTTGTAGTTCGGGCAGGTACGTTCCGAGCAGAGTTGACGAATACAAGTTCAGGCCATCAGTAGAAGGTTTCTTAACGTATTGATATGGAACTAGGGCAGATAATCTACAATTTATGTAGTTGGTCGCGGCTGAACAGATACACAGTTTTCGCGGCAGGGCAGGGCAGGGACGACGCGATCGCTTCTATCTTCGAGCGCCCCGGCACTACATTTCATCGGGAAGACCAACATAGCGTACCGAAACATATTCGAGGCGCGTGAGCAAATAACGGATTGGCCGTGAGCACCTATCAATGATGGATATGATTGTGCTGTGGCTTGCCAAAGAAAAGGCGGCGATGGGTTGAATGATTGACCGAGTAGAAGGTCATTTGGGCGTAGTGTGCAAAATACTTTAATAAGTATTATTAAGAGCTGTATCGGTCTGCCTACTTTAACGCGAAGGGCACCCATCTTGCCGGCTTGGGGGCCTGCTGAATCGTGACTTAAGGACAGGCTTTGTCAAAGCTTGCAAAAAAATAAAGACTCTTCTCAGTATTGAAACGCCCGAAGCAACTAGGAAGATGTTCGGTAAAATGATCCGATACAACAAATACCGGATTAATCGCGCGAGAAGCGCCTAAAAGATTATATACTGGCCTGATAGATAATCAGTATACGGGCGGCGTTATCTGAGACAAAACCTTCTCGCTTACTTTTGTTGCTTCAAGGCTAAATATGGTGTTCGCCAACAGCGCGCTCTCATCCCTGGATGACGTTCTGACGTTGCGTGCCCAGCCCCTGAATACCAAGCTCCATTTTGTCGCCGGGATTCAAGTAGGTCTGCGGGTTCTGTCCCATACCAACACCCGGGGGTGTGCCTGTAGAAATCACGTCACCGGGTTGCAAAGACATAAATTGCGACAGATGCGAGATGACCGTCGCTACGCCAAAATGCATCGTTTTGGTTGATCCGTCCTGATATCGGTGCCCGTTTACCTCAAGATACATCGGAAGGTTCTGCGGGTCGGGGACTTCGTCTCGTGTTACCAGCCAGGGGCCAATTGGGCCGAACGTGTCCGCAGACTTTCCTTTGACCCATTGGCCAGAGCGATGAAGCTGAAAGTCACGTTCTGACAAATCGTTCACTACGCAGTATCCGGCGACGTGGTCTATGGCTTCCGCCTCAGAGACATATTTGGCCTCTTTGCCGATAACGACGCCCAGCTCAACTTCCCAATCGGTTTTGACCGATCCGCGCGGGATTTCTACGGTATCGTCGGGGCCGGCGATGGCCGAGGTGGCTTTGAAGAAGATCACGGGCTCAGCAGGCAATTCCATGCCGCTTTCTGCTGCGTGATCGGCATAATTCAGGCCAATGCATATGAACTTTCCAACATTGCCAACGCAAGGACCGATGCGCGGGTTGCTGTCTACCAATGGCAGGCTGGCCAAATCTAGTGCGCGCAGCTTTTCAAGAACGACATCGCCAAGAGTATCGCCCGAGATATCATCCACTACACCGGAAAGGTCGCGAACCGAGCCGTCTGAGGCCAATATGCCGGGTTTCTCAGCGCCCTTCGGGCCATAGCGTAGTAGTTTCATTGTCAGGTCCTTCCTGCTCAGATCGTCCAGCCGCCATCTATGGCAAAGGGCTGGCCCGAAGTGTATTTGCTGGCATCACTGGCCAAATACAGAGCCAGTTCAGCGATCTCCTCCGCTGTGCCAATACGGCCCATCGGTTGACGGGCGATGAAATCAGTCATTGCCTGCTCATAATCCCCGGTGGTGCGAAGCCGGTCATGCAGGCTGGGGCTGTCCACCGTACCTGGACAAATCGCGTTGCACCGAATGCCCTGGGTCACAAAATCGGCTGCCACAGACTTGGTCAGGCCAATCACCGCTGCTTTTGACGCGCAATACGCAAATCGGTTGGGCACGCCTTTCATGGACGATGCAACCGACGACATATTGATGATCGATCCTCCGCCTGCTTTCAGCATTCCGGGTAGAGTCAGTTGGATCAGTCTGAACATGGCCTTTACGTTGAGGTCAAAGCTGAAATCCCAATCCTTTTCAGTGCATTCAAGAATTGACCCCCCCGCTACATAACCTGCGCAGTTAAACAGAATGTCCAGTTGCGGCAGATTGACCGCTGCATCTGTAACGGCCTTATCGTCCATTACGTCCAGTTGCAGCGGTTCGATACCCGGAATACCGCCCAATTCGGCAAGCGCAGCATCGTTGATGTCGCTGGCTATCACCCGTGCGCCTTCGGCAGCGAATAATTCGGCGGTTGCACGGCCAATGCCTTGGCCAGCTGCTGTGATGAGAGCGGTCTTATCTGCAAGCCGGTTGGATGGGTTGATTGTCGACATGAACAACCTCACAATTTCTCGGGTAGAAGCTCGGATGGGATGTCCTGATAACAAACCGGCCGCAGGAAACGGCGTATCGACAATGTTCCCACGGATGTTGCGCCAAAGCTGGTTGAGGCGGGGTAGGGGCCTCCGTGAACCATGCTGTCGCAAACTTCGACCCCGGTCGGAAAGCTGTTGGCCAACAATCGCCCAGCCTTTCGTTCAAGCAGCGGTAGCAGTGCCTGAGCGTCCGCTTTGTCACCTGCGTCCAGATGTAGTGTGCAGGTCAACTGCCCTTCGATGGCCCGCGCGATCTGTTGCATCTGAGAGCTGTCGTTCACGAGCACGATGATGCCCAATGGTCCGAAGACTTCTTCTTGCAGCTCCCGATTGGCGAGCCAGTCATCACCTGAAACAGTGAACAGGTATGGGGCCGCATCGCGTGACTTGCGGCTTGTGCCGATAATCTTCGATACACCGGTACCAGCAGCTACACGCGAAACTCCGTTTCGGTATGCCTCCGCAATTCCATCGGTCAGCATTGTCTGCTCGGCCACCGAAGACAGGCCAGCCTCTGCCGCTGCTTGAAACGCGTCAGCATCCGGACCTTCGATGATCACGGCGATACCGGGATTGGTGCAGAACTGTCCAGCGCCCATGGTTAGGGACGCGGCCCAGCCATTGCCGATTTCAGCACCGCGCGCGGCCGCCGCTTTCGGCAGTATGAACATCGGATTGATTGAACCCAGTTCGCCAAAAAACGGAATGGGTTCATCGCGTTGCGCGCATAAATCGAACAGCGCCCGTCCACCTCCGAGGCTGCCCGTAAAGCCAACCGCCCGGATCAAGGGATGTTGCACCAATCGCGTGCCCACATCCCGTTTGCCACCCTGTACCAATGAAAACACTCCGGGATGAATCCCTGTCGCTTTGATGGCGGCGTCGATTGCCTGGGCGACAATTTCGCCAGTGCCGGGATGGGCCGAATGGCCTTTGACAACGACAGGGCATCCTGCGGCTAATGCTGCGGCTGTATCACCCCCTGCGACTGAGAAGGCCAATGGGAAGTTCGAAGCGCCGAACACCGCAACAGGACCCAGCGGGCGCTGTATCATGCGCAGGTCGGGGCGGGGCAGGGGTGCACGATCCGGCATGGCCGGGTCATGGCGCATGTCCAGGTAATCGCCCGCTTCGATGTGATCGGCGAAGAGGCGCAGCTGGCCGACGGTACGGCCACGTTCCCCCTGCAGGCGTGCCTCGGGCAAGCCGGTTTCCTGCGTACCGATTTCGGTGATGGCATCCCCGCGGGCATCAATCTCATCTGCGATCTTGCGCAACAGCGCGGCACGTTCGGTACGCGAGGACCACCCGAAAGTGGCAAATGCCGACTCTGCTGCCTCCACTGCGCTATCAATCATCGCCGCTGTCCCCACAGAAAAGTCATGGCTTGGTCCATGCGCTGGTTCCGACGCAAAAGTAGTGTCTGCGCCGATCCATTCGCCAGCAATCAGGTGTTTTCCGGTCAACATATTCGTTCTCTCTTACAGCAGGCCGCGATGGGCGAGGTTTCGCATCAGGTGTGAGGCCCCAAAGGACCATTCGGGGCATTCCGTCGACAGGCGCACGGTGTTTGTCAGCGCTCCAAGGCGCGTATTGGAGATAGTGACGACATCGCCAATTTTGTGAGTGAACCCACCGCCAGGTGTGTCACGGTCTTGGGTCGGGGCGAACAGAGTGCCAAGGAAAAGCATCAGCCCATCAGGATATTGGTGATGGCGCCCGATAGTCTGCTTCACAAGGTCTGCAGGATCGCGACTGATCTGGGACATAGATGAGCTTCCGTTCAGCACAAATCCATCCGATCCGGTCACGGTTAGCGCAAGTTCAGCCTGGCGTACATCGTCCAGTGTGAACCCATCATCGAACAACCGGATCATCGGTCCGATCGCGCAAGAGGCATTGTTGTCCTTTGCTTTGCTCAGCAATAAAGCCGAACGACCTTCAACGTCACGCAGGTTGACGTCGTTCCCCAGCGTAGCGCCCTTAATCTCGCCCTTAGAAGTAACGGCCAGAACGACTTCGGGCTCGGGGTTGTTCCAGGTCGAAATCTGGTGAAGACCGATTTCTGAACCAAACCCGACCGAAGACAAAACTTGTGCTTTGGAGAACACCTCGGCATCGGGGCCGATCCCGACTTCCAGATACTGGCTCCAGAGGCCTTCAGCGATCAGTGCTTCTTTGACCTCTGCGGCCGCGTCCGATCCAGGTACGATGTTCGAGAGGCTGTCTCCGATCCGGTCTCCGATGCGCGCCCGGATCGCGTCGGCTTTGGCAGGATCACCGGCGGCTTGTTCCTCGATTACGCGTTCGACCATGGACCCGGCAAATGTGACACCACAGGCCTTGACCGCCTGCAGGTCACACGGGGCCAGCCATTGGTGGTCGGCGTCCAAAGGGCCGATATCTTCACCTTGAGCGTTGCGCACATGATCTGCTTCATCGTCGCGTTCCAGAATGTCCCTGACAGTTGGTGCCGTTTTTGACGTGATATCGATAATCCGCCCATTGCGCAGGGTCACCACGCTGGGGCCGATTCCACCGCGCTCAATACGGCCGAGCCACAGCCCGTTCGAATCCAATGTACCTATGGTCATTTTAATTCCTGAGGTTGTAGGCGCGGGCGGCGTTGCCACCCATTATTGCCTGTCGTTCTGCGCTGCTCAGATGTTTCAGCAACATGTCGGTGGTTTCACACCAGCGCTCATAGCTACTGGCCAAGGTGCAAACTGGCCAATCGCTACCCCAGATCAGACGCGATGGACCGAAGGTGTTCAGCAGGTGATCCACGTACGGGCGCAGATCGTCGATCGTCCAGTCTTTAGCAGCCTCAGTCACAAGGCCTGAAAGCTTGCACCATGCAGTTGTATCTCGGGCCAATGCGGTCATGTTGTCGGACCAGTCACCCAAGATTGCGTCTTTGATCAGCGGTTTCGAGCCATGGTCGACGACTACACGCATTTTCGGATGGCGTTCCAGAAGTTGTCTGAGCGGGCCCAGATGTTGGGGCAAGGTCAATGCATCGAATGTCAGGTCATGCCGTTGGACAGCCTCGAAAGCTGGAGGCAGCGTGTCGCCGAGCATCCACAGAGGGTCAGCGATGTCCTGTATCATCGGACGAAGACCGACCAGTGCCGGATGGGCGTCTAACGCAGAAATCTGTGAGCCAACATCATCGGCTTCAAAATCAACCCAGCCGACAACACCTTTGATAAACGCATTCTGGTCGGCCAGCGAGAGCATGTATTCCGTCTCAGCCACAGTGGGCGCCGCCTGGACAAGGACTGTGCCATCGATCCCGGCAGCCTTAAGCAGGGGCATTAGATCGTCCGGCGTGAAATCCCGGTAGATCGTGTCCAGATCGGGCGTCAGCCAGCCATAGTCGCAGCGCGCCAAAGCCCAGAAATGCTGATGCGCGTCGATCCTCATGCGATCACACCCTTTTTCAGGATGATGTTGCCATAAAGCCTGCGTTCGCCCGTTTGAACGATGGCAAACGCGTTGGCCGCACGCTCGTAGAATGCAAACCGTTCCAAGCCCTGAACTTTGGCCGGGTTGTCGGCGGTCCTGTCGATGATGCGTTGAAAGTCCGCGACTGCGTCGGGAACCGCCTCTGCGTCGCCGACAACCTGCATGGTCAACGCCGGATCAGGAACGAACGTATCCAAAGGCATCACAGAAAGTACGGCCTTCAACATTTCACTGGCTGTAGACCCATCGGCCCGGATGCAGTCTGGTCCCATGCTGGCGCCCGGAAAATTTGCATCTGCAATAACAATCTCATCCCCGTGGCCCATGGCCCTGAGGGTGAAAAGCAACTCCGGCGAAAGGATCGGGTCGATGTTACGCAGCATCAGCTGTCTCGCTTGGCAGTGGCGCATCAGGTCGGATCAGGCCTTCGGACCGCAAGTCCGACCACAGACCGGAAGAAATGTTGCGCTCCATTAGTGCCACGTTGGATTGTACTTCGGATGCGTTTACGGCTCCGGGAACTACTGTTTTGACGCAAGGATGACCCAGAACAAATTGCAGTGCTGCAGCAATCAACGGAGTGTCGTGCGCCGCGCAAACGGCTTCGATTTTGCGGACCCGGTCCAGAATGTCTTCGGGCGCGTCAGCATAATTGTACTTGGCGCCGGGCACTGCTCCGGTCGCGAGAATGCCTGAATTGTAAGGTCCTCCGAGGATGATTCCGACATCGCGCTGCTCGCAGAGTGGCAGGAAACTGTCGAGGGCCTCTTGTTCAAGCAATGTATAGCGCCCAGCCAAAAGGAACCCGTCGAAGTCGCCCAGCCCAAGAAGTTTCTCGCAAACCTGATGGGGTGGATGGCTCCTGCTTCAACCGGCGTCGCAATGCGCCATAGTGCAGGTGTCAAAATCTGCTTATGAGAGGAGCCACCCCATGCAAGTTACCACAATCGGCGTTGATCTCGCCAAGAACGTTTTTCAAGTTCACGGAATCTCCGCAACCGAGGAAGTTGTTTTCAACAAACCGTTGCGGCGGACGCAGTTTCTGCCGTTCTTTGCCAAGTTGGAGCCCTGCCTAATTGGCATGGAATCCTGCAGCAGTGCACACCATTGGGCGCGCGAACTCGCGGCATTGGGCCATGATGTGCGATTGATCCCGCCGATGTACGTGAAGCCATACGTCAAACGCGGGAAGTCAGACGCCATTGATGCCGAGGCGATCTGCGAGGCTGTGACCCGTCCGACCATGCGCTTTGTTGCGATCAAGACAGTCGAGCAGCAATCATTGCTGTCCCTACATCGGGCGCGTGATCTTCTGGTGCGCCAGAGAACGCAACTCATCAACAATCTGCGTGGTCTGGTTGCCGAGTTTGGTATTTTTATCCCACGAGGGTTCGCCAGGGTAATTGGGTTTGCTGAAGACATAACTCTGGGTGAGGTTCTTGACCTACCTGACATTGCCAACGAAGTGATCCACAATCTGTGCGAGCAGCTCATGGCATTGCACAAGCGGATCCGCTGGTACGAAGAGCGCCTCAAGCAGGTGGCCAAAGAAGATGAACGCGTACGCCTATTGCGTACGATCCCTGGTGTTGGCGCTGTGACGGCCTCCGCGATCATTGCCAGCATCGGTGACGGGCACCAGTTCCGCAATGGTCGAGAGTTCGCAGCCTGGCTTGGTCTGACGCCCGCGAACAAATCCAGCGGCGGCAAGGAGAAGCTGGGACGGATCACCAAGATGGGCGACCAGTATCTGCGATCGTTGTTAGTTGTCGGCATGACATCATTGGTCCGACAAACTAGGTCACACCCCGAACGCGCCAGCAAGTGGCTGACATCACTACTCGAACGCAAACCCGCCCGCGTTGCGACCGTCGCCATGGCCAACAAAACAGCCCGGATCGTCTGGGCGGTGCTCACCCGCAACGAACCTTACAGCCCACGCGCTGTAGTCTGAGACGAAAGGAACATCGAGTTAGCAAGACCCGCGAGATGATGGTGCATAAGTCAGCCGCCAAAACCAGGACACCCCGCCGAATGGCCCGGGCGTTACAGCCCGCTAACCTGTAAGGGACCTGGTTTGCGGAACCCATCAAGGCCAGCGGTCAAAACCGCGCAAACAGGCCGGACACATGACTGCTTCTGACAAACGCACAAATCAGATCAAAAATGTCTTGCTATGCAGGAGCCATCCACACATGCCATTCGTTTACACCTGCGCCGATTGCTGCGATTTCACCCGCATCGCGCAGCTCGGTCAAAGCCTTGTAACCTCCGCCATCAAACAGTTCACGCACCTTGGCGTCCGAAACCTCTTGGCTGCCCTGGCTGAAGACACAGACATCATGGACCAGAAGAATGTCAGAATTGGCGACACCGATCCTGTTGCGGCTTGCCTCGTAAGACCGCATTACGCCGTCATAGGTATAGTCAAACACGATCCGTTTCTGCGGTACATCGACGAAAGCTTCGGGCGTTACTTCATGCGGTTCGCAATCCAGTAACAGGCGACCGATCTTGGTTGAAAGCTGGATGTTTTCGCGCCCGAACCGACCAATCGCCTGCCCAAACCGATGCTCTGATCGGCCAAGCCCGTATTGCGGCGCTGTGTCGAAAAACCGGATGCCTGCGTCAAAAGCGGTCTGCAATGCCGCCTGCGCGTCCTCGTCCGAGACTTTTCGGTACAGGTTCCCCAATGGTGCCCCACCGAACCCCATGCGGGTCAGGGGAACGGGCCGCGTGGTCCGGTTGTTCAGTAATTCTGTTTGGGAAACGGTCATCCTGCCTCGCTATTCAGCTGTGGGGTGAGGTTGAACAGATGCGGCTTCAGTTGCTCCAACTGCTCAATGCGCGGCATCAACTGCCCGAGGTGGGCGCGCATAGCGACCTGCGCGGCCTGTTCGTCGCGATTGCTGATTGCTTCGAAAATGGCCCTATGTTCCTCTAGTGTCTCGGCAATTCTGCCGGGGGTGGGCAGCAACAGCATGCGTGCGCGGCTGACCTGTAAGGAAACGGTTTGGGCAACGTCGGCGAGGCGGCGGAAGCCTGTAAATTCCATCAGAAGACTGTGGAACTCTTCATCGGCCTGATAAAAGCCCGGGATATCATCATCCATGATCAACAGTTCCTGCAGACGCATGTTGCGGCTTAACCTTTTACGCTGAACGTCGGTTATGTCGCGCGCGACTTTGGCGACAGTTGCAAGTTCAAGCGCTTCACGCAGGAATACGCCTTCGCGGATCTCGTCCATCGAAAAGTAGGATACGCGAGTGCCTGATTGCGGCACTACATCCACCAGCCCTTCCGAGGCCAAACGCGCAATCGCATCGGCCACAGGTGCGCGCGACACACCCAATCTTTCACACACAGGTGCCTTCCTGAGGTTCGCTCCGGGTGGGAAGTCCAGCGAGAGAATCGCCTGCTTCAATGAGTGGTGAACCCGCTGAGCGAGCGGTCCTTCGATCGTTGTGATCTCGGGCAACAGTTCGGCATCAATATCTTGGTATTTGTTCATACTGCATAAGTTAGCATTCTAACATGTTAGTTGACAAGTAGAGATATTGGATTTAGCAACATTGACCAAGCAAGTGGAGAAGAGATGCGAGCGAACGGCGGCATAAACGTTTTGGAAGAGGCGACTCGCGATGTCGTAAAGCTAAATCCGCAGGACAACATCGTTATTGCTTTGCGTGACTTGCAGGCGGGTGAGCAGCCGGCACATGTTCCCGTGCAATTGGCTGCGCCCGTTACCCGCGGCCACAAGCTAGCCGTGTCATCAATCCAATCTGGCGAGAATATTGTCCGCTACGGTCAGATCATCGGGCAGGCCAAATGCGATATAGCGCCTGGCGAACATATCCATGTGCACAACCTTGGCATGGGGGCGCATCAGCAGGACTATGCACATGCCAGCGCCAACACCCCGCTGCCTGTTCTGACTGAAAAGCGTACATTCGACGGATACCATCGATCTGACGGTAAAGTGGGAACCCGAAACTACATCGGGATTCTAACCACCGTGAACTGCTCGGGTTCGGTAGCGCGTTTTATCGCCGACGCAGCGGAAAAGACCGGGTTGTTGGAAAGCTATCCCAATGTTGACGGTGTGGTCCCGATTGTGCACGGGACCGGATGTGGAATGTCCAGCAAGGATGAGGGCTATGCTACCCTGTTTCGGACGTTGGCCGGCTATGCACAGCATCCGAATTTCGGGGGTATTCTGCTGATCGGTCTGGGCTGCGAAGTCATGCAGGTGGCAGATCTTGTCGGCGGTCGACCAATCCGCGCTGACGGTGCGCTGCGTTATATGACCATTCAGAACGAGGGCGGAACACGCCGCACTATCGAACGGGGGCTGGCGGAGTTGCGCGGCATCGCCCATCTGGCCAATCAAGCCGAACGCGCCCCGGCTCCGATCAGTGCCATCACGGTCGGTATGCAATGCGGCGGCTCGGACGGGTATTCTGGGATAACCGCGAACCCGGCGCTGGGGTATGCGTCGGATTTACTTGTGCGCCATGGAGGAACAACGATCCTGTCGGAAACCTCGGAAATCTACGGTGCCGAACACCTGCTGACCCGGCGGGCCGAGACTGTTGAGGTGGGTGAAAAACTGATCGAACGCATCCACTGGTGGGAGGACTACACGGCCCGAAACGGCGGTGAGATGGATAACAACCCAAGCCCCGGCAACAAGCGCGGGGGGCTCACAACCATTCTTGAGAAATCGCTTGGTGCCGTAGCTAAGGGAGGCACCGCGCCACTGCGAGACGTCTACAAATTCGGTGAGATGATCGACAAGAGCGGGTTTGTCTTCATGGACAGCCCCGGTTTTGATCCGTGTTCGGTCACCGGGCAAGTCGCTTCGGGTGCGAACCTGATCGTGTTTACCACTGGGCGTGGTTCGGTCTCTGGATATCAGCCAACGCCCTGCATCAAGCTGGCCACCAATTCCGAAATGTATGCCCGCATGGCCGAAGATATGGATCTGAACTGCGGTGACATCGTGACAGACGGGATCAGCATCGAGAGCAAGGGCGAAGAACTGTTCGAAATACTGATCCGCGTCGCCTCAGGCAAGAAAACCAAAAGCGAGGAACTTGGATTTGGGGGCGTTGAATTCGTCCCCTGGCAAATTGGTGCGGTGATGTAAACCGCGTTGGTCCAAGGGGAGAGGGGCAAATGGGAGGCAATAAAAATAGACTGGTCGAAATGACGGGGATTGATAAGTTTTTCCCCGGCGTGCACGCGCTGAAATCCGTGCAATTCGATCTTGAACCGGGTGAAGTTCACGCGCTGATGGGCGAGAACGGTGCCGGCAAAAGTACGTTGATGAAAATCCTGTCGGGTATTTATCAACGTGACGGCGGGACCTTGAAGATCGAAGGGCGCGAAGTCAGCCCGACAACCCCGCGCGAGGCGCAGGATCTAGGTATAGGGATCATCCATCAGGAATTGAGCCTGATGAACGACCTGACCGTAGCCCAGAACATTTTTATCGGACGCGAACCGCGTAAGAGCTTTGGCCGTTTGGACGAGGCGGCGCTGAATGCGCAGACTGCCGAAATCTTTGCTTCGATGAACCTCAGCCTTGATCCCAAGGCGTTGGTTGGCAGCCTGACCATCGCAAAACAGCAAATGGTCGAGATCGCCAAGGCACTGTCCTTTCGGTCCAAGGTGCTCATCATGGACGAGCCAACAGCGGCCCTGAATGACGCCGAGATTGCTGAGCTGTTCGTGATCATCCGCCGCCTCAAGGCTGAAGGTGTAGGCATCGTTTACATTAGCCACAAGATGGACGAGCTGAAGCAGATCTCGGATCGCGTGACGGTTATGCGCGATGGGGAATATGTCGGAACAGTTGGGGCTGCTGAAACCCCGATCAGCCAGATCATCGCCATGATGGTGGGCCGAGAGGTCAAGGAAGAACCGCTGGACGTGCCCGATCTGGGTGATGCGGAGATGTCTCTGCAGATCACCGGGCTGAGCCGGAGCAACGAAATTCAGGACGTCAGTTTCTCGGTCCAAAAGGGTGAAATTCTGGGCTTCGCCGGTCTTATGGGCGCAGGTCGCACCGAGGTCGCGCGCGCCATATTTGGGGCCGACCCCAAGGATAGCGGAGAAATCCGGGTACATGGTCAGGTGGTGTCGATCAAATCACCCACCGACGCCGTCAAAGCGGGGATTGGATACCTGTCCGAGGACCGAAAGCACTTCGGTCTCGCCACTAGTATGAATGTACGCGACAACATCGCGCTTGCCTCGATGGACCTATTCACCGGCGCAGGCGGGGTTCTGCACGATGGTGAAATCAGCGACACCGCCAAAAGCTACATCCAGCAATTGGGCATTAGAACGCCATCGGATGTGCAGGAGGTTCGCCTGCTGTCAGGCGGCAATCAGCAGAAGGTTGTCATCGCCAAATGGCTGCTGCGCGACTGCGATATTCTGATCTTTGACGAACCGACCCGCGGTATCGACGTCGGCGCGAAATCCGAGATTTACAAGTTGCTGGAAGAACTGGCAGGGCAGGGCAAGACGATCATCGTGATCTCGTCTGAACTGCCCGAAATCATGCGCCTCAGCCATCGCATCGCCGTGATGTGCGAAGGGCGGCTGACCGGCATTTTGCCCGGCGGAAAAGACACAACTCAGGAAGACATCATGCATCTGGCCACGCAACGTGCGGCGGCGATGCAGGTAACAGGGACAGTCCAATGACCACAGCAACCGACATCGAAAAGAAAAAGCCACTATCGGGCCTCGCGGACAGTGGCGCCTATCAAAAGCTGTTGGCCTTTGCCAGTTTGATCGTCCTGCTGATCGGATTTTCTATTGCGTCGCCGAATTTCATGCAGACATCGAACATGATCGCCATTCTGCAGGCGACATCAGTGAATGGCGTTCTGGCCGTCGCCGCGACGCTGGTCATTATCACCGGCGGGATCGACCTTTCAGTCGGAACACTGATGACCTTCTGTGCTGTGATCGCCGGGGTGGTCCTGACATATCTCGGCATGCCCTTGCTGTTGGGTGTGGCCGCAGCCATAGCGGCGGGCGCATTTTGCGGACTTTGCTCGGGCACTTTCGTAGCGAAAATGAAAATTCCGCCATTCATTGCGACGCTTGGAATGATGTTGATCCTCAAAGGCCTGTCGCTGGTGATCTCGGGCACGCGACCAATCTACTTCAATGATACGCCGGGCTTCGATCTGATTTCGCGCGGGTCGCTGATCGGAGAGGTTTTCCCGTCGCTGCCCATCCCCAATGGGGTCTTGATCCTGTTCCTGGTTGCCATCGCGGCCTCGTACATTCTGGGGCGCACGGTTCTAGGCCGGTACACCTTTGCACTTGGCTCAAATGAGGAAGCAGTGCGCTTGTCCGGCGTGAACACCGACATGTGGAAGATGCGCATTTACGCTCTGGCCGGCGCGATCTGCGGCATCGCCGGAATCCTCATCGCCTCGCGCCTGAATTCCGCACAACCGGCATTGGGACTGGGTTACGAGCTGGAGGCGATCGCAGCTGTGGTGATCGGCGGCACCTCCTTGTCCGGTGGACGCGGGACGATCCTGGGTACGCTGATCGGTGCGCTTATCATGGCCGTGCTGACCAACGGATTGCGCGTGCTGTCCGTTGCGCAGGAATGGCAGACCGTTGTGACCGGCGCAATCATCATCCTGGCCGTCTATGCCGATATGGCACGGCGCAAGAAATCGGGATGACCTAGCAGCTAATTCAAAGACCAAAACGACCAACTGGAGGAGAAAACATGTTATCACGTCGTTTCATTCTGGGTGCGCTGAGTGCAGCCACCCTGGCAGGACCCGCCTCGATGGCGGCAGCCGAAGAGATCTACATCCCGCTGGTATCCAAAGGCTTCCAGCATCAGTTCTGGCAGGCCGTGAAGTCGGGTGCGGAGCAGGCGGCTGACGAATTTGATGTCACCATCACATTCGAAGGCCCGGACAATGAGACTATGGTGGACCGTCAGATCGACATGCTGGCTGCCGCTCTGGCCAATAATCCAAAGGCAATCGGTTTTGCCGCGCTGGACAGCCAGGCTGCTATCCCGCTTTTGAAACAGGCCAACAAAAAGGGCATTCCGATTATCGCCTTCGACAGTGGTGTTGATAGCGATATTCCGCTTTCAACCGCGACAACGGACAACCTGGCGGCAGCAGGGTTGGCAGCAGACAAGATGGCTGAAAAAATCGGGGGCAAAGGGAAGGTTGCTGTTGTCGCCCATGACCAGACAAGCCGCACAGGTATTGATCGTCGCGACGGTTTCGTCAATCGCATGGCTGAGAAGTATCCGGATATTGAAGTTGTCACGGTTCAGTACGGCCAGGGCGACCACCTGAAATCGACCGAAGTCACCAAGGCGATCCTGACTGCTAACCCTGATCTAAATGGTATCTTTGGCACCAACGAAGGCTCAGCTATTGGTGTTGTAAACGGTGTTCAGGAGCTGGGCACCGAGGGTTTGGTGATCATCGGTTATGATAGTGGCAAGGCCCAGAAAGACGCAATCAAGAGCGGTCTGATGGCGGGTGCGATCACGCAAAACCCTGTGGGCATCGGCTATGAGACTGTGAAAGCAGCGGTTGCGGCTCTGAATGGGGAAGAGGTTCCAGGTCTGATCGACACAGGCTTCTACTACTACGATGCCTCGAATATTGACGACCCGAAGATCTCGGCCGTTCTGTACGACTAAAAGTACTTATTAACACTGTCCGGCCTGCCTTTTTGGTGGGCCGGACAACCAATGTTCATCGTTCAGGTGAATTATGTCAGTTTTTGCGGGGCAACGGCGTTTGGGTCGCAACACCGGTCTGTCGCTGCTCTGCGCATGTCCTTGGTGCGTCGATGATGGGTTTAAGCCTAATTAGCAGAAATTTTGGCAAATTGATTTAATACTCGAAGTCTGGACATAAGCTAACCTGTTGCAGACGATTAACTTTTCAGCTTTCAATCAGCAAGCTCTATACACCAATATGTTACAAGCTATTGACCATCGACGAATGCGCCACCAGCGCGGGAGTGGTTCGCGGTATCGCCGCGTCGAAGGCAAGTTCGTGATCTCTTACAATGGCGATTAGTCAGGTCTGAAAGGCGTGACGAAATCCCAAACTGCTGTAAACAAATGCATGATTCGCTATCAATCTAAATACCCCTGCCGATATGGGAATATCTGGAATGCAGGATGCATGCCCGCTTCTACGATGTCTGGTTTGTGATGGCGGTACAGGCTGCGCCAATGAGGTTGGATCGTCACTCTCTCAACACCGTCCTGCAAAGCGATGTCTCTAGAACAACGCTCAGGTTACAAACCGTCGGCCTGACCAGCGGTTTCTCAACCGAGCGAAGGCATGCTTGAGGGTGTGATCGGGCCGACGAATCTGAAATTCGCGAACCACATTGTTCTTGTGGCTGAGTTCTCTTGGCTCGATGGTCTCAATTTCCACCCACAATGCCCCAAGTTTTTTTGTGAGTAGTTTTGCAAAAGGGCGCATATATCTTGCCAGAATGACATTTTCGCAGGAATGGTTCCCGATGACTAAGATCACTCCAGAATTGCTTGAACAAATCCGTGCCCGATTTGCGCAGGTCGACCACTGCCCGCAGCAGGGACCGCGTATTTTCTTTGAAAACGCGGGTGGCGCGCTGACGCTGAATTCGGTTGTGGGCACCTCGCAGGCTTATGCTGCGATCCCTGACAATCAGGGCCGCGACAACCCGGGAAGTCACGAACTGGTGCGGGTAATCAACAAGGCCAAAGAAGATATGGCCGTGTTCATGAACGCCCCCGGTGGCCAGTTCTTTGTCGGCGAAAGCGGGACCGAGCTGCTGTTTCGTTTGATAATGAACGCCTGTCTGGGCACAGGCACCGGTCGGGTGCTTGGCACAACGCTGGAACATCCCGCGACCCGAAGCGCTTGCGCGCGTTGGGCCGGGGTGGCCGGGCAAGATCATGTTCTGGTGGTCCATGACGACGCCACAGGCACCGTCACCGCAGATGCTTATGCGGCGCAGGTAACGCCGGACACAAAGGTTGCGACTATCGTGCACACCTCGCCGGTGACCGGTATGGGCGTGGATGTAGCGGCTGTGGCTGCCGAGATCCGCGCCGTTGCGCCCAATTGCTTCATCATAATCGACGGTATCCAGCACGCCGCGCATGGCCGGATCGACCTGACCGCCTATGATGTCGATGGCTATGTGATCTCGCCTTACAAGGTGTTCTCGCGCCATGGTTACGGGGTGGCCTGGATTTCTGACCGGCTGACCAAGCTGCCACATAACAGCTTGATCGACGGCCCCGCCGACAATTGGGAAATGGGGACGCGTGATACCGGCTCTTACGCTACAATGTCTGACGTAATCAGCTATTTCGAATGGCTGGGCGCACAGGTCAGCGACGCCACCGACCGGCGCGCAAAATTCGTCGCTGCCGGAGAGGCGATCCATGAGCAGGAAAAAGCGTTGACTGATGCGATGATCCGCGGAACCGGCAACCTGCCCGGGCTGGCCGAGATGGAGAAGGTGACCATTCTGGGCGGTGTCGATAACCCAGCACGCGAGGGGCTGGTGTCACTGCAGGTCGAGGGCGTGCCGTCGGTCGATGTGGTCAAGCAACTGAACGAACAAGGCATCCGTACGCATTTGCGCAAGGCCGATCACTACTCGGGCAACATCTTGACACCGCTTGGCATGGACAGCTGCGTGCGTGTTTCGATGTGCCACTACAACAGCGTCGCCGAAGTGGCCCAGTTTCTGGGTGCAATGAAAACCATCGCCGCCTGAGGCATTTGAGAGGGGAAGCACATGAAAACGCATGCGCAAGCGGTTGTAATCGGCGGCGGCCTAGCCGGCTGTTCAATTCTGTATCATCTCGCCAAGTTGGGTTGGACCGATGTGGTCCTGCTAGAGCGGGACGAACTGACCAGCGGCTCGACCTGGCACGCGGCGGCTAACATTCATGGGCTGCATGACAACAACAATATCACCCGCATCCAGCACTATACGATGAATCTGTATAAAGAACTGGAACAGGAAACCGGTCAAAGCTGCGGCGTGTTCCAGCCCGGTTCGCTCTATTTGGCGCAAACCGAAGAACGCGAGCATCAGCTGCGCCTGCAGGAAGCCAAGGCTAAATTTTATGGTTTGAACTTCCACGAGGTCAGTCGCGAGCAGGCCAAGGAACTGCACCCGCTGGCGCAGTTCGACGATATCCGCTGCATCATGTATGAACCCGATGGCGGCAATGTGGATCCCTCGGGCGTGCCCCACGCCTATGCTGCCGGTGCCCGCGCCATGGGAGCAACCATAGAACGGTTCTGTCCGGTACTAGGTACGGATCAGCAACCCGACGGGTCTTGGATCGTGCGTACCGCAAAGGGCGATATTCACACGCAATGGGTGGTGAATGCCGCTGGTCTTTGGGGCCGCGAAGTTGCGGCGCTGGCGGGGCTGACTCTGCCGTTGCAACCGACCGAGCACCAGTACTTCGTGACTGAATCCATCGAAGAAGTTGCCAATCTGGGCCGTCGCCTTCCGTCAATTGCAGACCGGGATGGCGAGTACTATTTCCGTCAGGAAGGCAACGGATTGCTGATCGGGGCCTATGAGAAGGACATGAAGTTCTGGGCCGAGGACGGTACGCCGCTGGACTTTGCTCATGACCTGTTCCCCGACGATTTGGATCGGATCATGGAAAACGTGATCCGCGCTACCGAACGTGTGCCAGTTGCCGCCACCGCAGGGGTCAAACGGGTGATCAACGGGCCGATGATCTGGTCTCCGGACTCCAGCGCCTTGTGGGGTCCGGTGCCCGAACTGAAGAACTATTTCCTCTGCGGCGGACTGATCCCGGGTTTCTCGCAATCGGGTGGTTTGGGCCTGCTGGCGGCGCAGTGGATGATCGAGGGCGAGCCGCAATACGACATGTTTGCATGGGATCTGGCCCGCTTCGGCGACTGGGCCGACAAAAAATTCACCAAGGCACGGGTTGAGGACCAGTATACCCACCGTTTTGCCATCCACTTCCCGAACGAGGAGCGTAGTGCAGGTCGCCCCGCCCGAGTCCGCCCTGCCTTTGAAATGCAGAAAGACATGGGCTGTGTCTTTGGTCTGAACTGCGGCTGGGAGCATCCCCTATGGTTCGCCGATCAGCCCGGCGTGCAGGAAACCAACGGCTTCACACGCCAGAACTGGTGGGAGCCGGTGGGACGTGAGGTACAGATGCTGCGGGAGAATGTGGGCGTCATCGACATATCGAATTTTGCGAACTACATCATCAAAGGACCCGGTGCGCAAGATTGGCTGGATCGCTTGGTCGCCAACCGCGTACCCACCGTGATCGGGCGGTCTTGCCTGACGCCGCTGATCTCTGTGCGTGGCGGCGTGGCTGGCGATTTCACCATAACCAAGGTGGCCGATGACGAATACATGATGATCGGATCGGGCATGGCCGAGCGCTATCATCAACGCTTTTTCAACATGATCGACCTGCCAAAGGACACAACCCTCGAAGTCGCCACCGACCGCATAGCCGGGTTCAACGTCGCCGGTCCGAAAGCGCGTGACCTGCTGCAGCGGCTGACCAATGCAGACCTGTCGAACGAGGCGTTCCGCTTTATGCGCTCGGCCACAATCGAGGTTGCAGGTGTCACCTGTCTGGCCATCCGCGTCAGCTTTACCGGCGATCTAGGGTGGGAGTTGCACTGCGCCGAAGAAGATCAGACCCGCCTGTACGCTGCGCTTCTGGATGCGGCCAAGCTGCTGGATGGCGGCCCCGTTGGCGGCCGCGCGCTGGGGTCGTTGCGGATCGAAAAAGGTTATGGCTCTTGGGGCCGTGAGTATTCGCAGGAATACTGGCCGCAAGAGGTCGGGCTGGCGGGCCTGATCAAGCTAGACAAGGATTTCCTGCACAAGGATGCGTATCTGTCGGTCAAGGACAACGCCGCGCGCGAAGTGCTGTCAATCTTCGAGGTCGAAGTCTCCGAGGATGCCGACGCTACCGGCGGTGAGCCGATTTTTACCCCGGATGGTACCCCGGTTGGCCGCGTGACATCCGGTGCATACGGCTATTCGGTCGGCAAATCGCTAGCGCTTGGCTATTTAAACCCTGAGGTCGCACAACCTGGTGATACGGTCGAAGTGTTCATCCTTGGCAAGCCCCATGAAGCGAAAATCCTGTCCGAGCCTCCCTTTGATCCGGATGGAAACCGCCTGCGCGATGTTAAACCGGCACTGGAAGGGGCTGCCTGAGCAGCCCCGTTGCAGGTCAGCGGTTCATGCTGGCGGCGGCGTTTAGTAGCCAGTCCTGAAACAGCCTGACCGACGGTGAAACGGGTTTTTCCTTGAGACGCACGAAATAGGCCCAGGGGCTGTCCAAATCGAATTCGAACGGTTCGATCAGCAGCCCCCGGTCCACATAAGACCCGGCCAGAGAGCGGGGTAGGGCGACGCAGCCCAACGACTTCGCCGCCATCTCCATTGCCAGATTTGAAGCGTTGGTCCGCAGCCCTTCCTTCTGGTTCAGGTCTGCCAGATCAAAATGACGTGCGACCCGTTCCCAATAAGCTGGACGACCCAGAATATGGATCAGAGGTGCCTCTTGCAGTTGTGCCGGATCGGTTAGCTGCGCGCCATTGACTGTGAATTCGGGTGCACACACGACCGCAAGCTTTTCGGCCCACAGCTGCCGTGCGCCCACCGTCACATCGTCAATATGATTGACCGTTATCGAAATGTCCGAGACGTTCGGCTCGACATCAATCCAGACGGTGCCGTGTACCGTCAGGTCGATATCCGGGTGCTGGTCGCTAAAGCCCCGGATTACGTCCGGTAGCCAATTCTCGGCCAGGCTGACCGGGCAAGACACGACGACTTTGCGGGTGTGTGACCGCTGGATGACCGATTGTGTGGCCACGTCAATCTCATGCAGAGCATGCCGCACTGAAGGCAGATACGCCTCGCCCACGTCGGTCAGCGACAATGACCGGGCATGGCGCACGAACAGAGGCCGCTGCAAAAACTCTTCGAGCGAACGCACATGGTTGCTGACGGCGGATTGGGTGCAGTTCAGCTCATCTGCCGCGCTGGTAAAGCTGAGGTACCGGGCGGCGGCCTCGAAGGAGCGCAGGAAGATCAGGTGGGGCAGGTTCATCATGGCGACATTTTCCTGGGCGGGCGGATGGGTGGTGCGCCGGGAATCCTGTTTCGCGGCGGGAATTGATCTGGTTCATATGCTACAATGGAGCGGAGCCAAAGCTACAAATTTTCCGGGGCCATTGCCCTCGTATTGTTTTCGTGCTGCGATGGGCAAACACACTTAGGTTTTGGCCGAACCCGAAACCTCATCTGTAGGGCATCGTGACCAACACATTTCAAACTATCGCAAAGTTTGCGCTAAATCGAAGGGTGCAGGATTTCCCCGACAGCGCGCTCGAAGCGGCGGCACTGATGCTGCTGGACACGATGGGGATCACCATCGGGTCCGGACCGATGCAGGCCGGTCAGATCGCGCGTGACAGCGCAGTGGCGCTTTACGGTGCGGGCGATCCGGGCCTCAGCGCACGGATGCTGTTCGATGGCCGCAAGGTTAGCGTTGCCGGCGCGGCTTATGCCGCTGCGACTCAGACCGATAATCTGGATGGCCATGACGGCTATAACCCCACCAAGGGCCATATCGGTGTTGCCGTTGTGCCGGCTCTGGCGGCTTTGGCGGAAACGGTCGCGGATTTTTCCGGCCCCGAGGCGTTGGCGACCGTAACTATTGGATACGAAATCGCCGGGCGCGCCGGGATTTCGTTGCATGACACAGTCAGCGACTACCACACTTCCGGCGCATGGAACGCGTTGGGAGTTGTGGCCGTTGCCGCCCGTCTGCGCGGGCTGAGCGCGGAACAGATGCGGCAGGCCATGGGCATCGCCGAATATCACGGGCCGCGCAGTCAAATGATGCGCGAGATTGCCAACCCCACCATGCTGCATGACGGCTCGGGCTGGGGCGCGCTGGTGGGTGTATCCTCGGCAGTGCTGGCCGAGAAGGGATTTACCGGCGCGCCGGCGATCACCATAGAGGCGGATGAGGTCGCGCATCACTGGCGGGATCTGGGCAGCTTCTGGCAGATGGAAAATCAATATGTGAAGCCCTATCCGATCTGTCGTTGGGCCCATGCAGCGATCGACGCCACCAGGGCGCTTATGCGTGAATATGGCTTGTCTCATCAGGACATTGCCGCGATTCAGGTGAACACTTTCCACGAAAGTGCCTGCCTGTTTCAGGGTATGCCGGATGACACTTCGAAGGCGCAGTATTCGCTGCCCTTCGCTGTGGCGACGATGGTGGCGCACGGCCGTATCGGGGTCGAGCATATCACCGGCGCGGGCCTCTCCGATCCGCTGGTCGCGGCGATTGTCGACCGTATCTCGGTGGCCGAGACCGCGCGCCATTCCGACCGCTTTCCTCAAAGCCGCGTTGCTGATGTCGTCATGACCTTGACGGATGGGCGGGAACTGGCGTCGGGCGACGTCCACGCGCGCGGCGGGCCCGAGGCACCCATGGACCGTGACGAAGTGATTGCCAAGTTCATGGAGTTCGCCACTCCACCGCTGGGGGTCAGCCGTGCCGCCGCCATACGCGACGCGGTTCTGGGGTTGCAGTCGCCGGACGCCAAATTCTCGGATCTCGGCGCGCTGATTCATGACGCCGCTGACAACCGCTGAAATCAGGACAACAAAAATGCCGCTAAGGCTGCTGAAATACGGGCTATCCGCCGATTACCCTGTCACCGGAGACATTCCGGCCACGCCAGAGCTTAAATCCAGTTACGATGTGGTCATCGTAGGTGGTGGCGGCCACGGACTGGCCTGTGCCCACTACCTATCAAAGTATCACGGCATCACCAATGTGGCTGTGCTGGAAAAGGGTTATCTGGCGGGCGGCAACACCGCGCGGAACACCACTACCATCCGCTCGAACTACATCACCAAAGAGGGCATCGCGTTCTACAAGGAAGGTGTGCAGCTTTACGGGAAGATGAGCGAAGAGCTGGATTTCAACGTCATGTTCAGCCAGCGCGGTCAACTGACGCTGGCCCATACCGAGGCGACGCTACGCTCGTTCCATCTGCGGGCCGAGATGGGTAAACACGCGGGCACCCGGATCGAGGTCGTTGATGCGCAGACGGTCAAGGACCTGTCCCCGCATCTGAATATGGATGAAGGCGGGCCGCTGGAAATCATCGGCGGTTTGTGGCACGCCGATGGAGGCACTGCGCGGCATGATGCGGTGGCCTGGGGCTATGCAGCGCAAGCCAGTAGGCGCGGGGTGGAAATTCATCAACGTACCGAGGTTGAAGGGTTCGACACTGCCGGTGGCAAGATCACAAAAGTGCGCACCAATCGCGGTGATATCAGTGCCGGGCAGGTGATGATTGCTGTCGGGGGCATGAACTACGACATGGCGATGAAAGCCGGGGTAGAATTGCCGATCCGTTGCTATCCGTTGCAGGCGATGGTCACGCAGCCGCTGAAACCGTGGCTGTACACGCTGGTCAGTTCGGTCAGCCTGCACACCTATCTGGTGCAGTCATCGCGAGGCGAGATCGTGATCGGCGGTGGCTCGGACCCTTATCAGCTGTATTCCACCCGCTCGACACTGGACATGAAAGAACATCTGGCCGAAGGCGCGGTACATTTGTTCCCGTTCCTGCACGGGGTGCGTCTGCTGCGACAATGGGCCGGGATTACCGACATGACGCCCGATTACTCACCCATCATGGGTGCCAGCCCATTGTCCAACCTATGGCTAGATTGCGGTTGGGGCACTTGGGGGTTCAAAGCCACTCCGGTGGCGGGCAAGTACATGGCGCAGTCCATCGCCAACCAGAAGGTCGCGCCGATACTCGAACCCTTCACAATGGAGCGTTTCGCCACCTTTGATCTGCTCAATGAAATGGGCGCAACTGCCGCGAGCCACTGACATGAAGATCCTGATCTGCCCGATGAACGGGCCCCGCAATATTAATGAATTCCAGAGCTTCGGCCCTCTGCGCGCCAACCCCGACCCGGATACAACCAGCGATCAGGACTGGGCACGTCACCTGTTCCGCGCCGACAATTCACGCGGAACGCTGGTGGAATGGTGGCGGCACGTGCCCTCGAACTATTTCTTTCTGGCCGAGCGCAACGCCACCACGAACGAGGTGATCCGCACTTTTGACCCCTCAGAGCTGGAGCAAAGGTGATGGCCCGACTTCCCGCACCCTGGGGCAACAGGATCAATCGAGATGCGCCGGTATCGTTCAGCTTTGAAGGGCAGGCATTTCAGGGATACGAAGGTGATGTGATCGCCTCGGCTTTGGCCGGGAAGGGGAAGTGGATGCTGTCGCGCTCGTTCAAATACCACCGACCGCGCGGTGCGATGTCGATGGCGGGCACCGAGGCCGATACGCTGGTGCAACTGCCCTCGGACCCGAACGTGCAGGCCGACCGGCATCCGATTTCGGCAGGGCTGCAAGTTACGGCGCAGAACGTCAACGGATCACTGTCGCGAGACCGCGACGCATTCATGGACAAGCTGGGGCGATTCATGCCGGTGGGGTTCTATTATCGTACCTTCATGGGCCCGACGCGCAATAGCTGGCTGAAACTGTGGGAGCCGCTGATCCGCAAGAAGGCTGGGCTGGGCGTTCTGGATATCAACGCACCGAATGAAGACTACGAAAAGGCCAACCTGTTTTGTGACCTGCTGGTCGTCGGCGCGGGGCTGGCCGGGTTGACCGCCGCCATCGAAGCCGCCGAAGCCGGGGCTGACGTCATCCTGGCCGAGCAGGAGCCGGTATTGGGCGGCGCGCTGACCTATGGCCGCGATGTCGACAGGCTGTCCGACCTACTGGCGAAAGTGCAAAGTCTGCCGAACCTTCGCATCATGACCGATACAGTGGTGAACGGCTGGTTCGAGGACAACTGGCTGCCGCTGATCCGGGGCAACAAGCTGTTCAAGACGCGCGCGCGCGAGGTTCTGCTGGCCACCGGCTGCATCGAACAGCCCGCGATCTTCCGAAACAATGACCTGCCGGGCATCTTGCTGGGCACTGGCGCGCAACGGCTTATGCGGCACTATGGTGTGAAACCGGGCAAGCGCGCGGTGGTACTGGCCGCCAATCTCGACGGTTATCGGGTGGCGCTGGATCTGTTGGACGCAGGCGTAGAACTGGCGGCTGTGGTTGATCCGCGCCCCGGTGGCAGCGGCAGTGAGCTTGGCCAGCAACTGGCAACAAGGGGAACGCGTGTCATTCACGGCGCCGTGGGCGAGGCGCGTGGCAAGACCCATGTTACCGGCGTAAAGGTCGGAGGCGACTGGCTAGATTGCGATCTGTTGGTAATTTCGGTCGGCTATGCGCCAATGTGGCAACTGCCCTGTCATGCTGGCGCGAACCTTGGGTACAATGAAACGGCGGCGCGGTTTTCCCTGTCTCTGCCAGACGCTCCGCTGGGCATTGTCGGGGGTGTTGCCGGGGTCTTTGCGCCTGATGCGGTGGTGGCCGATGCGCAACGCGCGGCACAGACGGCGTTGACTCGTCTGGGGCTGCCAACCCGCGACATCGCGCAGGTCGAAGATGTAGAGGCTTCGTTGACGAATTTCGAACCGGCAATCGCCGGGCATCCCAAGGGCAAGGATTTTGTCGACCGGGACGAGGATATTCAAATCAAGGACCTGCAAAACGCGGTTAAGGAAGGCTATCGCGAGTTGGAGCTGATCAAGCGCTTTACCACAGTTGGTATGGGGCCGTCACAAGGGCGGCACTCGGCGCTGGCCACCGCCCGGGTGGTGGCCAAGGCGACCGACCGCACCATCGGGGAGATCGGCGTGACTACGGCCCGTCCGCCCTTTGGCCCCGAAACGCTGGGCGTGCTGTCCGGTCATCATCACCCGGCAGACAGGCGCACAGCGCTGCATCACGAACATATCCGGTTGGGGGCGGACATGCGCCCGGTCGGAGCGTGGTGGCGGCCTTATTTCTACGGCCCGAAACAAGACGCCAAGCGCCTCATCGAAGAAGAGGTGCATGCGGTGCGCAATGGGGTCGGCGTGCTGGATGTTTCAACTCTGGGCGGGCTCGAGGTGCGTGGCCCGGATGCGGGCGAATTCCTCAACCGCATTTACACCATGGCCTACAAAAAGCAGCCTGTGGGCCGCTGCCGGTACTGCCTGATGACAAACGAAATGGGCACGGTGATCGACGATGGCGTGGCGTATCGGCTGGCCGAGGATCTGTTCTATGTCACCGCCACCACCGGGGCCGTGGCGCGGGTTTATTCGGATATGTTGTTCTGGAATGCGCAGTGGCGGTTGGATGTGGATGTGCTGAACGTCACCTCGGCCTTCTCGGGCTTCAACATTACCGGTCCCAAGGCGCGCTCCGTGGTCGAAGCGCTGGACAGCGACATCGATTTCTCGCGCGATGGATTTGCCTATCTCGACGGGCGCAGCGGCATGGTGGCCGGGGTGCCGGTGCGCGCCATGCGGATTGGGTTCACCGGCGAGTTGAGCTACGAGCTGCACTGCCCCACCAGCTATGCCCACACCCTGTGGGATGCGGTGATGGCGGCGGGTCACGCGCACGAGTTGCGCCCTTACGGGCTGGAAGCCAGCCGGATTCTGCGGTTGGAGAAAGGCCATATCCTGATTGGTCAGGACACCGACGCGCTGACCTCGCCGGATGAGCTGGGGTTCGAATGGGCGATCTCGAAGACCAAGCCGTTTTTCGTGGGCAAGCGCTCAACCGAGATGCGCCGAAACAAAGGCCTGCCGCGCAAGCTGGTCGGGCTGACATTCGACGGGCCAGATGTACCGGGGGAAAGCTGTCTGGTACTGAGGAATGATGTACCGGTGGGGCATGTGACCTCGGTCCTGTGGTCGCCGACGCTGAACACCCATATCGCGCTGGCATATGTGCATGGCGATGACGCTACGCAAGGATCGCAGGTCACGGTGAAGTGCCGCAATGGCAAGCGCGTCGTTACAACTGTGCGCGGCCACACCTTTTTTGATCCTGAAAACAAACGGCAGGAGGTGTGATGATGCGAACCTATCCGCTTGACCCAAAGGGCGCTGCTGAAGGCACACTACTGGTTTCCGGGCAGATTATCGTGCAGGACCTGACCCATACGCCGCGTTTTGGCCTCAAGGGCCGAGGCACCGTGGCGTTTTTGCAATCGCGGGGCCTGAAGGTGCCAGACGTCAACGAAACCGCCGATGGCCTTCTGCGTCTGGGTCAGGAAGAGGTGGTGGTACTGGATGCACCTGCCGACCTGTATGCCCGGTGGCAGGTCGCCGCCACGCCAAAGGGCTATTATTCCTGGCGCGAGGAAACCTGGGCCATGATGCACCTGACCGGCCCGCGCCTGTTCGATCTGCTGGCCAAGATTTGCCCGGTCGACCTGTCGCCCGGTGCCTTTCCAGTGGGAAAGATCGCCCAGACCCGCGTGGGCTATGTCGAGGCAATCACATGGCGCAACGAACGCAAAGGTGTGGGGTTCGATGTCCTTTTCGACATCGCCGCCACTGCTTTTTTCGCCAACGCGGTAGCCATTGCCAGCGCTGAGTTCCAACCGGAGGTACCCGCATGAAATCCCCCACCGTGATCTTGCACACCGATAACCCCGACGCTGCCCGTGCCGTTCTTGCTGAAGGTCATCCCGATCTGCCGATCCACACCTGCGACAGCTACGAGGCGCTCACGGGTTTGATCGAGGATACAGGGGCTGAGGTTGTCTATTCCGTTCGCTTTGCGGGCACCCCCGGCTTTCCACGCGCAGCACTGGTCGAGAACCCGCAAATCAAATGGGCTTCGGTCGGCGGCTCGGGCACCGATCACCTGAACCCTTGGAACCCTGATGAGGTAACGGTGACAAATGCCGCCGGGGTCGCCGCCGATATGATGGCACAATATGTGCTGGGGGCGATGCTGCATTTCACGCTGGATTTCCCGGGCTTTCGTGCCGCGCAGGTGCGGCGGGACTGGATCGGCGGCAAAGTCGAGCCCATCGACAGCAAGACGGTGCTGATCATCGGCCTTGGCAAAACCGGAGAGGCTGTTGCGGCACGATCCAAAGCTATGGGGCTGAACACAATCGGTGTACGGGCCCGCCCGAAACCGACCCCCAACGTGGACGAGGTACACGGGATGGAGGCTTTGCCTGATCTCTGGCCACGCGCTGACTTTATCGTCGTTTGCGTACCACTGCTGGACAGCACGCGCGGTCTGGTCGGGGCGGAGGCTTTTGCCGCCATGAAACCGACGACGGTGACAATCGACGTCTCGCGAGGTGGGGTAATTGACGAAGCACCTCTACTGGCCGCGCTGGAACAGAACCGGATCAGAGGCGCGGCGCTGGACGTGTTCGTTACCGAACCGCTGCCTCAGGGGCACAGGTTCTGGGAACTGGACAACGTGATCGTCACACCGCACTGCAGCTCGGTCTATGACGGCTGGGATCTGAAATCGGTCCGCATGTTTTCCGAGAACCTGATGCGCTATCGCAAGGGCGAGGTGCTGAACAACATCGTAAATCCACAACGGGGATACTAGGTCAATGGCACGAGACAGACGCAGCGGCGGGCGACGCGGCAAATCCGGGCGCGCGGCGGTGGGGATCGAACAGCTGCCCTGGCAACAGGTGCGCAACAGCTATCCGCCATTCGAGCTGTTAAACCCTGAACAGATGGATCAGCTGCATACAACCTCAATGCGCATTCTGTCCGAGGCCGGTATCCGGGTGATGGGCGACAATGTTATGGACATTTTCGAATGCGCGGGGGCCATCGTAGACCGCGACACCAAGACCATCCGTATGGACGAAACCATTGTCGCCGAAGCGTTGAAAACGGTGCCCTCGGAATTCACGCTGACCTCTCGCAACCGCGCGAAACAGATTACGCTGGGCGGCGATCATGTGAATTTTGGTTTGGTTGCCGGGCCGCCGAACGTACATGACTGTATCAATGGCCGCCGTCAGGGTAATTACGATGACTATTGCAACTTCATCCGGTTGGCGCAGCACTTCAACGCTATCCATCTGATCGGCAATCAGGTGATGGCCCCGATCGAAATGCCCGCCAACAACCGCCATCTGGACACCTACAACGCCAACCTGAGCTATAGCGACCTGAGCTTTCACTGCACCGCTATCGGGCGCGGGCGGGCGATGGATGGCATCAACATGATGGCGATTTCGCGCGGTCAGAAACCTGAGGACATGCGCGGCGATCCGGGGGTGATCACAATCATTTCGGTGAACTCTCCACGCCTGTTCGACGATGCCATGGGTGACGGCCTGATCGCGATGGCCGAGTATGGTCAACCTGTGACGGTCACGCCATTCACTCTGATGGGGGCAATGACACCGGTCACGCTACCTGCCGCGCTGGCGCAACAGAACGCCGAGGCGCTGTTCGGTGTGGTGCTGACGCAGTTGGTCAGCCCGGGAGCGCCTGTCATGTATGGCTCATTCACCTCGAATGTGGACATGAAATCCGGGGCTCCGGCCTTTGGCACACCGGAAAATGCCAAGGCGAATATTGTCGGCGGGCAGCTGGCGCGGCGCTATGGTATTCCATACCGGACATCGAACGCAAATGCATCCAACGTGGTGGATTTGCAGGCGGCATACGAAACGATGATGGCCACATGGGGCGCGGTTCTGGGAGGGGCCAATATCGTCTATCATGCCGCCGGCTGGCTTGAGGGCGGGCTGACCGCATCTTATGAGAAATTCGTCATGGATATCGAGATCATCCAGAACATGATGGAATTCCTCAAACCGATGAAATTTGACACGGATGAACTGGGCCTGGACACCATCAAATCGGTGCCCACTGGCGGCCATTTCTTTGGCGTCGATCACACGATGGAACGCTATGAGACCGCGTTCTACAAACCGATGCTGTCCGACTGGCAGAACTATGAAAACTGGGAGGCGGCCGGAGCCAAGGACGCCCTGCAACGCGCCACCGAGGTTTGGCAGCAGGCGCTACGCGAGTATCAGATGCCCGAGATGGACCCCTCTGTGCGTGAGGAGCTGGATGCCTATATCGCCAAACGCAAGGAAGAGATCGGCAGCGGCGAACCCTGATGGAATATCGGGGCAGGGGGGTCGACCGCTGCCCCGGTTCGTTTACAGAAGATCGAACAACCGGCCCGGCAGAGCCTCGTGGCGTGGCAGACCCAGCGCCCGCATCATGCAGAACATCATCGCCTGATTTGAGGTCACTACCGGCTTGTCCAGCGTGTCCTCGATCTGCTCGATGGCCTCGACTGCGCGCATGTCGGTGCAGCTGAGCACGACGGCTTGCGCGTTCGGGTGGTCTGCCTCACAGGCGAGGTCGTAAACCTCGTCCGGGGTCAGCTCTCCCTGTCCGTAATTGCCCAGCTCGCGGCCAACATCGGCGCAACGCACGGTTTCGATGTCGTTTGCGGCCATGAAATCCATCGCCTGCGTGTTGATCTCGCCCAGATAGGGCGAGGAAAAGCCCACTTTCGTCACCCCAAGCGCCTGAATGGCAGCGATCAGCGATCCGGCGGCTGTCAGCGATTGCGCCCCCGATCCGGCCTTGATCTGCTGCGCCAGATCGGCGTCGAAAGACGGTCCATGGGTCAGCGTGGCCGAGGTGCAGCCGTACAGCACCACATCTGGCCGCACGCCCGAAATCATCCGCAAATCGTGGCTGATGTCCGAGGCCCCAAGCCCCGCCATCTGGTCAGAACCGGGGATTTCATCGACATCATAACCACCCATGCGCTGGAAATGCACGGTGGTATCCGGGCAGCGCATCAAGGCCATATCGGCCTCGAGGTTGGTATTGGTGAAGGGCACCAGAACGCCGATCTTGGCCCGGGTACGCGTTTCGTGGCTCATGACGTTACCTTTCTTAGAACGGCCAGACAGCGATCCATTACCGGCGTGTCGCAGATCGTGGCGCGCAGGCAGTCGGACAGACCATAGCCGCCCATACCGCGCATCAGCAGTTTCTCGGCCCGTAGCGCGGCGTCGGCATGTTGCGCCTGCTCGGTCGAGGCAAAGCGGATCAGCACGAAATTGGTGTGGCTGTCCGGCACGATCAGCCCCAGATCGCGGCAGTCCTGCGCGAACCGATCGCGAATGGTTGCCGTTTTCGCGACCACGTCCCGCATATGCGCCTGATCGCGCATCGCCGCCGCTGCCGCAGCCTGCGAGGCAATCGAGATATTATTGGGGTTCAGCAGCTTGCGCAGCTCTCCGGCGATACCCATGGGGAAATGGCCCCACCCGGCGCGCGCCCCGGCAAGCCCGTAAGCCTTGGAGAAGGTGCGGGTGATCACGGTATCCCCCCGATCAGCCAGCGCGAAAATCTCTGCTGGATCGTTGGCTTGGTCGGCGAACTCGGCATAGGCCTGATCGACCACCAGCAGCACGTCGCCGGGTAGCGCGTTGCGCAGGCGCAGGATCTCGGAATTCGGGATCAGGGTGCCGGTGGGATTGCCCGGATTACAGACGAACACGATACGGGTCGCCGGGGTGACGGCGGCCAGAACCGCGTCGACGGATACGGTCAGATCGACCTCGGGCGCGGCCACGTATTCGGCCTGCGCCTGTGCCGTGGCCGAAGTGACAAAGGCATAGCCATATTGCGTGCCCAGCACCTGATCGCCGGGCCCGGCAAAGGCGCGGATCAGGCAGCCGATCAGCTCCATCGAGCCCGCGCCGCACAGCACCCGCGCCGGGTCGAGCCCGTGTACCCCGGCAATGGCCGCGCGCATGTCGGGCCATTCGGGATCGGGGTATAGCGTCAGATCAGCCAGCGCCGCCTGCCCGGCCGCCACGGCGGACGGACTGGCCGGAAAGGCGCTTTCGTTCTGCGCCAGCGAGATTGTGCCTTCGGCACCCAGATCGGCCAGCGCATAGGCGCCCATGGCGCCGACATAAGAAACCGGACGGATCATGTGTCACCTCCGTAAGCTTTGGCCCCCTCGGCACTGACCAAACCGCGTTTGAGGTCCAGCGCCAGCGCATCCGAGTTGCGGTCGCCCGGATCGCCGAAACCGCCACCACCGGGAGTGTCGAAGATCAGATAATCGCCGCCTTCGACCCGCAGCTCTCCCTTGCCGGGAATGTCGCTGTCGCCATCACGGAACCGGATGCGCCCCGGCGCGCCGGGCTGACCGCCCATGCGGCCCAGGGCGGGGAATTTCAGCCGCTCGACCGACAGGAACACGATGAAGGGCGCACCGTTGGACGAGGTCATCTCGATCCGCTGCCCCAGCCCGCCGCGATACTTGCCCGCGCCGCCGGAATCCGCACGCAGTTCGCGCCGCCAGATGGTGACGGGCGCGACGCTTTCGGTGATCTCCACCTGCGAACCGAACACGCCCGAGGGGTAGGCGGTGGCTGACAGCCCGTCCGCATGAGGCCGCGCGCCGGTGCCGCCATTATGTACCGGTTCCACTGCGAATTCGCGCCCACCATCGCGGGCCACCTCGGGGGCGTGGCGCATGGGCAGGTCGAACATGCAGCTTGCGCCCTCGGCGGGCACTTCATCAGGTAGTGCCTGATGCAGACAGCCCAGCACCAGATCGGGTGTCACCTGACCCAGCGTGTGCCGCATCGCCACCGGCACCGGGCGCTGTGCGTTCAGGATGCAGCCCTTGGGGCCGTCGACGGTGAACGGCTCCAGCGATCCGGCATTGTTGGGGATGTCCGAGCCGACGATGCAGCGCAGCGCAAACACCGTATAGGCGGTAGCATAGTTCAGCGGCACGTTGATGCCCTTGCGCGAACAACCCGAGGTGCCGGTGAAATCCACATGCATCCCCGATTTACTGACGGTCAGGGTTGCGTGCAACTCCAGCTCATTCTCATAGCCATCCATTTTCAGGACGTTTTTGTAGATACCTTTGGGCACCTCGGCGATGGCCTCAAGCGTGCCACGGCGCGAAGTGTCGATGATGTAGGACCCCAGCGCATCCAGATCGGTCAGGCCGAACTCTTCCATCATACTGACCAGCCGGTTCACCCCGGCCTCGCAACAGGCGATCAGGGCATAGATGTCGCCCTCGTTGGCGATGGGCTCGCGGCTGTTGGCGCGGATGATGTCCAGCAGCAGCGCGTTGGGGATGCCTTCCTCGACCAGTTTACAGGGCGGAATCAGCAGCCCCTCGTCATAGATGTCGGACCCTTCCGGCCCCATGCCCAGACCACCCAGATCAACCAGATGCGAGGTGCATGAGGTGAAGCCCACTACCTTGCCATCCTTGAACGCGGGCATCATCAGCAGGAAGTCGTTCAAATGCCCCGAGGCCAGCCACGGATCGTTGGTCATGTAGATATCGCCCGGTTTCATGGTCTGAACCGGGAAGGCGGCGCGCAGGTGCTGCACCGCTTCGGCCATGGTGTTGATATGGCCCGGCGTGCCGGTCACCGCCTGTGCCAGCATCCGGCCGTTGACGTCGAAGATCCCGGCGGAGATATCGCCGCATTCGCGCACGATGGGCGAAAAGGCGGCGCGGATCAGGGTCTGGCCCTGTTCCTCGACCACCGCCAGCAAACGGTTCCACATCACTTGTAGGCGGGCGGGGGACAGATCGGTCGTCATCATGCGCCTCCTTTCTGGTCCTGAACCAGGACGAGGTTTCCTATGGCATCCACATGGGCCGAGAAATCGGCCGAGACCAGCGTGGTGGTCTGCGGTTCGTGGATCAGGGCGGGGCCTTGTATGCGATCGCCGGGGTGTAGGTCAGCCCGCGCCACGAATGCGGCTTGTCTCAGCGCCCCGTCCACATCGCAGGTGATCGGGCGGGATTCGGTTGCGGTGATAGTAGCCAACGCCGGAGTTTCCGGTACTGGCGGCACGGCGCAGTCGCTTGTGGCGACGCGCACCGCCCAGTTGAGAATCTCGATCTGCATCCCCGGCACCGGGCGTGAGAACTGCTTGCGATATTCTTCCTCAAAGGCGGTGGTCAGCGGTGCAATATCGTCTGCCGTCAGATGCCGGTCGGACAGAGTGATCTCGATCTCGTGACCCTGACCGTTGTAGCGCATGAAGGCTGTGCGGTGGGTTTCGGTCGGGGCATTGCCCGCGCCCTGGGCAACCACGCCTTTGGCTTCGGAAATCATTGCGTCGAACAGCGCGTTGATCTCATCCATGTCCATGCTGTCCAACAGCGAATAGCGCGAGCGGACGATTTCGAACGACACGGGTGCGAACAGGAAGCCCACGGCAGACCCCACGCCCGGATTGGGCGGGATTACAATGCGGCTGACCCCGGCGGACCGTGCCACCCGGCTGGCATGCAACGGCCCGTTGCCGCCAAAGGCAATCATCGTGCGCGGTCCAAGATCCTTGCCCGATTCCACCGCGTGCATCCGGCCCGCGCTGGCCATGCTTTCGTCGACGATGCGGCTGACGCCGTCGGCTGAGCCAACGGCATCGAGATCTAGTTTCGACCCGATCACCCGGCTCAGCGACTGTTTCGAGCCTTCGGGGTCCAGCTTGATATGCCCCTCGGCAAATGTGTCGGGCACGATGTAGCCCAGCGTAATGTCGCTGTCTGTCACAGTGGGCTCGGTGCCGCCGCGCATGAAGGCCACGGGTCCGGGTTCAGACCCCGCCGATTTCGGACCCACGGTCAGGCGTCCCAGCCGGTCAACCCCGGCGATGGACCCACCGCCCGCGCCGATCTCGATCATCTCTATCACCGGGATGCGCACTGGCATGCCCGAGCCCTTTATGAACCGCGCGGCGCGGGCGATCTCGAACTGGCGCGAGGTCTGCGGGCGGGCCTTGTCGATCAGGCACATCTTAGCGGTGGTGCCGCCAACGTCAAAGGACAGCACCTGATCCAGCCCGGTGCGGGCGGCGATGCGGGCGGCCAGAATGGCCCCTCCGGCGGGGCCGGATTCCACCAGCCGGATCGGAAAACGCGCGGCGGTGCGCACGGTGCACATGCCGCCGCCCGCCGTCATCATCAGGATCGGACAGGTCACGCCCTCGGCCTCGAACCGGTCGACGAAACGGGCCAGATAGGTCTGCATCAGCGGCTGGATATAAGCATTGGCAACGGTGGTGCACAGCCGGTCGAACTCGCGCGCCTCGGGGCTGACCTCGGACGAGATCGAGACGGTCAGATCGGGCCGCTTCTCAGCCAGCACATCGCGTAGGCGGCGTTCATGGGCGGGGTTGGCATAAGCGTGCATCAGGCAGATCGCTATGGCCTCTGCGCCGCTCGCGTCGATATCGGCCAGCAGTGCGTCGATGGCCGAGTCTTCGAGCTCGATCAATACCTGACCACCCGCCGACATGCGTTCGCGCACGGTCAGAGCACGCTCGCGCGGCACCAGCAGGTCAGGCTTCTCGAGGTTGATATCGTATTGCGAATAACGCCGCTCATACGCGATTTCCAGGATGTCGCGAAAGCCTTCGGTGGTCACCGTCGCCACCACCGCGCCGCGACGTTCGATCAGCGCATTGGTCGCCAGGGTGGTGCCGTGGATAAAGCCGGTCACCTGATCCAGCGTCCGGCCCGATTGCTGCATTACTCGCGCGGCCCCTTCCATGGCGCCGTCGGCAGGGTTCTGATGGGTGGTCAGGGTCTTGGTGGAGGCCAGGATTGTCTCTTCGCCAGAGACAAGGACCGTATCGGTGAAGGTGCCGCCAATATCGATGGCCAGGCGCAGCGTTTGAGTTGTCATGAGGTCTTCCGAAATTCCTGTAATCGCAGCGTAAAGCAAAAGGCCCGAGGCCCTGCTTTATGCAAGGATCACAAGATCACAGCCGGTTGCGCGGCGGTCCGTAGGATTCGGAATGTCAGTCTGTGTCATGGGCGAAATGTGCAGTTTCAAGATAGCGGCAGCAAGCTGGATTACGACAGAAAGGCCTGCAAGCGACATCTATCGTCTCTGCAGGCCAGAAATCTGCCGACACGGGCCACCAGACGGAGAGCGCGCGATCAGGCAAGCCACCAGCGTTCAGGGGCTTTGGCACCATCCATTTCCCAATTCGCGGCGATCTCGCCCTGGGCGACGGTTTTGGCAACACCCATGATATGATTGGCGAACATCGGAACGATCGCACCGCCATCATCATGAACCAAAGTCTGCGCTTCGGCATACAGAGTGCGGCGTTTGGCGTCGTCCAGCTCTGCACGGGCCTCGACCACGATGGCGTTGAAGCGATCGGCGGCTTCGCCTGTGCGCCAGGCGGTCTCGTTCCATTCGGTGTCGTTGGTATAGGCCGATGCAAACATCCAGTCCTCGGTCGGGCGGCCCGACCAGTACGAGAATGACCAGGGTTTCTTGTTCCAGACATTCGACCAGTAGCCATCCGAGGGTTCGCGAACCACTTCGATTTCAATACCTGCTTCGGCCGCGGATGCGGCGATCAATTGAGCCGCATCTACTGCGCCAGCAAATGCCGCGTCTGAAGATGACAGCTGCAGCGCGCCGCTATGGCCTGATTTCTTATAGTGATAGGTGGCCTTTTCAGCATCAAATTCGCGTTGCGGTAGATCGCCGTCGAAATAGCGGTTGGCGGTCGAGATCGGATGATCGTTGCCCAATGAGCCATGACCCAGCAGGATCTTGTCGACCAGTTCCTGGCGTTTGACTGCCAGCTTCAGCGCCATGCGCAGATCGTAATTGTCGAAGGGCGCGGCATCGACCCGCATTGGTATCGTGTAATGCAGGGTCGAGGTTTTCTCGAGGATGTTGATATGTGGTGCCCGCGATAACAGGGCGACCGTCTTGGGATCGACCCGGTCGATTGCCTGGACTGATCCGTTCATCAGCGCAGTCTGGCGCGCAGTCGGGTCGATGATAGTAAGGAACTCGACCTCATCGAAATGGGCCCGATCCTGTTTGAAGTAATTCGGGTTGCGGCGCGCCTTTACCCGCACGCCCGGCTCGTACACCTCAATGATATAGCCACCGGTGCCGATACCGGATTGCGGGTCGGTCAATTTGCCATCGGTCGAAGGCATTATGACCAAGTGATAGTCCGACAGGATGTATGGGAAGTCGGCATTGGCTGATTCCAGCTCGAACACCACGTTGTTGCCATCGGCGCGCATTGATTTGATTTGGGCGACCAAGCCGTTCACCGCAGATTTCGATCCCTCGCCACGGTGGTGGTCGATAGTGGCGATGACATCGGCAGGGCTAAGGATTTGGCCATTGTGGAACTCGACCCCTTCACGCAGGGTGAATACCCAAGTGATCGCGTCGTCCGAGGAATACTCGGTCGCGAGTTCGGGCACCAAATTGCCGCTTGCATCTACTTCGACCAAGTTGTTGCCGAACAGATAGGCGACAGCGGTGTTGATCGTACCTTCATAGGTTGCTGGATCTAACGAGTCGGTGGTCGAACCGCTGCCAAAGCCAAATTTGATCGCTCCGCCTTTTTTGGGGACCTGCGCAAGTGCTTGTCCGGATAGGCTCAATGCTGCTGGAACGGCAAGGCCTGCAGCCAGTGCGCTTGACATGAAGCTGCGACGTGAAACCCGACCGCTCTGCAGTTTCTGCATCTGAGAGGACAGGAAAGGTGATCCGGGCTTTTTCATTTGGGGCCTCCTGGTTGAACCTGTTGTTCACAATGTTCTTTGAACCGCAGCACGCAGGCCCGTTCCGAACGTCCAAGCGAAGATCACTCGGCTGTACGGCTTCAACAAACGAAGAAAACGGGGACATAGGTCATGTTTTCTTTGTCAGTGTTGCGGAGATGATCTGTCTAGACTGCGCGCACCCGCCGAATGAAGCCCCGCAGACGCAAGGAGTTCAGATGCATCCGGTTCTGGTGACGATACTGAAACGCCTGGGACTTGGCGTAGTGACCCTAGTTGTCGTTTCCATCATTATCTTCTGTTCAATACAAATGCTGCCCGGCGATTTCGGTGAGGCTGTACTGGGCCAGGCCGCGACTGAGGAAACGGTGGCGGCGTTCCGGGCCGAGCTTGGCCTCGATAAACCTGCCTATATTCGATATTTCGACTGGATCGGTGCGTTGGCGACCGGGGATCTGGGAACGTCGTTCTCAGGTCGGGCGAGTTCGGGTGTGGATCGATCACGTCCGGTAGTGGAACTGGTCGCACCGCGCTTATGGAACACATTGTTTCTTGCGGGTATGGCGGCGCTGATCTCGGTTCCGCTAGCGCTGTTTCTGGGCATCACCACCGCGCTGTGGCGCAATTCGCGTTATGATAAGCTGGCCAGCGCCAGCACCTTGACGGCGATCTCTTTCCCCGAGTTCTTCGTGGCCTATATCCTGATTTTGCTGTTCGGAACGCTATGGCCGGTGTTGCCGTCGTTGGCCAATGTGGAGCCAGGGATGCCGCTGGTCGAGCGGATCGTCAAATGCATATTACCTGCGCTTACACTGACACTTGTAATCGTCGCGCACATGATGCGTATGACGCGGGCTTCGCTGATCAGTCTTCTAGCTTCACCCTATGTCGAGATGGCGCGGTTGAAAGGAGAGAACGCCCGCCGCGTGGTTCTGCATCACGCGCTGCCCAATGCGTGGGCGCCAATTTCAACGGTGGTCGCGTTCAACCTGGCCTATCTGGTAGTTGGAGTGGTCGTGGTCGAGGTGGTGTTCGTCTATCCCGGCGTCGGCCAACTGATGGTCGATGCGGTCAGCTCGCGCGATATCCCGGTGGTTCAGGCGTGCGCCCTGATATTCGCCGCCACATATGTCCTTCTGAACTTGATTGCCGACATCATTGGAATCGTCACCAACCCGAGGCTTCTGCACCCAAAATGAGCCAGACAAGCAAGACATATTCAGCCGCCGCCGAGGTGGGTCGCGTGCGGACCCGTCGCAGCAAGCGCGAGCGTATTTGGATCGAGCTGAAGAAAGCGCCGCCGACAGCAATTTTCGGCATGTTTGTGATCCTGTTCTATCTAATCATGGCAATCGGAGCGCCGGTCATCGCGCCTTATGGTGAGGCCGAGGTATTCCCGACGCCTTACGCACCCTGGTCGTCCGAGCATTGGCTGGGTACCGACCAGATCGGGCGTGATATCCTGTCGCGGCTGATCTATGGCGCGCGCAACACCATCGGTATCGCTTTTTTCACTACGCTGCTGGCGTTCTTCATCGGAGGCGGTCTGGGGCTGATCGCTGCGATTAACCGCAGTTGGCTGGATCAATTGATCAGCCGGGGCGTAGATGTATTTATGGCCATTCCCAGCCTGATTTTCGCGCTGATGCTGCTGTCGATTTTCGGCTCGTCGGCGCTGTCGTTGATTTTGATTATTGCGATTCTGGATTCAACCCGCGTGTTCCGCCTGACTCGCGCTGTGGCGGTGAACGTGGCAGTGATGGATTATGTCGAGGCAGCCCGGCTGCGCGGCGAAAAACTGCCTTGGGTGATGCGTCGCGAGATTTTGCCCAACATCATGCCTCCGCTGGTGGCCGAGTTCGGGCTGCGATTCTGTTTCGTGTTCCTAACCATCGCTGCGCTCAGCTTTCTGGGCGTCGGTATTCAGCCCCCCACCGCCGATTGGGGCACCATGGTGCGCGAGACCGCCAACCTGATCCAGTTCGCCAAATATGATTTCAAGGCCGGGATCACGCCACTGCTGCCCGCTGCCTCGATCGCGTTGATCACTGTGGCGGTCAACTTTGTCGTCGACTGGTTCTTGCACAAAACAAGCGGATTACGCGATGAACACTGAGACTGATCTTCTGCTGGATATGCGCGACATCCGTATCGAGGGGTTCTCGGACGAAAAGTGGAATCCGATCATCAAAGGTGTCAACCTGAACCTAAAGCGCGGTGAGGTGCTGGGCCTGATAGGCGAAAGTGGCGCGGGCAAGTCGACGCTGGGCAAAGCGGCTATGGGATTCACGCAGCCCGGCTGTCGTATCACGGGCGGTTCGATCCGGTTCAAGGGGCAGGAGTTGCGCGATCTGGACGACCACGTGCTGCAGCATCTGTGGGGATCGCGGATAGCCTATGTGGCCCAATCGGCGGCTGCGTCGTTCAACCCGGCGCAAAAGTTGTTGGATCAGACCGTCGCTGCAACGGTGCGCGAGGGACTGCAACCCGAGAATTTCGCGCGTGAGGATGCCCGCGCGCTTTATGCCTCGTTGTCGTTACCGCATCCCGAAACGATTGGTGACCGCTATCCGCATCAGGTCTCCGGTGGCCAGTTACAGCGGATCATGACAGCCATGGCGATGTCACCCCGTCCCGATTTGATCATTTTCGACGAACCGACAACTGCGCTGGATGTGACGACCCAGGTCGAGGTTCTGACTGCTATGCGCCGGATCGTCGAAGAATTTCATACCGCCGCAATCTACATAACCCATGACCTGGCGGTGGTCGCGCAGATGGCGGACCGGATCAAGGTGCTGCGCTATGGAGAAGAGGTAGAAGAGGCGGAAACGCGCAAAATGCTGTCTGCGCCCGAGCAAGAGTATACCAAATCCCTCTGGTCCGTGCGGCTGTTGCAAAAACAAGCCGAGACTTCGGATGATATCATCCTTAAAATTGACGGTGTGGATGCGGCCTATGGCAAGAGCGCCAAGGTGTTGCACAATGTGTCAATCAGCCTGCCGCGGGGGCGCACGGTGTCGATTGTCGGCGAATCCGGATCTGGTAAATCGACCACGGCGCGGGTGATCACCGGCTTGCTGCCAGCCACAAGCGGGCAGGTCACGTTCAATAGCGAGGTCCTGCCAAACGAACTGAAAAATCGCAGCCGTGATCAGCTGCGCAGAATTCAGATGATTTATCAGATGGCCGATACCGCGATGAACCCGCGTCAAACCGTAGGTGAAATCATTGGACGTCCGCTGGAATTCTATCATGGTCTGCGGGGCCGGGCGCAGGAAGACCGGGTCATCGAACTGCTTGAAGCCATCGAGTTGTCGGAAGACTTCTACGATCGTCTTCCCAGCGAATTGTCCGGCGGACAAAAACAGAGAATTTGCATAGCGCGCGCTCTGGCCGCGGACCCTGAGGTGATTATTTGTGACGAAGTGACGTCCGCACTGGACCAGATTGTGCAGGAAGGCATACTGCAATTGCTGATGCGCCTACAAAAAGAGCGCGGAATCTCCTATCTGTTCATCACGCATGACATTGCCACGGTCGAGGCTATTTCGGACGAGATTGTTGTGATGCTGAATGGTCAAGTCGTCGAGCAGGGATTGAAGAATACCGTTCTATCCGAACCCTTCCCGGACTATACAAAGCTGCTGCTAAGTTCGGTTCCCGAGATGGACCCGGATTGGTTGACGAACCTGCTGAAAGAGCGAAAAGAAAATCACTTAAATACAAAACATGACACTGCGTAGGCGCGGGCAATAACAACACTTGGGAATCTCAGTCGCAGTGGATTTCTCATTTTGCTTGTATTCCGAAACTCAGTTTTTACCGACATCTCGACAGATCGGTGTAAAGAGAACCTGCAACTCAGGAGCAACTCGCGAATTAAGGTGGCTTTTGACTGGATCGCATTGATGTTCTTGTTCACAATCAGTTCGATCCTCTTTTGGGCTGCCATAGGGTTAATATTTGAGGTCGCCGCAGGCCGTGTAATTGCCTCGTTCTTCGACACCCCATTGGTGACATGGGTTGCAGTCATCGCAACCTTCCTCGCCGGGTTTCCTCAGGCAGCGCGTGCGAAGCCTTGTCGCAAAATACGAGTGCAAGGCTGCGATCAATAATGTGCGAGCGGCGCTTGTCGTGATGACTGTCCCAATGGCATCATCTCCGACGGTCATGGGACTGCTTTCTGCAATGGGTGCTCGAGTAGTGGCTGGAATGCTGCAGAGCGCACCTTACATGCGTCGCAAAAGGATCTTACCGACTAAACCTCCTAGAACTACATAGTCCAATTTGGTGATGCCTTATGAACAATAGATCTGGGACCGAGTGAACGTCGATCTCAATCTGGCATCTCCTGTCTTGTTCGTTGGAGGTGGCAGTAGCACTTTGCCTACCAAGCTGCTCGCATCGCGACCACTGATGCAGGTCGCCCGGTTTTTTTCTGATCGACCCTGGCGAGCGGGCGCAGAGCTTTTACATCTCTTTTTCGACCAACCTGACTCATGGGGACAACGCAATCCTTCGAACGCAGCATTGGGTGCAAATGCGTTATGCGGGCCCGATCCCGGTTTCCGAATTGGCCCGCACCGCTCGACTTGAGCTGCGCACTTTTGGATTCCGATTCCTGACGGCCACGGGTTTCACGCCATCGGAATACCTGCAACAGCGTCGCATCACCAATGCCTGTCAGAGGCTGGAACTATCGCAGTCCAGTATCGAACCATCGCCCGGGATATGAGGTATATGGATGTTTCAGCATTCCGCCGAATGTTTCACGAAATAGTCGACCTCTCGCCGGGAGATTACCGCAAGCGCTTTTCTTTTCCTAAAGACGCTTCGCATTTAAGAAAATGACGTCTGAACAGCCTTTCTTGGGTCTGTTTTTGCTTTGGCTAAGCGTAATTGCAAAGGTCTTATTCCTCTGCTTTCTTTTGTCATCACGACCTTGATGATATGGTGGCCTCGATGCTTCGATTGATTGCCTCGATCGGTCCCATTGCATCAACATTCGCCAAAACGCCCATATGGCTATAGTAGTCGATCAAGGGTGAAGTCTGTTCACGATATTCAATCAGACGTGCAGCGACTGTTTCGGCCTTGTCGTCAGCGCGGCGCATAAACTCAGAGCCTCCGCAATTGTCGCAGCGTTCCGCTGCCTCAAGCGGTTTGAATGTATCATGGTAACCTTCGCCACATCCTGCACAAGTAAAGCGACCGGAAATGCGGTCGACCATCTTCTTGTCATCCACCGCAAGACTGACGACAGCGCTGATCTGCTGCCCCGTTTCCGCCAATAGTTGATCCAATGCGCGCGCCTGGCTAAGCGTGCGTGGAAATCCGTCTAATATCACCCCTCCGGCACAGTCCGAATCCCTCATACGGTCACGCAAGATCGAAATGACGATGTCATCTCCGACGAGCCTGCCTTCAGCCATGATAGATTCCACCGCCTTGCCTGTTTCGCTGCCGCTTTCAATCGATCTTCGGAGCAAATCGCCTGTCGACAACTGAACCAAGCCAAATTTTTGCTCAAGCAGTCGGGATTGCGTTCCCTTACCGGCACCAGGAGGGCCGAGAAGGATTAACACTTTAGACGTATTCGGGCTGGTCACTCTTTTTCCTCTTAGAGAATATCGTAAGCACGACTTGGAATAGACCGCTCAGTGCCATTTCAGATGTATTAGCGGTGTATGACGGTCGTGTGTGGGCGTTGCGTCTGGTCCGTAGACCAGACTATCGCACCACGTGTACGGAACAGTTTGCATGCCTGACTACGCGTGCCGCTGTGGACCCCAGAAGATAATCCTGCAATCCAGGCTGGTGGCTTGCGATAACGATGCAGTCTGCATTGTTATTCGTTGCATAATCGAGAATTCCACGGCCCGACTGTCCTTCGACAATTTCAATTTTGGAGTCCGCAACCCCGTCGACTAGTGGGCCCAGTTTGTCAGTAACGCTGGTCTTTGCGATATCCAGATGGTTTTCAGGAAGCAGGTCGCTTGTGTATTGCGGAAGGTGCTCAATGACATGCAATAGAGTAATATGACCACCATCCGAGCGGAGAGTTTGTGCGACATCCAGCGCTCTTTGCGCGTCGCGGTCGGTATCAAAGGAAACAGGGACTAGAATATTTCCATACATTTCTGGTTCTCCAGCAGGTAGAAAAATTCAACAACCAGAGAAGGGAACAGGTCCGCCTGCCCTGGTTGTTGAAGTTAGGCCCGTAGCATTATCGAGAAGAGGGGCTATCGGGCCGGGGAGGGTCATCTTACGCTGCCACGAACATGTCTTTGTATCGGTCGCGCAGGATGTTCTTTTGAACTTTGCCCATGGTGTTGCGGGGCAGTTCGTCCAGCAGGATCAGTTTGCGTGGATGCTTGAACCGCGCCAAGCTACCGCGCACGGCCTGCATCATTGCGTCCAGATCGGGGGTTTGGCCCGGCTCTGCAACGATCACGCCCAGAACAGTTTCGCCGAAATCGGGATGTGGAACGCCCACCACGGCGCTTTCCAGCACGCCGGACTGGTCATCCAGAACCAGCTCGATTTCTTTGGGATAGATGTTGTAACCGCCTGAAATAATAAGGTCTTTGTTGCGGCCAACAATATGAACATAGCCGTCTTCGTCGATCCGGCCCAAATCGCCAGTGATGAAGAACCCGTTCTCGCGCAGTTCGGCGGCAGTCTTCTCCGGCATCTGCCAGTAACCTTTGAACACGTTGGGCCCGCGTACCTCGATCTCGCCGATCTCGCCCTGAGCCAGCGCATTGCCGTCTGAATCACAGATCTGCAGCTCGACCCCAGGCAATGGAAAGCCCACCGTGCCTGCGCGGCGGTCACCGTCATAGGGGTTCGAGGTGTTCATGTTAGTTTCGGTCATGCCATAGCGTTCAAGGATGCGATGGCCGGTGCGTTCTTCGAACTGTACATGGGTTTCGGCCAGCAAGGGTGCCGAGCCTGAAACAAACAGGCGCATATGTGCGGCCAGATTCTTGGTGAAGCGGTCATCGTCCAGAAGGCGGGTGTAGAAGGTTGGCACGCCCATCATGGTCGTGGCATTGGGCATCCGCCCGATGATCTCATCCAGATCGAACTTGGGCATAAAAACGATGCTGCTGCCTGCAGCCAGCGTGACATTGGTGGCCACGAATAGTCCGTGAGTGTGAAAGATCGGCAGTGCATGCAGCAGCACGTCGTCGGATGTGAATCGCCATTCTTTGACCAGCGTCTGTGCATTCGACAACAGGTTGTTCTGGGTCAGCATCGCACCCTTCGATCGGCCTGTGGTCCCCGATGTATAGAGGAATGCGGCCAGATCGTCGCCATCACGGTCAACGGTCTCAAAGCTGGCAGGCATTGCTGCAGCCTGCTCCATCAGGCTGCCGCTGCCATCGGCGTTCAGGGTTTCGACCTTCGCGCCAAGCTGCGCACCAACCGGGGCGAGTTTCTCTTCGCTGCGGCTGTCACAAACGATCAGCGAGGCGCCACTGTTTTCGATGAAATAGGTCAATTCATCCACAGTGTAAGCGGTATTGAGCGGCAGGAATACAAGACCTGCCTGCGCACAGGCAGCATATAGCGCCAGCGCTTCGGGCGATTTCTCGATCTGTGCCGCAACCCGGTCGCCGGGTTTCAGGCCCAGCTGCGTCGCCACATGGGCGATTTGTGCCGCGGTGCTCAGGAAGTCCTGATGGGTGATGGTCGTTCCGTCGAGCAACTGCAAAAAGGCTGTGTCTTTACCGGCATGTGCGCCGAACAAACCGTCATAGAGAGGATTGGCCATAAGGGTTACCTTTCCTGTGTCGTGGTGAGAGAGGCTGACGCGGCAAGCGATTTGGCCTCGGACGAGGCGATTACCTCGCGGGTGTTGGCGAACTGTTCGTGGTTCTGCGCTACGCGGCCAAGGTCATAAAGATAGTTGACCATGGTGCCACCGGACTGTGCCCGGCCCTTGTCCGAAACATCCGCGTCGGCATGAACCGCATGGACCAGCGCACCGTTGCCAAGATGGAACCGTGCCACCGGATCGAACGGCAGATCGCCCCGACCTTTGGCGTTCAACAGGTAATGTGCGGCCAGTGCTTTCATCTGATCGGGCTCTTCGATGTTCCAATCGATGCCTTCCTGCGACAACCATTTGGTCAGCCCCGGAATTGGCGAGAGCGTGACGAAGGTTTTCAGCCCCGCCAACTCAGCCGACAGGTCCGAGGCCACCTGTTTGATCAGCGAATTGCCGAAAGAGATGCTGGCCAACCCGGCCTGACAGTTGGAGATCGAGTAGAACACAGCCGTATCGGCCTGATCTTCGGGCAATGGATCGCGGTCTTCGGCGAGCAAGGCCTGTACGGAACCCGGAATACCGCTGTTCAGCGCCACTTCGACAAAGATCAGCGGCTCATCAGGCATCGAGGGATGAAAAAAGGCAAAGCAGCGCCGGTCAGTGGGTTCCAGCCTGCGGCGCAGGTCATCCCAGCTGTCGATGGCATGGACCGCCTCATACGCAATGATCTTTTCCAGAATATGCGCCGGGCTTTCCCAGTTGATCGGGCGCAGCACCAGAAAGCCACGATTGAACCAGCTGGCAAACAGGTGCCGGAAGTCCAGGTCAAGCGCCTGCAATTCGGGCTCCTTGCCGCCCAGTCGCAATAGGTCGGCGCGCATCTGAACCAGCGCTCCGGTGGCACCGGGTACCCGGTTCAGACGGCGGATCATTTCCTGCCGGGCCGGTTCCACCGCAGCCGCAAAGGTGCGATAGGTCGCTTTCGAAGGGTTGCGCTCGTATTCGTCCAGTGACGAACGTACCGCCTCGGGATCGATATTCATGGCGGTGGCGAGATAGCGGAAGAACTCCAGCTTGTCGTCATCACTCAGCGTATCGAACCGGGTCAGGATTTCCTCGGCCAGCGCCAGCCCCGAAGTTTCCCCCGCTGACCCAACCAGCGCGTCGGCCAGTTCGGTCAGTGGTCGGCCATCCGGAGCCACCGCGCCGTCGCGGCGGTAACGCCGCTCGAACACGGTGGATAGAAGATCCGCCAGCAGGGTCATACCGCTGCTCCCATCACCAGGTCAGGCAGCCATGTGGCTAGACCGGGGAACAGGCACAGCAGGACAATCGCGATCACCATGCAGGCCACGAAGGGGAGAGAGCCTGTCAGGATGGTCTTGAGCGAGATGTCGGGCGCAATGCCGTTGATCACATAGAGGTTCAGGCCGACAGGGGGCGAGATCAGGCCAATCTCCATGTTGATGGTCAGTACAACCGCAAACCAGATCGGATCGAAGCCAGCGGTGGTGATAATCGGCAGCAGGATCGGTGCCGCCATCAGGATCACAGCGACGGGCGGCAGAAAGAACCCGGCGATCAGCAGGAACACGTTGACCGCACCCATCAGAACCCAACGGTTCACGTCCAGCGTACCGATCCATTCGGCAATCGCCTGTGTGATGAACAGCGAGCTGAGCATGTAAGAGAACACACCGGCAGCGGCGATGATGAACAGGATCATCACGCTTTCCTTGGTGCTGTCGCGCAGCACGACCCAGATGTCCTTGGGGTTCCACAGCTTGTAGATGATCATCGCGATCAGCAGGCAGAGCAGGGCACCGACAGCAGCCGTTTCCGACGGGGTGGCGATACCGCCATACATGGCGTAAAGCACACCCAGAATGATGCCGAGGAAGGGCAGCACGCGCGGCAGAATCTCGAACCGTTCGGCCCAGGTGTAGCTGCCCGAACCCAGACGGGTCGCGTCACCGGATTTCCAGGTCGAATACAGCGACCAGGCCATGAACAGACCCACCAGCATAAGGCCCGGGATCACACCGGCCAGAAACAGACGGCCAATCGAGGTTTCGGTGGCAATACCGTAAACGATCATGGTGACCGATGGCGGGATCAGGATTCCCAGAGTACCGCCTGCAGCGATCGAACCGGCGGCGACGCCGTCAGGATAGCCACGTTTGCGCATCTCCGGGATACCCATCTTGCCGATGGCGGCACAGGTCGCGGGTGACGAACCGGACATAGCCGCAAATAGGGCACAGGCACCGAGGTTTGATACGACCAGACCGCCGGGAACACGGGTCAGCCAGCGTTCCAGCGCTTCGTACAAATCCGCTCCAGCTCTGGTAGAGGCGATTGAGGCCCCCATGATGATGAACATCGGGATAGACAGAAGGGCGAAGTTATCGAGTTTGCCGAACAGGATTTCCGGCATCAGTTCCAGCGAGCGCGGTCCGTCAAAGACGATTAGGAACCCAGCCGAGACGATCAGCAGGCCGATGGCCACGGACACGCCCGAGAAAAGAACAAGGATGGTGGCGATGGCGACAATAGCGCCGAGCAGAAGGGGATCCATCGGCTTTACTCCAGACCAAATGGTTTATCGATGCCAAGCAGGACGGCGACGAGATCGGCGAGCAGTTGCAACAGCAGCAGACCAAAGCCAACTGGGATGGCGAGGTAGGGAATCCACAGGCGAACGCCCCAAACGGTGTCGGATTTCCATCCGCGCTCCCATGCGAAATGCCAATATTCGTAGCCGTAGAACAGCATGACTGAGACGATGGCGATGGACAGGACCGAAGTCAGGATCGCCATGACAAAGCGGGCTCGAGGTGCGAGCGAAATCGGGATCAGGTCAACATTCACGTGACCGCGCAGACGCTGCACATAAGGCAGACCGACCAGGGTTGCGGCGATGACCAGATAAATGACCGCTTCGGTTTGCCAAATGGTCGATTGATTCAGCACGAAGCGCACGATGATCATCTGGCAGGTGATTGCGACAGCAGCGACGATCATGCCTGCGGAACACCATCCAGCCAGAGTTGAAAGTGCAGCGACAAAGCGAAGGAAGGGATTGTTCCCTGTGTGGGAAGCAACGGCAGAGCTATGACCGGCCATTTGCGCCTCCTGTGATTGAGATGCAATTAAGTCTGAAGATCAGAGAAGATCAGAACCAAGATCGGATGCCGAGCGGCGGCAGGCCGCCCGGCAAGATGGGGTCATTCGACTGCCAGAGCCTTGTCCAGCAGGTCCTGCCCATCAGGAACCTCTTCTACGAAGGCCTTGTAAGATGTTTCCATTGCCAGCGTACGCCATGCTTCGAAGTCTTCGGCGCTCATCTCCGCAATCTCAACACCGGCGTCGGCAAAAACTTTCGCCGAGTTGGCGTCCTGTTTCTTGGCCTCTTCCAAATAGAAGGCCTGTGCCTTTTTCGATGCAGCCAGCAATGCGGCTTGCTGATCTTCGTTCAGTCCGTCGAAGGTGGATTTGTTCATCAGCAGCGGCTGATACATGAACCACAGCGCCACATCGCCGGCTGGGGTATAGCAGGCAACCTGCTCGTAGATGCGGTAGCTGACAAAGGACGAGGACGACGTGTTGGCCGCCTGCAAAACGCCGGTTTGCATGGCGTTATATATTTCTGACGACGCCATTGATGCGATCGAGGCATCAGCGCCGGCCAGCATCTGCTCAAAGGATTTACCTGCCGCGCGAGTCTGCAGGCCTGCGACATCCTCAGGGTTCGTGATGCACTTGTCTTTACCGGCGAAGCCACCGGCCAGATAGCCATGCACCAGCACCATCACGTCGTCCTGAGCCATTTTCTCTTCCAACGCCTCCATGAAGGGCGAGTCGGCCAGACGGGCAGCGTGATCGTGGTTTTTCACCAATCCCGGCATCAGCGTCAGATTATAGGCAGGCTGCTGACCGCCGGCGTAGGACAGCGGCAGTATGGTCATATCCAATTGACCGCGGCTGAGCGGCTTGTACTGCTCGCGCGGCTTGAACAGCGATTTCGAGCCGAAAATCTTGATTTCCAGATCAACGTCCGCCGCCGCAACCTCGTCTGCAACAATCTGTGCTACTTGATGGCGAATGTCCTTGTTCGACCACTGATGTGACAGGCGCAGTTCCTCCGCTGACACCAATGTACCTGCGGATGCAAGCGCCAACGCAGCGACGGCCGTTTTGAACACTGATTTCATTTTTTCCTCCCGTTTTCAGTCCCGGATGAGCCGGGGATGAATAGAAGCATAGGGCAGTAATGTTTTTTTAGTCAAGGTTTTTGTATACAAGATATGATTTCTTGAGTTCTCGCCTAATCACAAGTAAAACAGAAACCTATGGACCAACGACTTGCAGATACCATCGCTCAGGATTTGGAAGAGCTGATTTTTGACGGGACATTTTCGGACGGTGACCGTCTAGATGAGGTCAAACTGGCTGAGCAGTTCGGGGTCTCACGAACGCCACTTAGGGAAGCATTCCAGAGACTTGCCTTGTCGGGGTTGGTCGATCTGATAGCGCGGCGGGGCGCTTTTGTCCGACAGCCCGGCCCGGTGGAACTGATGGAGATGTTCGAGGTCATGGCCGAGCTTGAAGCCGTTTGTGGTCGACTTGCGGCGTTGCGCATTTCCGATGAAGCTTTGCTTGAACTGACCGAAGCTAACAGCAAATGCCAACTGGCCGTGGATGCGGGCAATCCCGATGCGTACTACCTGGAAAACGAGCGGTTCCATCGAATCATCTATCAACAGTCCGGCAATGCATTCTTAGAGCAAGAAACTTCCAAGCTGCACAGAAGGCTCAAACCATTCCGTCGACAGCAGCTTCGGTTCCGTGGTCGTATGGCCCAGTCCATGGCCGAACACGAAGAAATTGTCAGAGCCCTGAAAAAAGGCGTACCGGAAGAAACAGCGAATGCGCTGCGTGACCATGTCGCCGTACAGGGTGAGAAGTTTCGCAACCTTATGGCTTCACTAAAGAGCGCAGCTGAGTAGCAGTTGCCGTTAATACACGCGGAATTTCATTGTGAGCGCGACTGAGCTGGTCAGCTAGCGTTGATGCCAGTGCGCCATTGAACCAGATCTCTAGTATAATCGAGTCAAATTTCGAACCCATATTGACGCGGCAGGATTTCCTGTTGTCCTATCCCCCTGGTAGGGATATGTGGTTGTGATATGAATCACATGCACACCTCACACCCAACAATTATCGCGCGGCTTAAGCGGGCCGAAGGCCATCTTGCGAAAGTCATCAAGATGTTAGAACAGCAGAGTCCCTGCGCAGACGTCGCGCAGCAACTACACGCCGTTGAAAAAGCAGTTATGAACGCAAAACGAGCGCTTATTCACGACCATATCGATCATTGTCTGACGGGCAGGGATGATTCCAGGCAAGCCGCGGAAGAATTGAAGAGTATTAGCAAATATCTTTGATCCGATGCTTTCAGTTCTGAAAAATCGAACATATCGCCGTCTGTTCTTCGCCCAAATCGTAGCGTTGTCGGGCACTGGTTTGGCAACAGTGGCTCTCGGTTTGCTCGCCTTTCAGCTTGCCGAAGATTCTGCTGCGTTGGTGCTGGGAACTGCGCTCACGATCAAGATGGTCGCATATGTCACGGTGGCGCCTTTAGCTGCCGCATTCTCGGAACGTCTGGACCGGCGCGCAATGTTGGTCGCGTTAGATCTGGTCAGAGCGGCAGTCGGCTTGGCGTTGCCTTTTGTTTCCGAGGTATGGCAGATTTATGTGCTGATCTTCATCCTCCAATCGGCATCCGCCGGATTCACACCGGCCTTTCAGGCAACCATTCCTGATGTCTTGCCGGATGAGAGAGAATACACCAAAGCACTTTCTCTTTCGCGATTGGCCGTGGATATGGAGAGCTTGTTGAGCCCGATTTTGGCTGCCGCACTGCTAACGTTCATGAGCTATGACAATCTGTTCTGGGGCACCGTCTTGGGCTTCATTGCATCAGCCGTTCTGGTTGCATCCGTATTGCTGCCATCGCCGAAACCTTCCAAACCGAGAGGTATCTACGATCGGACAACACGCGGAATGCGGTTATATCTCAGATCGCCCCGATTGCGAGGATTGCTGGCGGTAAATTGGGTCATCTCTGCTACGGGCGCCATGGTCATTGTCAACACAGTTGTCATTGTCCGCAGTGATTTGGGATTGTCAGAAAGTGCCGTCGCTTTGGTTCTTGCCGCTTTCGGGGCAGGGTCAATGATGATGGCGATGACTATCCCGAGCTTGCTGGATCACCACAGCGCGCGCGCGGTCATGCTATCCGGTGCAATACTGAACATACTTGCATTGGCGCTATTGGCCCTCAGCGTTGTAGCCATTCCTATATCAATGTCGACCATCATGGTTGGCTGGTTTACGATCGGCGCGGGGTACTCAGCAATGCTCACTCCTGGGGGGCGTGTTCTGACGCGGTCCGCCCATCCTGAAGATCGGCCTTCCGTGTTTGCAGCGCAGTTTGCATTGTCACACGCCTGCTGGTTGGTCTTTTACCCGGTTTCCGGCTGGTTGATCACTGAATTCGGAACCTTGGTTACGATGCTCGTGCTGGCGGTTCTGGCGTGCCTCGGCTTGATTACGGCATGGTGTATCTGGCCAATAGACGCAGATCTACCTGTAAAGCATGAGCATCCAGATTTGCCGCCCGACCACCCTCACCTGAAAGGTGCGGGGCCACACAAACATGTGATCATCGTCGACAGTTTGCATCGCCAGCTGACGCGCTCGGTGCGAGCCTCTGATCGCCTATGAGGTGCTGCTATTCGAAAAGCCCTTAATAAATGTGTAGACATAATGATGTATTGCATGTTTATAAAAGATGGTATTGGACGTGTTTATCCGTCTTCACTAGGCATTCAGTGCCAAAGGTAAACGCCTTTTGTCTGAACCACCCATGGATGGGAGCGAAGTTGGTTGCAGAGCTACAACGTATAGAAGCACCACCCCGCTTCACTTTACGGGCTGTCTATACTGGGCCCGCACAGTGTATTTTGGACTGCTTCTTGATTGTCTGACAGCCTCACTTGTAGCTGGTTCTCATGTTCATAAAGATCGGGCAGTCACCCATCAGGCAGAAGCGTCAGCCAAATCGGCTCCTGTGGCTTCTGGGCTGGGTGCTCAATTCGCTTCACGACATGTGTCGCACAATCAAAGTAACAAATCCTCGGACGACGACAGTGCTCCGGTAAAACTCACTGCTAACCACAGCACGACGCATGTACATGAAGTATCTTTTGTCGCATTTTAGTTGGCGACGGCGGCTGAGCGGGGTTATCGATCGATCTGCCTTGTGTCGTCACGGTGTTCGCAGGTGTTTGAGCTGTCAACGGACATTTTCCATCCTCCAAGACTTGGGTGATCGCACGCATGAAGTTCACGTATCGCACGGGCTGAAATCTTCTTCAGACTGATAGCGAAGTGTCCGCCCACCCGGGCAATCTAATGCGCAATCAAAAGTCACATCAGAAGCTCTGAGTATTGACGTCGGACTTTCTGACCCAACAGTTTTTGAGAATCGAAATGCCAATTCTTACCCGCCGCGCCGCGCTGATGGCCGAGCGTGTCGTCGGCCCTTTGGCTTAGGCGGAACTGGTTGCACAGATCGAGGACGAGCTGGGCCTGAACGACCCTCTGCCCGTCCGCTATGTCCGATGGCTGGGCGATGCACTGACCGGTGATCTGGGCATCTCGCTGCGGTCCGGCAAACCCATCGGGCAGGAGTTCGCCGAACGCCTGCCCATAACCGCCACCCTGCTGATCTGGGGTGGTGTGATCGCCTTTTTCCTATCGCTGCTGGTCGGCCTTGCGGGCGCAATCAGTAATGGTGGTTGGATCGACAGGCTGCTACGGGTGTTTTCGCTGCTGGCGGCCTCGACCCCCAATTTCTTTGTCGCGGCTCTGCTGGTGATTCTGTTTTCCGTCACGCTGGGCTGGCTGCCCGCATTTGGCGGCGCAGGCGTGGCCAGCCGGATCATGCCGTGCCTGACCATTGCGCTGTTTCCCGGCGCGGTGCTCAGCCGTGTGGTGCGCGTCGGCCTGCAAGAGGTGATGGCTCGCCCTTTCGCCACAACTGGCTTTGCCAAGGGATATGGCCGGTCAGGCGTGCTGCTGCGCGAGGCGCTGCCCAATATAGCTGTGCCTTACCTGACCACATTCGGCGCGCAGTTCACGCTGATGATCATCGGGTCGATTGTGGTCGAGACGGTCTTTGCCCTCAAACGGCGTCGGCGCGTTCTTCATCGAGGCGATCCGGTTCCGCGATTTCGTCTCGATGCAGGCGATCCTGCTGACCTTCATCGTGTTCATTGTGTTCGTTAACCTGTTTGTCGACCTGCTGTGCATGCTGATCGACCGCCGCATCCGGAGGCAGAAGAATGCATATCCTGAAAAAATTGCCGTGGCTGGTGATCACCCCTGTGGCCCTGTTCACCTTGATCGCCATTCTCGCTCCGTGGATCAGCCCTTATGATCCAACTGCGCAGAACTATGGCGCCATCCTGCAGGGTCCTAGTGCCGCCCATTGGCTTGGCACCGACTATCTGGGCCGCGATATGCTCAGCCGTCTGATCAATGGCGCGCGTGTGTCTCTGTTTGCCATTTCGATGGTGCTGGCCTCGGCGTTGTTGATTGGCGTGGTGATCGGGTCTTTAGCAGGCTATGTCGGTGGCAAGGTCGAGCTTGTGCTGATCAGCGCCATCGAGATCGTACTGTCGCTGCCCAGCCTGATCGCGGCGCTGACCATGGCATGGTGGGCCAACTATACCCGCATGAGCCGCTCCGTCGTCGCATCAGAACTGCATCAGCCGTATATCGAGGCCGCGCGGATCATGGGTGCGGGCCATGTACGCATATTCTCGCGCCATATCCTGCCGCATGTGCTGGCGCTGGTGGTGGTCTATGCCTCAGCGGATTCAGGCGCGCTGGTGCTGGCGATTGCCACGCTGTCCTTTCTGGGTTTGGGGGTCGAACCGCCCACACCGGAATGAGGCCAGATGTTGGTCGACGGCATGAGCTATCTTGAGGAATATCCCCGCCTCGTCATCGCGCCCGTTCTTGCCCTGACCATGGTGGTGGTCAACTTCAACCTGCTGGGTGAACATTTCGCGTTGTAAAAAGTGCCGCGCGCGCTGAACCCGCGCCGTTTGCGTAAGCTAAAGCGGGAACGCCTCGGCGACGAGGCCGAGATTCAGGCCAAGGAGGTCAAAGCATGACCCAACCCGTCTTTCAAATCGAGGATCTTGTGATCGATCTTTACACTGAGCAAGTCTCGGTCCGGGCGGTCGATACCGCCTCGCTGTCGGTGATGCCGGGTGAGATTCTGGCAATTGTCGGCGAAAGCGGATCGGGCAAAACGGTGATGACGTTGGGCCCGTTGGGCCTTCTGCCCGAAGGCGTATCAGTCGATATTCGCGGCAGTGCTGTGTGCGGCGGGCAATCGCTGCTGAACCGCTCCGACCGGGTGCTGGCGGGCAATCCGCGCGTGCTGATCGCGGATGAGCCGACAACGGCACTGGACGCCACCGTGCAGGCGCAGATTCTGGAACTGATCAAGGATATCCAGCAACAGGAAGATATCGCGGTGGTGCTGATCACCCATGATATCGGCGTGGTCGCTTCGGTCGCCGACCGCGTGGCGGTGCTCTATACGGGTCGGGTGGTGGAAAGCAGCACGGTTGCGCAGGTGCTAACCGCACCGGTGCACCCTTATACGCAGGGGTTGCTGGCCTCGGTCCCTAATCTGCGGGCCAACAGCAACGAAGTACCCAAGGGCATCCCCGGATCGTCCCCTGATCAGTCGCGGCTGCGCACCGGTTGCCCGTTCGATACGCGCTGTTCGCGCATGCTCCCGGTCTGCGCCACCCAACGCCCGGCGCTCATCCCGGTGCCTGAGGACGGGATTCATGTCACAGCCTGCCACGCGGCGCAGGCGGAACTGGAAAGTGCCTGAGATGGAGACGCAAAACGCAATCGAGGTTCACGACCTGAAGGTTCATTTCCCCGGCAGCGGCCCCGACCGGATGGTGCGTGCGGTGGATGGCGTAGATCTGACCGTCGCGCGCGCTTTTCACGCCATCGTTGGCGAATCCGGCTGCGGCAAGACCGCACTTGCGCGAGCCATGGTCGGGCTGCAACCGGCCACATCGGGTTCGGTGCGCATTCTGGGGCAGGATCTGGCCGACGGGATGCGCGACCGTAAGGCGCTGGCAAAACAGATGCAGTTCGTGTTCTAGAACCCGCTGGGTGCGCTCAGCCGTCGCCAGACGGTTTATCAGTCGCTTGAGGAACCCCTCTCGATCCACAGGTTCGGTCGCAAGGATCGTCAACAGCGCATCGCCCGACTGATGCATCTGGTGGGGCTGCCTGAAACGGCGGGTGAGCGTCTGCCATGGTCTCTGGCCGGCGGGCAACGGCAGCGTGTCGCGATTGCTCGCTCCCTGATGCTAGAGCCCGAAATTCTGATCTGTGACGAACCGCTTTCGGCGCTGGATGTCTCGACTCAGGCGCAGATCGTGAAGCTGTTCGTAACCCTGCAGCAGGAACTCGGCCTGACGGTACTGATGATCTCGCACGACTTGGCGGTGGTGCGGGAAATGTGTAGTGACATGACAGTGATGTATCTGGGTCGCATGATGGAGAAAGGTTCAACCGAGAACCTGTTTAACGATGCACAACCTCCTTATACCCAAGCGCTTTTGTCTGCTGTCCCGTCTCCCGACCCGCGTATTGAGGCAACCAGGCAGCGCATCGTACTGCACGGTGACCCGCCCAGCCCAATGGACCCGCCACCCGGATGCCGTTTCCAGACGCGCTGTCAGCGGGCGCAAGACATATGCCGGCAAAAAGGGCCAATTCTCACAGGTCAACACAATGAACACGCAGTTGCGTGCTATTTTCCTGGTTCGGCTGCAGCGCGAGAACACGCAAATTGAAATCCTGATCTGTCGAGAAGGAGATCTTTCGGCCTTTTCGGCAGATCGGAGACTTCCCGCTGACAATGATATCCAGGGTTGCGAGATAACGATTATTGACGCTAAGTGAGTAGGATAGCGCATGAAGAAAAACGGACGGAAAACCGTCGCGGGCAGGAACAGTGATGCAGATTGTGTCGGGCAGACAACTGGCTGATTGGATCAGACACGCGTTTATAGCGTTCATGGTTCTGTGCGTATTCGCCTGGTCAGTGGCCCCGTCTTTCACACACTCTGCCAACTATTTGCTTAGCGTGTCAGAACGCAGCCAGATAATGGGTGATCACGGCCATTCCCATGGCGAAGCACTGGACAATTACTGGGCGCTGCATGGCCATAGTCACGATGCGGTCGATCATGATCACAGCTCGGCGATCCTGTTCCTGGTTGCCGAGGCGGAATCGGTCGACAGATTTAGGTTGCCTGATGCGCTGGAACCGTTTCTGGACAAACCTGACCCCATATATAGGCTTGACCGACCTCCGCGCGTGTGACCGAACCCGCTTTTGCGGGGTTTGACGATCAATCACACAACATAGCGGAGAAATATCTCATGCAAACCGTCCAAAGGGGCCGGTTAGGGGAGGCTGTGCGCCAATCCCTGACGCTGGCAGCCCTTGTCTTTGCGGCGCTCGCCTACAGCGCGTCTTATGCCGCAGCCCATAACGTCACGGCTGGCGATGCCGGCTATATTCAACAGATCTGGGGCGTCAAACTGATCCCCTTCGCCTATCTGGGTGCCAAGCACATGGTGACGGGATATGACCATATCCTGTTTCTGTTCGGGGTCGTGTTTTTCCTGTACCGGGCCAAACATGTCGCCACCTATGTCAGCATCTTTGCCGTGGGCCATTCCACGACCATGCTGCTTGGCGTCTACTACGGCTGGAACGTCAATGCTTACATTATTGATGCCATCATCGGTTTGTCTGTCGTCTACAAGGCGCTGGACAATCTGGGAGCGTATCAGCGTTGGTTCGGCTATCAGCCCAATACCAAATGGGCCACGCTGATCTTCGGCTTTTTCCACGGCCTTGGTCTCGCAGCCAAGATTTTGGACTATGATATGCCCGAAGACGGGCTGTTGCCCAACTTGCTGGCCTTCAACGTCGGCGTCGAAATCGGCCAGTTCATAGCCCTTGCCCTGATCCTGATCTTCATGGGGTTTTGGCGCAAATCCAAATTCTTCTGGAAACACGCCTATGGCGTCAACGTCGCGATGATGGCGGCTGGTTTCGTGCTGATGGGATATCAGCTGACCGGCCTGTTCGTCTCAGCCTGAATAAACGGAGATACACATGTACAATTCTGAAAAACCAAGCCCCGAAGAACTGCCTAGCTCGGCCCAGTTGATCAAGTCCACTATCATTGCGGCCGTGGCCGCTGTGGTTTTGCTGGTGACCGTGGTTCTGCCCGCAGAATATGGCATTGATCCCACTCGGATCGGTAGTGTTCTCGGTCTGACCGAGATGGGAGAGATCAAGACCGATCTGGCCGAAGAGGCCGCTCGGGACGCGCAGCAGGCACCAGAAGATCAATCCAGCTTGTTTAAGGATATCTTTGGCGCCTTTGTGGGCGCCGCCTATGCGCAGCAAAGTGCCGAGCCCTGGGCGGATGAATTCTCGTTCACTCTGACCCCTGGAGAAGGAATCGAGTGGAAGCTGGTCATGGATGAAGGTGCTGTGACCGAATTTGACTGGGTTGCCGAAGGCGGTCGAGCAAATTTTGAACTCCATGGTGACAACGCTGACGAATCCATCAGCTATGAGAAAGGCCGTGGCAAAACCGGTGCAAAGGGAACATTGGTTGCCGCATTCACCGGCAATCACGGCTGGTTCTGGCGCAACCGTGATAAGCAGGACATCACGATCACCGTGAAGCTGCGCGGTGCCTACAGCGACATCAAGCGCACCTATTGATATCTTAACGCCCCGTTTCGTCTGAAACGGGGCGTTCCACAGATTATTTGGCTCACGACCCGTTGCGTGAAATTACTTTATCTCAGTTGCTTAATTTCATTCCTGAAAGCTTCGGTTGGGTTTGAACATCCGTGGCGCTTTCTTGTTCTCCTTCAAGGAATCCCAAACCGCTGACACATAGGACACAGGAGCGGCGATGCCTGCGTCTAGCCGACTGTGAGGAACCGATATTCGCTTAGAATGTGTAGGTTTAGGCTGGCCGAGAATTCCGGCGCCGAGGATTTGTTTTCCAAGCCTAAGTATCCCCCCACAAATGCTACCAGTTATTGTCCCCGATCTTGAAATGAGCGGTCGAAAGCGAATTCCAATCGAAGGGGAGAATCCCAATCCGTTCGAAACAGGCTGGCGCAATCACTTTCCTTCAATTCTATGATACGCGCAGCTGTCTTGGTGTGTGATGTACTTCGAATTCCCATCAAATTTCGAAGTCTTCTTCTACGCGAATTTTTACAGATTAACCCTACATAAGCAGTCGATACCCAAGCCTTATTAGCTTCATGATACCATACTAATAGATGACGGTTTCCGCGAGCGCTGGCTGCGAGCAAGACCTTTGGACATCGGTCAAAGCGCGTCGCCATGCGTCTCCAACTCTTGAGTCTGTCGGACATGATCTCGTTGCGGTTTTGCCGTTTGCAACGGCGCTTCCGTCGGCTGTTGAGGGTCCTGCACGGGCCATAAGCGACAGGAGCGCCACGCCAGCGCAAGCCATTGTGATTGAAGAAAATTATTCCGTTAAATACACACCTATCGTCGACCCGGGGCTTTCCAAGCGAGTTCGGCAAGAAGGGCTTAGACGTGCGATCTGCCCGCCAGCCAGCCTGAAAAGATCACGCATTTCAAAGTTCCGTTATCGATGCCGTGAGGCATGCAGTGCGATCTTAATCAATGAAGCCGGGCGTTGGTCTCTTCTTTAGTGAATTCGTCGACCGCTTTTTCTTAATGGCGTTGCGCTGGTGGCAAATCTGCGGCGGATCTCGAGAAACTGGTCAACAGTTTCCGGCTTGAGGCGGACGAGCGTTTCCTATCCGGCCGCCGCGAACCTCTGCGTCAAACAGACGATCATAAACCCTACGAACCAGTTCGGCGCAAGGTGCTCGAGTTTTTCCTGCTACTGGCGGAATCGCCGATAAAATAGTGCTGGAACGGCTACATTACGGATGCGGCAGATGGTCTGCCGCGTTTGCAAACTCTTACCTCTGGTTTCTGGACATCTATGGGGATTAACGTGTGCGGTTTAGGATATGCGACGGTGACTGGTGAACTGCTAGACGAACTGCTCTTGGGCCAACGCCGTGCAGTTTCTGATCTCGACTGTTACTATAAACCTAGCCCGTTTAGCGATTTTTGCCTGATCAAGGCGGGTACGGCGGACTGGAGAAAAACCGACAGGACACCGCTATTCAGCGAAGCGAATAATCCGCAATCGCGCATCGCATTTCTAGCAAAGAAAGTACTGTCGTCGCAGCATTTACCAGCCCGCGGATATTTCGATCCCAAGGCCCTTTCCACTAAAAAGCCCTGTGCGTTTCACGTCCTCGCGGTGCCATGGAAGTTCTCAGCTTCCGCGTTTGCAGCGCGAAGCATGAAGGCGTGTTCCGAAGCGACGAAGATCATGGTCACCCCATAGTCGCGCAGCTTGAGTCCGGCTTCTGCGCTGGCTGCAAAGGTCATCAGCGTCTTGCCATGTGCTTTGGCTGCAACGCCCGAGCGTCGCATTGCATCAAGAACCTGTGGGTCGGACTGATCAGTCACGCCGTAGCACACCGCAAGATCCGCAGGTCCTACAAAAATCCCGTCGATGCCCTCGGTCGCGGCGATATCATCAACTTCTGCGACGCCTTCTGGTTCTTCGATTTGGGCAATGATAATTGTCTCTTCTTCGCTTTGCTTGAGGACATCAGCCATGGATCGAGTCGCAAACCCTGCCCACCGGGTTGATCCGGCATAGCCGCGACCACCATGGCCAAAACGACCCTCGCGCGCAATGCGACGGGCCTTTTCGGCGCTGTCAACATGCGGCACAACAATACCTGTCGCGCCACTGTCAAGCGCCTTGAGAATCTCGTCCGCCGACCCAGTCGGCACCCGCACCAACGTCGGCAGCCCCAGTGCGCGCGCGACGGCGAGGCAGATATCCAACCGACCCCGGTCAAAGGGTGCGTGTTCCGCATCCAGGCACAGGAAGTCCAGTTTCGACTTGGCAATTATCTCGACCAGTTCATGGGCTGGTGTCTTGAGAAACGTTCCGACGAGAGGTTCGCCAGAAAGCATGCGTTGTTTGAAATTCATAGGAAAGTCCTGACGGTTTTGTTTGGGCGGCACATGGCAATTGGCAGCCAAGCGGTTTGGAAACATCGGCCATAGCGTAGAGCATTGACGTTGGCAGGGCCAGACTATCGAACAGTCGTTATTGCGTTTTCACCCGAAACGCTGTTCTTGTCGAGGCTTGCCGGTAGTGTTGGCAGGCGCAACTCTGAAAAGGTGTTCACATGGTATTCGATATCCGTTCCAAATGCTTCACAGATCTGGTGCACTCTGACGCTCAACTGGAAGAAATCGCTAGCGGTCTGGGGTTTACCGAAGGGCCAATATGGCACCCCGAAGAGCATTGGCTGGTATTTTCGGACATTCAGGAGAGCCATCAATACAAGTGGAGCGAGGGTGAGGGAGTTCGCGTTTTTCGCACCCCATCCAACCAAGCAAACGGAAATTGCTTCGACAAAAGCGGGGCAGTGATCTCTTGCGAGCACGCCAGTTCGCATTTGGTACGCCATGATCACGGCGGCAAGCGGGTTACTTCGATCGCCACGCATTTTGATGGCAAAGAACTAAACAGCCCCAACGATGTTATCTGCGACTCGCACGGTCGGATTTGGTTCACTGATCCCAGTTTTGGTCGTATCCGAGAGGATCTTGGCATTCTGAGAGAGCAGGAACTGCCGGTGCAAGGCGTGTTCCGGCTGGATCCCGACGGCACCTTACACCTTGTCGCGGATGATTTTCAGCAACCCAACGGGTTGTGTTTGTCAGCTGACGAAACAAGGCTGTTTGTCAATGACAGTTGGGGTGGCCATATCCGCGTCTTTGATGTCGCCACTGATGGCTCACTGACCGGTGGGGTGGTCTGGGCCGATGTTGTTGGCGATGGGGAAGGGGTACCGGACGGTATGAAGTGCACCCGCGACGGCCAGATTTTGTGCAATGGTCCCGGCGGTGTACATCTGTTTGATGCCCAAGCGCACTGCCTTGGTGTCATTCTGACGCCGCAGAAATCTACCAACTTCTGCTTTGGTGGAGCCGAGTTCAGCATGCTGTACATCACTGCCAGCACGTCCGTTTACCGTATTCCGACCAAAATGATCGGCCTGCCTATGATCTAAGAACCACCGTGGGTCATGCGGTCCAGAATATCGACACCCTGTTGCTTCCAGAAATGAAGCAGATCGATGAAAATCCAGTTCTCGGCCAGTTTATCACCTTTGCGACGATAAATGTCTATCACCCGGAACTCACCGGCTTTGTCAGTGGCAGGCATCCCCATGAACCCGCCGGTTGGTCGGGCGGTAAAGTTCGGCCAGCCAAAAAAGCCGCCATAGTGGCCCTCGGCGATGCGGCAGATATGGTTGGTTTTTGACCGGTCGGCAAACCCAGCACGGAACGGGCCAGCGTGTTGTTTGGCGTAACGTTCGATTGTGTAGGTCGCACCGATACCGGATGGCCCCCACCAGATCATGTCTTCGCACCATGTGCGGCGCAACTCATCTTCAAGGCTGAGCCCGCTGTCCCACCGCCCAAGATCGGAGATCATCGCGTTGATAGCGGCCAATGTCTTTTGGCCGTCTTCGGCGGGTTGAGGCGTGAACATCAGGCCGTCATGGGTCATGGGCCCGGGCTGGACAAGTTGTGCGGCGGTCTGCGGCGGGAAGGGCTGCAACCCGGCCTGAATCATGAAATGCGGGATGTCGAAATACATCGCGGTTTCGACAATCTTACCGTGCTCAATCCAGTTGAACTCGCAATAGCGCAGCAAGGCCATTTTTCCGGTTGGCGCAATGCCCAGCCAGTCCTTGTCAAACAGCCCCATGAGATGGCCCATCGAAACAACCCAGACTGAATTGAACCCGTCGATTTCATTTTGACCAGCCATGAACACGTCCATCCGACGCTGCAAGTTAGTTAGGCTGTGATTCAGCGGCTGCCAGAATTTTTGCGCCACGTTGCTAGCGCCACGCAACTCGTTGAACGGGTGAAAGCCGCGCCACAGGAGGTCCTCGGCGCAATACTCAGCGATCACATCAGAGTGGGCTGATTCCTCTGCATCGCTCAGAGCTTTGTAGAAGTTCAGGACAATTTCTTTCTCGGCTTCGTAAGACATATCTATTACTTTCAATGCTTTGCCCGGAGGGAAGCGTCAGTCTTTAGCAAGATTGCGGGCGCTTTTGCATTCGCTTGCAAAAAATACTTGCCAGATGTTCCTTTGGATGTCTATGCTTTTGCAAACGTATGCACTCAGGTGCAACTGGGAGGACAGTATGGCCGAGATTCAACTGCGCAATGTTGGAAAACGTTGGGGTTCGTTTGTTGGAGTGGACAATTTCGACCTGACAATATCCGACAAGGAATTTCTGGTGCTTCTCGGCCCGTCGGGTTGTGGCAAGACCACGACGATGCGCATGATCGCAGGTTTGGAAGACGCAAGCGAGGGTGATATTCTGATCGACGGTACCCGCGTCAACGATATGGAGCCAAAAGACCGCGACGTTGCGATGGTGTTCCAGTCTTACGCTTTGTATCCGAACATGAATGTCTACGAGAACATTCGTTTCCCGCTGAGGGTACGTGGCATCGACGCTTCCACCCATGACGAAAAAGTGCGCCGTGCGTCGGCGATGGTAGAGTTGGACGACTTTCTGCATCGTAAGCCGGCAGAGCTGTCAGGTGGGCAACGTCAACGGGTGGCTCTGGCGCGTGCGATTGTACGCGAGCCCAACGTGTTCCTGATGGATGAGCCGTTGTCCAACCTTGACGCAAAACTGCGCGTTTCGACTCGCGCGCAGATCAAGAACCTTAGCCATGAACTGGCGGTGACTACGATTTATGTGACACATGACCAGATCGAGGCGATGACACTGGCCGATCGCGTGGTGATCATGAAGCAGGGTGTTGTCCAGCAGGTTGGCTCTCCGACGGCGATCTACGACGAGCCTGCGAACACGTTTGTCGCCAGCTTTATCGGCAACCCTGCGATGAACCTGGTTGATGGCGATGTTCAGGGCGGTGTGTTCCGCGCGCAGAATACCGAAGTGCATGGTCTGAATGCTCCGGATGGCCCAATAACTTTGGGTTTCCGCGCCGAGGACGCCAATGTCGTAGAAAGCGGGGGCGAGATTAACGCGCCCATCTATACGCAGGAATTGCTGGGCGACAGCACCATGGTCTCGGTTCGGATAGGCGGAGCGCTGGTCTCGGTCAAGGCCGACAAAACCTATCGTGCTGAAATCGACGATCAGGTGTCGGTTCATATCCATACCGATCACTGTCACCTGTTCGATGCGCAAACCGGCGCGCGCCTTGAGATCTGAGAGACGAAAACCAATCCCGCAATGACGGGACAATCTCGGGTGCAGGCTTCGAAGATGCACCCAATCACCTAGGGAGGAATCAAAATGTTTCTAAAGAAAATCGCATTGGCCGGGTCACTGACCGCCTTTGCTTCGAGCGCGGGTTATGCCTGCGAGATCACGGATCGGGTCAACATCGTCGGCAACGAATTTGCCGCCATTCAGGCTGTGGCCGCTGCTGCAAAGGAATGCACGGGCGCATCTGTTGAATCCAACCTGACATCCGAACACCAAACCATCAACGTCGCCGGTCTGTCGGGTAATCCGTCGGAATACACCTCAGCCATCATCGCCAACAGCTCGATTGTGGCGTTGATGAATGAAGACGTTATCCGACCGCTCAATGACCTGGTCGAAAAACATGGTCAGAACCTGCAGCCGGGACAATTGATCAAGATCGGCGATGACATCATGGCCATCGCCTTCATGGCCAATGCTCAGCACCTGATGTACCGCAAGGACGTTCTGGAACAGGCAGGCGTCGAAGTGCCAACCACGTATGAAGAACTGCTCGAGGCGGCCGAAGCCATTCGCGCGCAGGGCATAATGCAAAACCCGGTTGGTGGTGCTTACGCTGCGGGATGGAATCTGGCGCAGGAATTCAACAACATGTTCCTTGGCTATGGAGGTACTCATTTCAAGCCCGGCAGCGCAGAGCCCAACGTCAATACCGAGGCCGGTGTCAAAGCGCTGAACATGATGAAGGCTTTGTCCGAGTATATGAACCCCGACTTTCTAACCCATGATTCCAATGCCACCAACGCGGAATACCGCGCGGGCAATGTGGCGATCATGAATATGTGGGGGTCACGGGCGTCACAGCAGACCACAACCGAAGGTGTCTTGCAGGAAGTAATCGATGGCCATGCCATTGCAGCGCCGCTGACCGTGGGTGGCGGCACGACTCCGGCCTCGACCCTTTGGTGGGACGGATGGACCGTCGGCAAGAACATCTCGGATGAAGAGGCTGAGGCGACTTTTGTCGCGATGACGCATGGCGTCCGCCCCGAAATGTTGAACGATGAAACCACGCCGCTGGCAGTCTGGTTGATCGAAGGGTACGAACCCGCAGACGACGCGCAGGGTGTATTTGACGCTGCCAAAATGGGCACGACGCCTTATCCGATGCTGCCCTACATGGGTTTGATGCACAGTGCACTTGGCAATGAACTTGCCGATTTCATGCAGGGCAAGGAAAGCGCTGAACAGGCGCTGGCCGATGTCGAGGCCGCCTATCGCGCCGCGGCAATCGAACAGGGCTTCCTACAGTAAAACGCCCCTCGCGGGTGCCCAATTCGGGCACCCGCCCAATCAAGCCGACACGGGAATTGCGACATGCGCCATAAGACATTCCTTTGGTTTTTCCTGCCCACAGGACTTGCAATGCTGCTGTTCATTGCAATGCCCATCGTCTCGGTGGTGATCCAATCCATTTACGCCCCACACCCGGCGGTTCTGGTGGAAGTCGAAAACTGTACTCCGCTTGTCGGGTGCACAACCGAGACCACCATCGATCAGGAAGCCACCGCAGCGCTTCGTGCCGAACAACCATTGGGCAGATTTGTCGGGCTGGATATCTACTTTGATCGCGGCCACTTGGCGATACAGGAGGTTGGCGAAATCTGGGCGGCGAGTGACACGTGGGGTGACCTTTTCTCAGAGGTCGGAAACTTGCCCTTCTATCGGGCCATGGCCTTTACGCTGACCTTCACATTCATTGTGACACCCCTCACGATCATTCTGGGGCTGGTGATTGCGCTGGCGGTCAACTCACTGCACCGGCACCTCAAGGGTTTGATGATCTTCTTCTCGCTCTTGCCCATGATTGTGACACCGCTGATCGGCTCGCTCATTCTGTTTTGGATGATTGACAGTCGTGGCGTCATCGGCAATGCCCTTGTAAACTTGGCCGGAGATCCGGATTTCAGTCTAAAGGCTTCGACCGGGCTGATGTGGGTGGCGCTGATGGTTTATGGCGTCTGGAGCTCGGCCCCCTTTGCCTTCGTGGTGTTCTATGCCGGTTTGCAAACTTTGCCCAAAGATCAGATCGAGGCGGCCCAGATCGATGGGGCAACCCGCTGGCAACAGGTCAAATTCGTGGTTGTTCCCCATCTCATGCCACTGGTTACGTTTGTTGCGCTGATCCAGTTGATGGATAATTTCAAGGTGTTTGAACCGATTATTGGCTTCAGCGCCGGTGCCCATGCGCAATCGCTCAGTACTTTCATCTTCAACGACCTCGGCGGTGAAACGCGACAACTGTCCTCTGCAGCCGCTACGTCTGTGATCACGATTATCGGGGTCGCCATTCTGTTGTCGCCCGTGCTTGTCCGCACCTGGCGTGACTTCAAAGGAGCTAGATAACATGGCCAGCCGTGCGCAAAGAATGCCCAAAAGCCTTCGGATTGCTTCGTCGCTTTTTGTGATCCTTTGGTTCATCCTGGCCGCTTTCCCGTTCCTCTGGACGGTTTGGGGGTCGTTCAAGGTAGAGCTGGATTTCTTCTCGATCGCCGATTGGACCAACGCCTTAACCGGCGCGCGGACCGAGGCAGTTTATGGCTCACCCTTTACCACCACCGGTTACGAAGGGGCTTGGATTCAGGAAGAATTTTGGCGGAATGTTCTGAACACGGGGATCGTTTGCGTCTTTGTGGTCGCCATCTCGCTGACCATCGGAACGCTGGGGGGCTATGCGCTTTCGCGGTCGAGCTATAACTACACATTCTGGCTTTTGATCACGGCGCTGATCTTCCGCGCGATGCCGCCGATCACGTTGGTTTCGGGTTATCTGTTGCCCTTCTTTGAATGGAATATCTGGGGGATACTTCCGACGACAATTATCGTACTTGTCGCGATCAACCAGCCGTTCACTCTGTGGATGCTACACGCCTTCTTCAAGAACATCCCCAGCGAGCTTGACGAAAGCGCAAAGGTCGACGGCTGCAACCAGTTTCAGGCCTTCCGCCGCGTGATCATTCCGGTGATGTGGCCGGGTGTGATCACCACGGGGCTGTTCTCGTTTCTTCTGGCCTATAACGACTTTGCCGTTGGGGCGATGCTGTTGTCAGAAAGCAACCGCACAATGGTTCCAGCCATCGCCGCGTTCCTTGGTACAACGCAAACCGAGGGCAACGTAATGTTCGCCGTTGCGGCCGTGGTTTCTGCGACGGTTCCGCTGTTCATCTTGGTGATGTTCTTCCAGCGTCAGATTGTGGGCGGTTTGACCGCCGGGGCTGTGAAAGGCTGACGCTGATGGGACGCACGCATCCTCAGTCCGTATTTGCCCATGCGCACGCAGCCAGCCTGAATATGGCTGCGTGCCGGGCAAGGCGACCAGGGCGAATTCCTTTTGCTTTGATGCGCGCAGGGCCTTGCGGGGCGTTTCTCCGCAGACGCCTTGAACAGATCCTATAGAGACAAAGTTAATGGAACGCCTCGACCGTAAACCCTTTCTGAATTTCACCGCCGCGCAACGCCATCCAGGCAATTTCCGGCCAGCCTATGAGGGATTCTTCGCCCCCGGTGCACATGTCAACGTGGTGCATCCTTTCAACGAGGTCGCGGGTGGCCTCGGGCTGCACGATCACGTCATCGCCCCGCTCGCAGCCTCCTTCGATGGGCTTTTTCGGCGCGATGATATCGTCATGGCCGGTGTATTTGAAGGACAGGGCTGGATCAGCGCCACCGGCTATTTCGTCGGTCGGTTCTCGCGCGACTGGCTTGGTATCCGCGCCACAGGTGAGCTTGCCTATCTGCGCTTCGGCGAGTTCCACCGCATGCAGGATGGCAAGGCGGTGGAGAGCTATATCTTCTTCGATATCCCAGAACTGATGCTGGCTGCAGGGCAATGGCCGATCACCGATAGCCCGGGCAAGACCCGTGGCTTCACCGGGATGATTCAGGGTCCAGCAAGCCATGATGGCATCTTGACCACGCCGCAAGACCCAGTCGAGGGGGCCAAGAGCTATCGTATGGTCACAGAAATGCTGGCCAAGCTTGCCACCAAGAACGAGGCCTGGCGCCCGTTTTGGCATGACAACATGGTCTGGTACGGCCCCGGCGCCTTCGGTTCTTTCGTCGGGCTCGAGAGTTTTGCAAGCTTCCAGGTGCCTTTCGAGGCCACCTTCGAAGGTTGGTCCGGCGGCAGTGCGGGAAATGGCATGACTGCGCATTTCACCCGCTTCGGCGAAGGCAATTACGTATGCTCGGGCGGCTGGCCTTCCTTGACCGGTGTCCAGGTGAAACCCTTCCTCGACCAGCCCGCAAGCGGAAAACGCGTCTTCATGCGGGTCTGCGACTGGTGGCGTCGAGAGGACGATCTGTTGGTCGAAAACTGGGTTTTCGTCGACATCCCGCATGTGTTGTTGCAGCTGGGATATGACCTTTTTGCCGACATCGCCGAGCAAGCCGCATGAGCAGCTCTGCAAGACATAACGCCGTTGGCCGCCACCCGGCGCTCAACCGGATGCCGAGGGATTTTCTGTCAGCTGATTGAGCTACCCGATGAAGACAGAATTTCTATTGGCACTAATACAAGGATGAGAAAGATGAAGGGTTCCCGCCCGGAACAGGCCGTGCTGACACGTGATACGGACCTCGACAAAACAGAAGACACCCGCCGTGTGATTGAAACCATGGTGGATGGTCTGAACGATCACCGTATCGATGACATCGGCGAATTCTTCTCGGAAGGCTTCCGCTGGATGGGCAATCAGGGCTGTGGCACAAAAACTGGCCTGAAACAGTTTCAGGACAATTGGCAACGCCCGTTTCAGGCGGCTTTTTCGGACAAGACATGCATCGACGAAGCGCGCCTTTACATGGGCGAGTGGGCGGCTGCGTTTGGCCGACAGGAAGCAACCCATTCGGGTGAGTTCCTGGGGATCGCCCCCACCGGAAAGCGGGTCGAGATCCGATATATGGATTTCTGGAAAGTGGTCGACGGCAAGATCGTCGACAATTGGGTGAATGTGGATTTCGCCCATGTAGCGGCACAGCTGGGTGTCGATCTGTTTAACGGTGAAGGCTGGGAAGCATTTGACCGGGGTGAGAAGTCTCCGCCCCGGCCTGAAACTAAGGATTAGGACAATGACAATCGAGTATCTGAAACGTGGTAAGTCCGATGCTGACCGAGCCGAGGATGACGCCAAAACACGCGCTGTCGTCGAAGCGACGCTGAAAGACATCGAAACACGTGGCGATGCTGCGGTACGCGAGCTAAGCGAGAAGTTCGATAACTATTCGCCAGCATCGTTTCGGTTGTCTCAAGACCAGATCGGCGACCTGATCAATCAGCTAACGGATCGAGAGCTGGCGGACATCAAATTCGCGCAGGAGCAAGTGCGCAACTTTGCACAAGCTCAGCGCGATTCGATGCTGGATATCGAAGTTGAGACTCTGCCGGGCGTCATTTTGGGCCACAAGAACATCCCCGTACAATCGGTGGGCTGTTATGTGCCCGGTGGAAAATTCCCGATGGTGGCCTCGGCGCATATGTCGGTGGCGACGGCCTCGGTGGCGGGCGTGCCGCGCATCATCGCCTGCACCCCTCCGTTTCAGGGCAAGCCCAATGCAGCGGTGATCGCCGCCATGCATTTGGGTGGGGCGCATGAGATTTACGTGATGGGCGGCATTCAGGCTATCGGCGCCATGGCGTTGGGAACCGAGACGATTGATCCAGTCCACATGCTTGTCGGTCCGGGTAACGCCTTTGTCGCAGAAGCTAAACGTCAGCTATTTGGCCGCGTCGGTATCGACCTGTTCGCCGGCCCGACCGAGACCATGGTGATTGCTGATGAGACCGCCGCAGACGCAGAGCTGTGCGCGACCGATCTTCTGGGTCAGGCCGAACATGGATATAACAGCCCCTGCGTATTGCTGACCAATTCTCGCAAACTGGCCGAGGACACGATGGCCGAGGTGGACCGGCTGCTGGGCATTCTACCGACCGCGGGCACCGCAAAAGTATCGTGGGAGGAATATGGCGAAGTGATCGTCTGCGACACGTATGATGAGATGCTGCGGGTTGCTGATGACATTGCATCTGAACATGTGCAGGTCATGACCGATCGCGACGACTGGTTCCTTGAGAACATGACTTGTTACGGCGCACTGTTCCTTGGCCCGCGTACCAATGTCTCGAACGGTGATAAGGTTATTGGCACCAATCACACGCTACCTACCAAAAAAGCTGGCCGCTATACTGGTGGTCTATGGGTAGGTAAATATCTGAAAACACATAGCTATCAAAAGGTTCTGACTGATGAGGCAGCAACCTTGATCGGCGAATATGGCTCGCGCCTATGCATGCTCGAAGGTTTTGTGGGGCACGCCGAGCAATGTAACGTCCGCGTAAGGCGTTACGGCGGCATCAATGTCCCCTACGGCGCGCCTGCACCTTACAGGGACGCCGCAGAATGAGTGACAGGCATACTGAGCACAAGACCCTGATCGCACAGGTCAGGGCTGCGATGTATGACTTTACCGAAGCCGGTGTCCGGCAGGCGTTGGATAAGATTTGTTCTCCCGACGCTGTGTTCCATCTGAGCTATCCGTTTGGCGACACCAAAGGGATTAATGCTTATTACGATTGTTGCTATCGCGATCTTCTGACCGCATGGCCCGATCTTGAGCGCCGCGATTATATCGTCATGGCTGGACCTGATGAATTCGGGGCTGATTGGGTTGGATGCGGCGGTTACTATACCGGCACTTTCGCGGGGCCATGGCTGGAGATTCCGCCGACAGGCCATCAGGTCACCATGCGGTTTCACGAGTTTTACCGGATCGAAAATGGCAAAGTCGCCGAGGTGCAGGCGCTTTGGGATATCCCCGAAGTGATGATGCAAGCGCAGGCTTGGCCCATGGCACCCGGTTTGGGGCGGGAATGGCATGTTCCGGGACCCGCGACGCAGGACGGGCTGGTGCCCGGCCCGTATGACAAGGCCAAGGGCAAAGAGACCTGCCAGCACATTGTCGACATGCTGGATCATCTGACCAAACATCCCGCAGAAGGTGGTCCGGAGGTGATGGAGTTGGAGCGGTTCTGGCATCCTCGGATGAACTGGTACGGCCCCTCGGGGATCGGCACAGGGCGGGGTATTGCGGGGTTCCGTAATTGGCATCAGATTCCATTCCTCAATGCAATGCCGGATCGCGGGCAGGATGTAGATGACATCACCTGTCATTTCTTTGGCGACGGTGACTATGCGGCTGTTACGGGTTGGCCCAACATGATCCAGACTGTCACCAATGATGGCTGGATGGGGATCGCACCGTCGGGCAAGAAGATCACGCTGCGCAGCCTCGATTTCTGGCGGCTTGAAAATGGCAAGATTCGCGAGAACTGGGTTCTGGTTGATCTGCTGGATACCTATCGCCAGCTGGGTGTTGACGTCTTTGCCCGTTTGCGAGAGTTCAACAAGGCGCGCGTTCCGGGCCGCATTCCATTTCCGGTTGGCGAGGTCTGATATGTCCCAATTTCCCAGCACCCCAAGTTTCAATCTTAACGGCAAACGCGCATTGGTCGCGGGCGCGTCGTCCGGTATCGGCATGGCCTGTGCCGTAGCACTGGCAGAGCATGGTGCCGAAGTGACACTGGCGGCGCGGCGCAAGGATGCGTTGCAGAATCTGGCAACAGAGATGACCGCTCGGGGATGGTTGGCGAATATACTTGAACTGGATGTTTCTGACGTTGCAGGCACTGCTGATGCTGTGGCGCAAAACGGGCCGTTTGATATCCTGCTGAACTCAGCCGGTCTGGCCCGACACAGCAGGGCCGTGGACACACGGCCCGAGGATTTTGATGCGGTAATGGATGTCAATGTCCGGGGGGCCTATTTTCTGACCCAAGCGGTGGCAAAAGGATTGTTAGAAGCTGGGCGCCCCGGATCGCTGATGAACATCTCCAGCCAGATGGGCCATGTAGGCGGGCGGGAAAGGGCGGTCTATTGCGCGTCAAAATTCGCGGTCGAAGGCTTTTCCAAGGCGATGGCGCTGGAGTTCGGTCCTGCAAAAATTCGGGTCAACACGATCTGCCCAACCTTTATTCTGACCGATTTGACCAAGCCGACCTTTGATGACCCGGACAAGCGCGCATGGATATTGGATAAGATCAAGTTGGGCCGCCCGGGCGAGATCGAAGACATCATGGGGGCAGTGGTTTATCTTGCCTCGGATGCATCGGCTTTGGTGACGGGCACCGCGTTGATGATAGACGGAGGTTGGACAGCAGACTGATGGCGGCGCAGAAAGTTACATCCATGGAGGTCGCCCGCCTTGCCGGGGTCAGCCAGTCTGCCGTAAGCCGTGTGTTTACCCCGGGGGCGTCGGCATCGAAAAAGACGATTGAAAAGGTTCGTCAGGCCGCCAAGCAACTGGGGTATCGGCCGAACGTCCTTGCGCGTGCCGTAGTGTCCGGCAAAAGCCGGATCATTGGGCTTGTTGTGGCGTATCTGAATAATCAGTTTTATCCTGAAGCACTGGAAAGGTTGACGAATACGCTGCAGGAGCGCGGCTACCATGTGATGATATTCATGGCGTCGAACCAGGCCGAAAACGTCGATAGCGTGGTCGAGGAATTGCTCGACTTTCAAGTCGACGGCATAATCGCGGCATCGGTGGCCCTTTCGTCGACCTTGTATGAGCGTTGTCGGACCGTTGGCGTACCGATGGTGTTGTTCAATCGGGCACAGGATGACCTCACTATGTCATCGGTTACATCCGACAATGTCGCCGGTGGCCGAAAGGCAGCCGAGTTTTTGCTGGCTGGCGGTCATGAGAAGATCGGATATATCGCCGGATGGGAGGGCGCTTCGACCCAACGCGATCGCGAAGCGGGATTCGTAGCGGCCCTGCAAGAGGCGGGTGTCAAACTGCACGCCCGTGGAGCCGGAAACTTCATCGCAGAACAGGCGCGTGAGGCAACGCTACGCATGTTCGCGTCCGATCCACCGGACGCTGTGTTCGTGGCCAATGATCATATGGCGATCTCTGTGATGGACACGCTGCGGTTCGAGTTGGGCCTGCAAATTCCGGCCGACGTCTCGGTTCTGGGATATGACGATGTCGCCGTTGCCTCTTGGCCAGCCTACAATCTGACAACTATTCGTCAGCCTGCCAATCGGATGGTTGCCGAAACCGTCGATATTCTACTTAGCAAGATCGAAAATCCCGCTGCTGCGCCGCGCCGCACCGAGATTGACGGACCTTTGATCGTTCGCGGCTCCGCCCGCATACCTGAAGGATGGAAGACATGAAGGGATTTGATCCCAAATTCAAAGATTTCCCGGATTATATCATCGGCATCACCAAAGAGATTTGGGAAGACCGTGGCATTGCGACTCTGCATCAATATTACAGCCCAGACATCGTCGTCCGCTCGCCCGGTTCGGTTGTGTTGGGTAACCAGAATGTCATTGGTGCAACAATGGCCACGTTGGCCGAGTTCCCCGACCGTCAGCTGCTGGGCGAGGATGTGATCTGGTCGGGCACCCCGGAAGAAGGCATGCTGAGCTCGCATCGTATCCTGTCGACCGCCACGCATCGGGGCAATGGTGTCTATGGCAAAGCCACCGGAACACGCTTGCGATACCGAATTCTGGCCGACTGCCACGCCATCGACAACATGATCGATGACGAATGGCTTATCCGAGATCAGGGTGCGATTGTCCGGCAAATGGGCTGGGATCCCAAGGAATATGCCGCCGATCTGATAACGCGTGAAGGTGGGGCCGAGGCCAGTGTGAAGCCTCTGTCACCTAAGAACGACATCGAAGGCCCCTACAAGGGGCACGGCAATGACAATGAATGGGGACGCCGCCACGCGGATCTGCTGACACGGATAATGAATGCAGATATGGGCGCGATTGAACGAGAGTATGACCGAGGCGTGCAGACCGAATATCCCGGCGGTGTCACGGGCCATGGCTGGGATTCGGCTGATCGGTTCTGGATGTCTTTGCGTGCAGCCATGCCAAGCGCAACCTTCACCATCCATCATCAGATCGGGCGCGATGATCCGAATATGCCACCCCGCTCGGCCCTGCGCTGGAGCTTGCATGGCAAGCATGACGGTTGGGGCGTGTTCGGCAAACCAACAGGTGCTGAGTTGTATGTGCTGGGGATCAGCCATGCCGAATGGGGCGAGTTGGTTGGAGGCGACATCAGGCTGCGACGCGAATGGACCTTGTTCGATGAAACCGCGGTCTGGAAACAGCTTCTGTTGGAAACCGGGGATCTCTGATGCCTCAAACGCGCGTCGCATTGGATGCCAGTGAAGGAACCCGGCGGTACCACGGCCACCGGGCGTCCTTGCGGGCGCGGCGGCTGAATAATCGCCCTCCGGGTGCATGAGGATCGAGACCTCTTGTACCAATTCAATGAACGGAGACTATTATGAGCACGATCCAACAACGCATTGTCCGCTACGGCGAACTGCAGCCTTGTAAAACCGCATTTATTGACGCGCACACGCCTGGTTCGGACCAGAAGGAAAACTTTACCATCGTAGGCGGTGGCGTATCCGAAAGCCCCGATCAGCATGTCCACATCACCGACAAAATCGGTTTCAATATTGGCGCGGCGGGGCAACCTCCGAAATGCCGGAATTCGCTGCACAGCCACACCACGGCCGAGGTGTTCTTTGTCGCCAAAGGACGTTGGCGGTTCTTCTGGGGTCGCTATGGCACTGCGGGTGAGTTTATTGCCGAGGAAGGTGACATATTTAACATTCCAACTGGCATCTTTCGCGGTTTCGAAAATGTCGGGCAGGATTATGGGATGATCATGTCGATCCTGGGCGGCGATGATGCGGGTGGCGGTGTCACCTGGGCACCACAGGTGATCGAAGACGCGCAGGCGCATGGGCTGATGCTGGGCGACAATGGCGTGCTGTATGACAGCAAGAAGGGTCAGGAACTGCCCCACAACGTGCGCCCCATGCCGCTGCTGACCGAAGAAGAGCTTAAGAGCTATCCGGAAGTTCCGGTCGAAGATGTTATCGGCAAATATGTGGCACGCTATTGGGATCTGATGGCGCTTTCCGCTAACAAGCCAGCCAAAGTTATTGGCGAAGATGCCCTGATCAAGGATAAGCCGGGGTTTGAGGTCGATTTCCTCGGACGCGGCTCTTGTTTGAACGAACCCGTCGCGGCGCATATGCCCGTCGTCCTCATGCCTGCGAGTGGTCATTGGCGGATTACAGTCGATGGCTATGAAACAACTTTGTCCGCAGGCGACACAGCGCTGATTCTGTCAGGTGAAAGCTACAGTATCGTGCCCTCAATGACCGGAGAGGCCGGTCTGTATCGTATCACGGCAACGGACGATCCCGCCGGTGCTACCTGGACCGGTGCTTAAAGGCAAAGTTGCGCGCTCCGATCTCCTTCGGGGCGCGCAGTATGTGACCCGTTCTTCGCTTTGGACTCGGCACAGGGAAGTAATTGAATTGGAGATGACATGATGACCCGAATTTCAACCACCCACGTGGGGAGTCTGCCGCGTAGTCAGGAAGTCGTCGATTTCATCTTCGCGCGTGAGCGGGAGGAACCGTTCGATCAGACAGATTTTGATGCCTGCATGACGAACGCGGTGTCCGAGACCGTAGGCAAACAGGCTGCAGCGGGGATCGATATTGTATCAGATGGCGAGACTTCGAAAATCTCTTACGCGACCTACGTCAAGGACCGCTACACCGGGTTTGCAGGCGACAGCCCGCGCAACGCTCCGGCTGATCTGAAGATGTTTCCGGGCTTTCTTCAACGTTTGGCGAATGATGGCGGAACTCCGCAATACGCGCGGCCCATGTGCGTAGGCGACGTGCGCTCGAAAGGGCAGGGCGAGTTGCAGAAGGATATCGACAACCTCAAAAGAGCCATGGCTGAGCACGGGATTGAGCGCGGATTTATGAATGCTGCCAGCCCGGGTGTGATCTCTCTTTTTCTGCAGAACGACTATTACCCGACGCGCGAGGCGTATTTGGCCGCGCTGGCCGATGCGATGAAATCCGAATATGAAACCATCGTCGCGGCGGGCCTGGATCTTCAATTGGATTGTCCCGATCTTGCCCTGTCGCGCCATATGCTGTTCACCGATCTTTCTGACGAGGAATTTGTCAGTATTGCCGAAATGCATGTCGAAGCGCTGAACCATGCATTGCAGGATGTGCCCGCCGACAAGGTTCGGGTTCACATCTGCTGGGGCAATTACGAAGGTCCGCATTGCTGCGATATCGGAATGGACAAGGTGTTCTCGACTTTGATGTCAACCAAGTCGCGCTATGTGCTGTTTGAAACCTCGAACCCGCGCCATGCACATGAATGGACGGTGTTCCGCGACCGCAAGTCCGAGATACCCGATGACAAGGTACTTGTGCCGGGCGTGGTCGATACCACCACAAACTTTGTGGAACACCCCGAACTGGTCGTGCAACGTCTTGAGCGGTTCGTGAACATCGTGGGAGCGGAGCGGGTGATCGGCGGATCGGATTGCGGTTTTGGCACTTTTGCGGGGTTTGGCGCTGTCGATCCTGATATCGCCTATGCCAAACTGGGTGCGCTGGCCGAAGGGGCTGCTCTGGTCAAATGACATCACTTGTCCTTTTGCCGGGCATGATGTGCGATGCTCGGCTATTCTCGCCGCAAATTGGTGCATTGTCTGGCAGATATCCGATATTTGTCGCCCCCATTGGTGCACATGATACGATGCAGGCTCTGGCCGCCGAGGTTTTAAGTCATGCGCCCGACCGGTTCGCCTTGGCCGGTCTTTCCATGGGAGGCATTGTTGCGATGGAAATACTGCGGCAAGCACCGGGGCGTGTAGCGGGGATGGCGTTGATGGACACCAACCCGCTGGCAGAGGTGGATCAGGTCAAGGTGAGGCGTGAGCCCCAGATAGAGGCGGTTAAAAACGGTCGGCTACGCGATGTGATGGCCGAGGAAATGAAGCCCAACTATCTGACCGATGGCCCTGATCGACAGGCAATTTTGGACCTATGCATGGATATGGCTATGGCCTTGGGGCCGGAGATTTTTGTTAACCAATCCATGGCCCTACGAGATCGCCCGGATCAAAGTCCCACATTGCGCGCTTTCAAGGGATCTGCGCTGGTCCTTTGCGGTCGTCATGACGCGTTATGCCCAGTCGAACGCCACGAATTGATGCATGACCTGTTGCCGCAAAGCCGGTTGGAAGTCATCGAACACGCGGGGCATTTGCCAACTCTGGAACAACCGCGGCAAACCACGGCGGCGCTGCTGCGCTGGCTGGAGACAATCGAAACAATCTAAGCCGGATTTCCGCAAGGCCGTAGATAGCTCTGGTGGAAACTGACTATGATATTACTCTGTCGGACTTGGAGCCTCATTCGTAGCGTGGATGCAGCAGTAACTTTTAAGGGTTTCAGAAGCACCCAAATCTTGTTCAGAGCCTACTGTTACGATCAAAACTGCACTTAAGTCGGGGCGCACGCGATACACCAAATACAAGGCCTGCTACCAAGTCTCTGACAAAGGTTGCTTTGTTGCACGCAGCCACCTGCGGAATGTCCCGGAAGTTGGAGGAATTTGCTGTTTGGCGTGACAAACTTTTCAATCGTCCGGAATGCCCCGGTGGATGATTGTCTGGTTTAGCCATGAGTGGCGATTGCGGTCGCTGCGTACCGGACAGTTTGATCGTTCTCTGCAACATTGACAGCTTCGAATAGCAAATGTTGTTATCGTAACGGCAGGCATCGTCCCGAGGAGAAGAGCTATGCAAGACGTCGCGGATCAATCCGCTGGCTATGATGAGCACATTCTGATTTGTGACGATGACATCGAGTTTGCTCAGGGTGTTTGTGCATTTCTGACTGACAAAGGGTACAAAATCGAACACGCGCAAGATGTACCCGCTGCGCGGTTGATGATGGCTGATGAAACCTACAGCTTGTTTCTGCTGGACCTCGTGATGCCAGGAACTAGTGGTAAGGTGTTATGTCACGAGATTGCTTCGCGCATAGATGCCGGGATCATCATGATCAGTTCGATTGATGACGACGCCGAGCGGATTTCCCTGCTGGAACTGGGCGCGGATGATTATATCATTAAACCATTCAACGAGTTGGAACTCCTCGCGCGCGTGCGTGCTGTGCTGCGCAGGCGTGCTGGTGGCACGCAGGGAAAATCCCGGGTTACCCGGTTCGGAGAATGGGAGCTCGTTGAAAACGAGCGACATCTCAAAAGTGAAGATGGTCGTCTCATCACACTCACCTCAAGCGAAGTGCGGGTTATGCGCTTCTTTGCTGAAAACCCGGACGTGTTGTGTACCCGAGAAGACCTTCTTGCCGTTGCCCGGACCCGACAGCATGGCGGTGCAGGAGACAGAAGCGTTGATGCTCTGATCAAACGGTTGCGATCGAAGATTGAGAGCGACCCTTCAAATCCGGAATATATTCGAACGGTCTGGGGGCAGGGTTACATCTTTCGTCCCGGCTGAACTCCGGTATCAAGCGGCAACAGCACATTTGCCCTAAGGCCTCCGCTCAGGCGGTTCTCAAGCGTTACAGTGCCCCCCTGATCAACCACAATCGCCCGGACTATGGCGAGGCCGAGGCCCGTTCCGGGTTCGGTGGCGCCTAGTCTCTGGAAAGGCTCAAACGCTGTTTCAAGTTGTTCGGCTGGGATACCTGGTCCTTCATCGTCTATGTGAATTGCGGCCATATCATTCGAGGTGGTCAAAGAGACACTTGTTCGGCCCCCGTATTTGACCGCATTTTCCAACAAGTTTCTAAGAACCCGGGTAAGCGCGTTGTGTCTTCCTTTGACCACCGCAGACTGTTCGATGGTGCAGGTCACATCGCGACCCGCCTCAACCTGCTCGTCTACCAACGCCTCAACCAGTGAGCGCAAATCCAGGCGTGCAAGCTCTCCATCGTGATGCGTTTCACGATTGAGGTCGGTGACGGAGTTCACAATATCGCTGATGGTTTCCAACCGCTTGAGCAGTTGCTCTTTTGGTGCCGTTGGTTCCAGTTTCCGGATCTCATCGTGCATCCGGGCAATCGGTCCCTTCAGGTCATGCCCGAGGCTACGAAGCAAGGTTGTCTTGTACTCAAGCGCCAGAACAATCCGGGCTTCCATGCGATTGAACGCAATAATTGTGTGGCGGATATCAATGGCACCCGCCTCGACGAGTGGGCCGACTTCTTCACCCCGGCCGATCAACTCGGCATTGACGGCCATCGCGCTCAGCGGTCGCATCACTTTCTGAATAAGAAACGCAAGTGCGCAAAGCAGGGTAAGCGCGACCAGACTGTCGATTGAGCCAACGATGACCAAAGGTACGATGTTCTTGTTTTTCATGAGCAAATAGCAGTTCAGCCATTCGTCATCATCCTTGAGCCGGACCGAAAAAACGCTCACCAGAAACGCGTCAACGCTTTCTGCATCGATAGGTTCGCCCGAGTGGCTCTTGAACAGTTGCAACAGCGCGCTTTGGTCGTGTTTGGCGTCAACGACCGTGTCTGCCACGGACAGTTCCGCGACGGCGATCCCACGGTGTTCCAGCCGCGCCGTCAGCCAGTTAGCCAGATTCGGGCGGTCGCGGCCATTGGCCAAAGTGGTTGCTGCATCCTGCGTGCCGACCCTGACACTCCATTCTGCAGGAAAGAAACCAAGCGCTGCTTCGGAGCGGCTGTCAGGGGGCACGCGGGCCAGGGTTGAAACCACCTGCGCAAGAAAGGCATCGCCCCTGTTTCGGATCTCTTCAGCGCGAGAGTTTCGGATCTGGACCACGTCGGTGACTACCGAGAACACGCCGACAATCGTCCAGCTGATAAGCACGATGCTCATAACTTGTGTTCGAAGTGTCAGATCATTCCAGCGCATTGCGCGTAGGCTCCCTGTCCCATCCCCCTGACTGGGGACGCTAATTCAAATACCGCCGCATTCCCAAGCGGAAATTGCAACCGCCATGCCGCTGATGATGCAAAGGGGTTTCACCCACCGGTACCGCATTTCGGGGCACCCGGCTTCGTCAGCTCGGTAAACAACCGGCCAAATTCGTCAATTGAATCAAAGTGTGACAAGCCCTTGGGGCATCGGCGGCTGGTCTCCAAGTATCACCCACAGAGTTTTTATTGGGAGCCAGCTATGTCAAAGCATTCATCCGTTCATCCACAACTTGCCAGCGCCCGGCGCGCGCTGAGGGGCAATCTGATTGCCACCGGCGTTTTCAGCGGTGTTGTGAACCTATTGATGCTGACAGGGCCGATTTTCATGCTTCAGATCTATGATCGCGTGATGTCTAGCCAAAGCGTGAATACGCTTGTCGCGCTCAGCACACTTGTCGCCGGTCTGTACTTGTTCATGGCCTTGATTGACGGCGCGCGGACCCGTGTGCTGGTTGCCATGGGGCATCGCTTTGAACAAAGGCTCACCCGAACAGCGTTTGATTGCACTTTGTCCGAGCCGTCACGCAACCGTCCGGGTGGCAACCCTGCGGCGGCAATTCAAGATGTCGAAAAAATTCGCGGTTTCCTGTCGGGCCAAGGTGCCGGAGCTTTGTTCGATCTGCCGTGGATCCCGGTCTATCTGGGATTGGTTTTTGCCATGCACATGTGGCTAGGTATGGTCGGTGTAATTGGCGCGCTGGCATTGGTTGCCATTGCCATCGTTACGGATATCAAGGTCCGCGCTGCCGCGTGCGTTCAGTCTGAGCATTCAGCCAAGCGCAACCGTCTGGCAGAAGCCGGCCGCCGGAATGCCGAAATGGTTCGCGCGATGGGGATGCAGTCCAATCTTGGCAAGACCTGGCAGGATGTGAACGATCTCCACCTTGGTGCGAGTGCTAAGGCGGCCACTACTGTCGGAGTGTCTGGTAGCTTTACCAAAGTGTTCCGCCTGGCACTTCAGTCCGCCGTTCTTGCGGTCGCCGCTTATCTTGCCATCCATGGACATATATCGGCTGGCTCAATCGTTGCGGCATCGGTCATCATGTCCCGTGGCTTGCAGCCTATCGAGACTCTGGTCGGTAGTTGGCGCAATCTGGTTGCTTCCCGGCAAGCATGGGCTCAGCTGAAGCAAACTCTTTCTGGTGACGAAGCTGACCATCGTATTTCTATGCCCAAGGCACAGAAGTCGCTGACCGTTGACGGCCTGATCGCTGCCCCTCCGATGGCCACTGCCGCTGTTCTCAAAGGTGTTGGTTTCGATATGAAAGCAGGCGAGGCACTGGCTGTGATTGGGACGACCGGCAGCGGAAAATCAACCTTGGCGCGCACACTTGTTGGTGCATGGTCGGCGGCCAAAGGCAGCATCAGCCTCGACGGTGTGCCGATCGACCAGTACCTGCCTGAGGAGCTTGGCCCCCAGATCGGTTTTCTGCCGCAGGATGTTGAGCTCTTTGACGGAACGATCGCCCAGAACATCGCGCGTTTTGATCCCGAGGCGACGGACGAGATGGTGATTGCCGCCGCCAAGGCAGCGGGTGTTCACGAACTGATCGCTAGCTTCAAAGACGGCTATGCCACCTCGGTTGGCGAGCGTGGCGCGGCCTTGTCCGGTGGTCAGCGACAGCGTGTTGCCCTTGCACGAGCGCTTTATGGTGATCCATTTCTGGTGGTTCTGGACGAGCCCAACTCGAATCTGGATGCCGTGGGTGAGGCCGCACTGAACCATGCCATTCTCGCCGCCAAGGCACGCGGGGCGATTGTGATCGTCATCGCGCACCGGGCGAGTGTGCTGGGTTCAGTCGACAAGATTCTGATCATTGAAGACGGTCGCGCTGGAGATTTTGGTCCTCGAACAGAAGTGATGGAGCGGTTGCGTCAACGCAATCAGGCCGCCGCCGGAGCTGCACGGCCTGCCGCTGAACAGAAGACCGTCGAACAACCCCAACAAACAGACATCGTTGCCGCCACGGGCTGACCCAGTCCCGCGCTGTAAACAGAATGAATGGAGGAAGTCATGAATACCAACAAGAATTCCAACACGAAGACCGAAGGGTTTAGGGATCGTTCTGCCCGATCCATCGGCTTTGGTCTGGTCGCAATTGCAGCGCTCGCCATAGGATTCGGTGGTTGGGCGATGAAAGCCCCGATGTCCGGGGCGGTCGTGACGGCTGGTAGTGTGGTGGTCTCGTCCGACCTCAGAGCTGTGCAACATCCCGACGGAGGTATTGTCGGCGCCATTCACGTCAAAAACGGAGATAGGGTTCAGGCTGGCGATGTTGTTCTGACACTTGATGATCAGCTGTTGTCAGGCAGCCAAGCCTTGGTCGATGACAGGCTTGTGGCGCTTGAAGCGCAGTTGGTTCGTCTCACGGCCGAGCGCGATGGTCTGGACGATCTCGTACTGTCCGAGGAGCTTGCGTCCCGGAAAGACGAAGACAAAGTTGACCGCGCACTCGCAACGCAGCGCGCGGTGATGGAAGCACGTCGTCTGTCGCAGGATGGTGAGGTCGCGGCCTTGGAAGAGAAAATCGAACAGGCAGAGCAGGAAATTGTGGGCCTGGAGGCGCAGCGCGAAGCTTCCGAAGAAGAGATCAAACTGATCGACAGCGAATTGGAGGGTCTGACGCAGCTCTTTGAAAAGGGTTTAGTGCCAGGCACCCGGGTGACGACTTTGCAGCGTCAAAGAAGCAGTCTTGTCGGTAATAGTGGCGGCCTGACCTCTCGGATCGCAGTCGCCCGTGGTCGTATCAGCGAGACGCGTATCCATATCCTGCAACTGGAAAAGACTTTCCGCGAGCAGGTGATGAACGAGATCTCCTCGCTGGAGGTCGAACTGGATGGCTTGAAAGAACGTCGGAGCGCGGCCGCGTTGCAGCTGGCGCGGGTTGACCTTCGGGCTCCGGCGGATGGCATCGTGCACGAGTTGGGTGTGCATACAATCGGCGGCGTGGTGTCTCCGGGCGAAACGCTGATGCAGATCGTGCCCGAGGATGACGGGTTGGTGGTGACCGCTAGTGTCATGCCACAGGACATCAACAATGTCGCCTTGGGCCAGGCTGCGAGCGTGATGATCGGGGCGTTCGATCAACATGTTGCCCCTCGGTTGGATGGGCACGTTGAGTTTGTCTCGGCTGATTTGAAAACAGATCAGATGACTGGCTTACCCTACTACGAGGCGCGGGTTGCACTAAGCGAGGAGGCTATCGGACTTTTGTCTGACCGCCAGTTGAGCCTGCTGCCGGGTATGCCGGCTGACGTCTTCATCGAAACCGGCGAACGTACCCTGTTCCAGTACCTTCTTGATCCTCTCAGTAAACAAATCCGGACCACGTTCCGGGAGGTCTGATCGACCGCATGATGTGAGCTGCCCAATAGGAAGAAACAGCTAAAACCAGCGCCAGAAATGGCGCTGGTTTTTTCGATCCTGAAGGCGAGGAGGGGCGAAGGTGGTACCTGAGCGGGTGCTGGTCCACATCTTGGAAGCGCGTCCTGTCTGAAAAGAGATGATGCCCGGCTTAAGAGCCTATTTTTGTCATACTTTGTAACAATTTAGCCCCCTTTTTTGCGTTGTAATGAAGGGGCCGGATAACCACCTTTTTGTTATACCCGAGGAGGAAGTTTCTAAGATTTTTTGGGTGCTAAACAAAGTGTGTAACAAGGAGAAATACAATGAAACATGTAACCGCTACGAGCTTCGAGAAAGCCAACGACGATGTCATCGCCGTGCCCCCAATTCAGCCTTTTCCAAAGTGCGGAACCGAGGTGCCAAATGATGGTGAAGACCTGGTGGCTGTAAATCCGTTGCCGATTGATCCGCTGGTTGCCGATCCCATCGAAGATCTGGTTGCCGTGAACCCGCTGCCTTTTGGTGCGGTTCCTGCCGGTGAAGGTGACGACGTCACCGCAGTTTCCCCGATCATGCCTGACCCCCGGTGTGGTACCGAGGTTCCGCAGGATGGTGAAGACCTGATCGCAGTAGCCCCGCTTCCTTATGGTGCGGTTCCTGCTGGTGAAGGTGACGATGTGACCGCAGTTTCCCCGATCATGCCTGATCCACGTTGCGGCACCGAAGTGCCTCAGGACGGTGAAGATCTGGTTGCAGTGAACCCGCTGCCCTTTGATCCGATCGTTCTGGATCAGGGTGATGACGTCATCGCTGTACCCCCGATCCTGCCGCTGCCCAAATGCGGCACCGAAGTACCGGAGAATGAGTATGACCTGACGGAAATGGCGCCTCCGCCGCTGTGCGAAATCGTACCGACTGCAGGCGGCGAAGACATCTGCGGAACCCCCGTTCCGACCGACAGCTTCTTTGTCGATATGGTTGCCTAAGTGGGGCGAAAACTCAGCGATCATCTATCGCTGCACAACCAAAATCCGGGCGTCTTAGTTCCTGTTGAAACGGACGCCCGGGCAAACAGAGGGAAAACTAAACTCACCGGCTGGGGCCTGAAACAGGCGCCAGCCGGATTGCTGGTTTTCTCAGGCCGTGGATTCCATTTTTGTCATACTTTGTAACAACTTAACTGGCTTTCGCCTGTTGAGATCAACAGCCTGAAAAACCACATCTTTCCTATGATCTGTGATGCGTATGGGCCCGAACCTCGGGTGTCGACCATCCAGGAAACAGGAGGAAAGACATGAAACATGTTAGCAAATCAAAATTCCAGCCCAACTCAGCGAGCACGCTCAACATATCGGTTGGTCTTGGTGAAACGGATGACGATCCTATCGTGATCCCGCCGGTTAGTCTGCTGTCGGAAGAAAGCAGCGAATTGCAGGACTACGTCTGGGAAGATTCAGCCTCGGACGACGAGACTGTGGCCAGCAACAAACCTGATATTCCCGTCTGGACCGGTGGTAAATCACCTGGCGATGGCCACAGCGGTTGGTGGGATAAATATGGGACCCATCTGCATGACACCAGCGGCACCTATGTCGGCCGCGATGTCAAAGCCCGTGGTGAATACAATATGGCCGATGGTGAGGTGAGCTTTGAAAACCTGATGCACCGTCTCTCAAGTGGGCAAAGCAAGGGGACATATCTTTACACCCGTATCGAAGGGAATGACGGGGATAACGTCATCCACGGTTGGAACCCCGAAAACTGGGATAACTATGATGGCGGCACCTCGATCAAGAATTACTATTCCAACTATCATCATCGGGACAATATCTCGGGCGGTGACGGAGATGACATCATCATCGCCTACCGTGGGAACGACCAGTTGTTCGGTGATGGCGGTAATGATGTCATCTATGGTGGCGGTGGCCACGATTACATCGATGGAGGTGAAGGTGATGATCAGCTGTTCGGCGAATCCGGCAACGACAAGATCATTGGCGGCGGAGGCAAGAACATCCTTGTTGGCGGCGAGGGCGATGACATCCTGATTGCCGGGAATGAAGGCGACAAACTGTACGGTGGTACTGGTAACGACCTTCTTGTCGGCGGTGACGGTGATGATGTCCTGTTTACCGGGCATATCGACGAAACCTCTGCCGACACGCTTTACGGTGGAAAAGGGGCCGACACGTTCGTTATTGGCTCTGTGCCTGAACCAACAACTCATGATCCCAACCATAACCAATCGAATGGTCTGGGCGAAGAGTGGCTGGAAGAGGCAGGTAATCTGGCACTCGCCAAGATGCTGCCGGGCGCGAAGCTGTTCATCAACCTTGCCAGAGGCCTGATCGACGGGATCAAGAACATGTTCAAGACAGAGGAGCAGGTTGTCGAAACCGTCAACCCGCCGAAGGTGTCTCTGGTCGAGATCCTCGACTTCAACCCGCTTGAAGACAAGATCATTGTACCAGTCAACGTGGAGGGGCCAGTAACGCTGGACCTGCAGTCATCGATCGTTGATGGCGCGGCATTCGATCTGGTCGCGCTTGATCCGGCCGACAACAAGTTCAAGGTGATTACAACCTTCTATTGGGATGAGGCGTCGAACATCTTTCCGGGCGCAACAAGTATCTCGCAGCAGAACACAGATGCATTCATTCAACGGTTGAAAGAAACCGCTCTGATCACGGGGCCGGATGGTGCGCATTATGGCTTGGGCCAAAAGATCGACCTTGGCCTGAGCAGTGAAGACCTTGCAGGTCTTGGAACCAGCAAGTTCGTCACATTCGGGGCGTTCGGCGGTGTTTCGATGGTCGGCTTTCACGACGAGGATCGTCAGTTGGGAACAAACCACAACGACGTTCTGCAAGCCTATACGTCCGAGCGCGATACCCACGGCGGAAACGAGGCCGAAATCCGTAATGACGGCAATGATGTACTCTACGGCTTTGGCGGTGACGATATCATGGCTGGCGGTGGCGGCTTTAATAAGCTGTATGGTGGAGAAGGCAATGACACGGCCTGGTATGGTGACAGCCTGAGCGGCATCTATGTCGACATGAACAACAAGGCGGAAGATGCCAGCGGTGAGTATTACTGGGCCTGGCATGGCAACAGCGCCAATCCGTTCGATCTCAATGACGAGATTCGCGACAAGGAAGGCTATGATCTGCTCTGGAGCGTCGAGAACATCTATGGCAGCGACCATGATGATGTGATCATCGGCGACGACGGCGATAACGTCTTCACCTCGGGTGATGGTAAAGACGTGCTGACCGGTAACGGAGGAGCTGACACCTTCATTCTGAACGGCGGCGAGAACACGATCACCGATTTCGATGCCAATGAAGGCGACCGTATCGAGATTGACCTCGACGCCTACGGGATGACCGGCTGGTTCGATCTGGATCACCGCATCGAAAACGGCCAGATCGTGCTGTTCAACAAGCTGACAGACGAGATCATCGTGCGCTATGACGATGACGGGAACGGATTTGACCCGTCATACATCGACCTGCGCAGCTTGGTTGGCAACGATGAAGAAGGCTATCAGGTTGTCTACGAACCGCCCTTTGGTGCAAACACGCTGGAGTGGTTCGAGAAGTATGGCAACCGGATTGATGCCGAGATCGGCGAAGAGCTCGTTACCGTAGATGGCACCGATAGTTGGGACTACATGATCGGCGACACCGGCAGTGGTGGATTGACCCTGAATGGTGGTGCTGGTGATGACTACATTGTTGGCGGTGCGCTCAATCAGTTCGCTACTCTGAACGGCGGCGACGGCAATGACACCATCTTGATCCGCAAAGGCGCGATGATCACCAATGCAAATGGTGGAGACGGCGACGACGTCATCATCCTTGATGCGGACCAGTCTTCAGAAGCCGGGTTTGCCAATATGTTCGGTGGCGAAGGTAGCGATACTTTTGTCATCACCGGCCCGGGCAGCCAGTATGGTGGTCAGGTGATCCGGGATTTTGAGGCTGACGACTCGATTGTTATCGATCTGGAAGGGTTCGGGATCTCGTCTCTGGATCAACTTCAGATCGAATGGCGTTCCAGCACTCACTGGGTCACGGCAAATGGCCAAAAGGTGATCAGCGTACAGGGTGTTGATGAGCATTTCGATGTCATGCAGCACATCAGCGAGCTGACGGCTCAGCAATCACAGGATTGGGGTCTCTGATCATCGCCTGATTACCAAAAAAGCTTCAGCCGGTCTGGATCGGCTGAGGCTTTCTTAACAGTTCGATCTGGCAATAATGCAAAGTTAATTATTGCGACATTCCAAATTTGGCGAAGACTCGCGCAACTGCACCGATCTTTTGCTCAAACCCCGCTATAACCCACTGACGTACAGCGTTTTTTAGCGCATCAAAAGGTTGGCCTAGGCCCGCATCCGCTCAGATTAATTCGTTAATGAACTCTTAACGTGTCCTGAACTTCTGACTTGTTACGCAAGTTGGGCCTGAATTCATCGGGCTAGTAAAGCCGAAATACTTGGGCTGAAACAACGACAAGATGGGAGTCTGTTTCAAGATGAGTAATGGAACATATGAAGAATTTCGCGACGCTTTGCGTGCATTTGAATCTGGTTGGGATCGAGATCGATACGACGCAGGAATCATTCAGGATTGGCAGCTGAACCAATGGGCGGGAGGGGCCGTTGCCGACTTCTATCCAAGCTATTCCAGCTGGTCTGATCTAAGCAGTGATGAATGGGACGCGATGTCCTATCGCTCGATGAACTCGCTTGGTTTTGTTGGATATCAGTTCGGCGAGGCGCTGTTAATTGACCTCGGGTATTACACCGATGATGTCTATTATGGGAATGGCGCGGCTTCGAACACCTGGGATGGCACATGGACCGGTAAGAACGGGGTGAATTCGCTGGCAGAGTTCACAACCGCCGAAGCGCAGGAGCGCGCGATTCAAGAAGCTTTTGGCTACAATCTTCAAGTCATCGAAACCGGGCTGGGCTATCAGGGAGAGAGCCTGTCCGACTATCTCGGCACGACACGCACTTATCTGGAAAATGGCCAGGCCGTCTCTGTCACGCTCAGTCTTACTGGCATAATGGCCGCCGCGCACCTGCGGGGGGCATGGGGTACGTTGGCTCTGCTTCAGGGTGGAAGTGTATCCACCGATGAATACGGTACTTCGATCCTGCGGTATGTCTCGCAATTCGGCGGTTATGACGCGCCGAGTATCGAAGACGCTATCAAGGTATACACCGACGGTGTCTTGCCCACGGATACAAATGGCGGCACCGATAACGGGAATACGTCGCCGCCCGTTGTCCCACCGGTTATACATCCGGAACCCACGGAACCGACCGGCAACGGGACTGCTGACACCACAGAAGATACTGCGGATGTGGTGATTAACTGGGCTTGGGGCACGAATGCAACGATCCCGGATTTCGACCCTACGACAGATACGATCTTCATCGCATGGGTCGGTGCCGACGCGTTGGAGGTTGCCGAGGTTGATGGCGCGGTTGTGTTCTCGATCCCGTCCAATAACCAGGCCACGACCCTCAGCGGTGTGACACTTGCTGAGCTGAGCCCGGCAAACTTCGCTATTCTGGACAATACCGCCGCAGCTGAAGTGCTTGGGCTGATAGGCACTGATGGTTCAATGCCGACCAGCGGTGGCGATGGTGGCGGAGATGGTGGTGGCGGTGGCCATAGCCACCAACATATGCACGTCATGCTGGGCCTTGCCAGCGAGGCACAGACGGTCGAAGGCTTCCTGCCCGCGATGGGAGATGTCATTGAAATCGGACCGGACATTGGGGCTGATAACTTCTCGATTTTCGAAGAGAGTGGGGACGCTCTGGGGCAGACCGTTAGAATTGAGCTGACCTCGGGCAATGTAACCAAGCAGATCGTATTCACTGGCTTTGGCCTGTCCGATCTTTCGCTCAGCAATTTCTCTATCACGGATCAGACGGTGTTGAACGAAGTGTCCACAGCTTTGGGGCAAGTTATCGTCTCGCCGGGAGACGGAGAGGGCTATGACCTCAGTTATGATGCAGACGGGTCAAACCCGCCCGCGATCACCGGCAATACAGACACGGGCGGGGTGAAATACCGGGCCGATAGCAACGCTGACGACATAACCGGATTCCGCCCCGGTGTGGACGAGTTGGACTTTGGCGGTACGTCGGTTCACGGCATGATCGTCACCAAATCCAAGGCCGGCGAGATTGTTATCGACAGCCCATGGTCGGACGCGGCGCAAATCGTGCAAGGTGTCACCTTCCAGGACGTGACCATCGACAGCTTTGGTGTGGTCGGCAACGAACACCTCCGTCAGGATATGGGCGGCGTTCTTAGTTGGGAGCAGGGCGTAGGACCTCGCGATGCTGACACAGTCTATGTTCGTAGCCACGAATATGGCGTGCACGAAGTTATTGACGGCTTTGATCCTTCAACGATGAAGATCAGCTTCCTGTATTTCGGAACCCGCGAGCGGCTTAGCGTCGAGGACAGTAGCGATGGTCTGGTGATCTCATCCTTGCCGACCGGACAAAGCATCACGCTGACCGGCGTGACCAAGGCTGACCTGATCCCGGGTCTGGTCGAATTCCATTTTGATCAGGTGATGGAAGACAATCTCGAGGTACCATTTGGCTTTGACCAGAACGATGTGACGTTGGTTGCTCGCACCATACTGCTGACCCCACAGGCTCCTGTCGGGGCGACGACAGACGGTTATCAGACACGGGTCGGAGATCTGACAGGGGGATCGACCCAACCAGATATCGGTAGTGGAACCAACGAACCCGGTAACAGCCAAACCCCAGGAGTTGTGACCTTCGGCGCTGAAGTGGATGTGGCAGAGCTTACCTGGAACTGGGGGGTAAAGACCCAGATTATCGGTTTTAATGCCGATGAAGATATCATCGATTTCAACGCTTTGAGCGAAAGCGATGTGTCGGTCACCGAAATTGATGGCGATCTTATCTTTGAAGTTATCGGAAATGGCGGCCATACCGTTACACTTCAGGATGTTCAGGCCGAGGATCTGGATCTTGGCAACCTGACGGCTGATGACTGGAACAGTGTTGCCGAAGCAGAAAGCGCCCTGACAGACCAACTTGAAGCGCTCGGCATGTCCATCGCCTGAGGCACTCCAATAAGTGGTTCCCGGTCTGCGCTAGGCCGGGAACGAAAACAAACACATGAAAATCGATGGGCACTGGCCTCGTTTCCGGTTCGGTTCCGTGATCAAGCCATGCGACCATAATATTAATGCTCGGATCGCTTGCGCTAGGTTCTCGTGGCTGGCTTTCTTATTGTTTGTCCTTCCGGCTCTACTTAAACACTACTCCAATAGGCTGCCGGACGGGGCGTTTAGCATATCAATTTGCTAAGCCGAACTAATCGGATGTCTTTGACAGAATTTGGCCACCGCTGCAGAGTCGGGTTGCAGGTGTTTCCAATGCGGAAGAAGTCCATGATCGCGACCGTTAGAAGTGTGAATCCGATTAAAGCCTTCTTTTTGTTCGTTTTGTCCTTCGCTTGTTTTTGCGCTACGAGCGCTTTGTCCCAAAACTCAGTGCCGCAAGTCGTTCTAACGGATGAGATCGTCCAGCGCATAGAAACACAGCGCGCAGCCGATCAGGTGTTCGCGGCTGAGTATCAGGCATTGATTGAGAGTGCAGAAGCGCATTTGCAGTCGCCTACTATTGTTGAGGCAGTTCGGAATGGAGATGGTCAGCTTCACGAAGCTTTTCGTGGATTTGGACAACGTCCGGTCGAACGCCTCACCACACTGGCTTTGGCTTGGCGATTGACCGGTGACAGTCGCTATGCCGATCGCGCCAGAACCGAACTCTTGCAATTTTCGGAACTGGAGACATGGCAGCCCGCACACTTTCTGGGATTAAGCCGTGTCACATTGGCGGTGTCGCTCGGATACAGTTGGATTAGTGACAATCTGGACGAAGAGGATCATCAAATCATTCGATCGGCACTTGTTGAGAAGGGGCTGAAAGAAGTCGCAAAAATCTACGATCTGGATACGCTCTATTATGACAAGGGTTGGGTCGCCCCCCAACACTGGGTGAACCCAGTGTCTGTTCCCGCGTCGCTTCCTGATGGGACGGCTACTGCGGATATCGCCTGGCCCGTTGCTTCCTTCAACTGGAACATCGTTTGCAATGCAGGAATGATCGTCGCCGCTCTGGTTGTGTCAGAAACAGAACCGGAACTGGCTGATCATATTATTGAGCAAGCGCAGGTTTCACTTAGAAATGGGTTGGCAATGTTCGCTCCGGATGGTGCATGGCCAGAAGGACCGATGTACGGGGCTTTGTCCGCCCGGGACGCGGCGGTGGCGTTTGATGCGCTTGTTTCCGTCCTCGGGCATGATTTTGATCTCTCTAAAATGGTAGGTTTGGAGGAATTCGGGGAGTTCCTGATCCATGCGTCTGGACCAACTGGCATGCTGTTTAACTTTGGAGACAGCGATACAAGCACTGACCTTGTTGTGTTGACCTGGTTGGCGTCGCGGTTCAATCGCCCGGGCTACGACATTAAAATGAATAGCAAAATGCGGTCTTCCCATCCAGCATTCGAGCTGATCTGGCAGCAGCGACGCAATAGTGAACCAATCACTGCCCGATCAACATCCTATTGGTCTGGAGGGCTTGGGATCGTAACCATGCGGTCTGGTTGGAATGACCCTACGGCCAGCTATATCGGCCTCAAGGCTGGGCCGCTTAGCAGCCATCACAATGACCTTGATGCGGGCACCTTTGTGCTTGAAGCCGACGGTGTACGTTGGGGGGTGGATCTTGGGCTCGGAAATTACCAATTGCCCGGCTACTTTACTGACAAACGTTTTGACTATTATCGAACGGCCACGATCGGGCAGAATACACTGACCTTTGACATGGCAAATCAAATCGAAACGGGGCGGGCCTATGTTGAGGAGTTGGCGCAGTTTCCAGGTTTCGATTTTGCAATCGCCGATCTTTCAGACGCCTATGGAAAGCCCAAGGGAACGGTCAGACGAGGCATAGCTCTTCTCGATGGAACGACAGTGTTGGTTCAGGACGAAATTAGCCCTGATCAACGGGGGCGGGCGGCGTGGGCAATGCATACCGAAGCGCAGGTAACAGTTGATGGCTCCAAGGCCACGTTGCGTCAGGATGGGAAAGAACTAACCGCGCGCATACTGTCGCCGCCAAACGCCACCTTCTCTCAACTTTCAGCCAATCCTTGCGAAACGGCATTCAATTCTGAATGTGCGATGCAGAATCCGAATTCAAGTGTTGCACGGCTCATGATCCAACTTGATCTTGATGAAAGCGACAAGCGTGAAACCATTGTCGTTACTTTTGAACCTGACGCACAGGCCGCAAACAAGCGGGTCATCCCGTTAGGTGAGTGGCGACTGAACGCGACCCTCTCGAACGATGTTGAAAAAAAGCACATTGATCGGTTGCCTGCTGAAAACTCACGATAGGTTTGGGTCAAACTTGAACGACCTCAACCCTGGCTTTAGGCGATGCTGGGTGCGCTCAAGGAATGTAGTACGCACCAGAAGTCGCACTATGTTTGGAAACGAATTGAAGACGGCACCCTAGCGCCTGAGACAGCGCATGGCGACCTTCAGATACGATAGACTCCGCTGCAAATTGTCTGGCTGACCCGATCCAAATTTTTAAACCTATACAGCTTCGTGCTCACCACTGCTTAGATATCGGCGCAGGGTTACGCCAAGCCCAAACACAGCTACATCCCCCAGAACCGAGATCGCGCGATGCGCGATCGCAGCGCTTAGACCGACTCCTTGATCAGTGAAAAGGCCAAGTCCGAGAGCAATAATTCCATCTCGAATACCGATACCACCGGGTGCGCCTGGCATCAGGAAACCGATAACCCAGGCTGTTGAAAAGATTGCGATGCATTGCAATATACCGGCACCACCCTGAGGGTAGATCGCCCGTGCGACACACCAAAGTGACAAACCCAGCATCAAAAAGTTGAAGCTATGCAGAAACAACAGGATCAGGCATTTTGAAGATGTAAGTTTCGGTTTTCCCGCTTTGCGCCAAATCACAATCTGGCCAATCATGATGCAGGCCAGAATTCCGAGGAAGATGATTGTCATCTGTCCATCGAGCCAGGATCCTGGAAGGTCTGCAATTACTGCGGCGACAAGATCGGGCATGGTCAGGAGCACAATTCCGACGACCAGAGCACCGCTGGCGAGCAGAAAACCGATCTCGAGCAACAGAGATGACGCAATAATTGCGGATGGCACTCCATCACTCCGTGCGAGGGCGAAACGTCCCAAAAGGTGGGCAACATTGCCGGGGATGTATTTCCCGATCTGCGATACCATTAACTGACTTTCAGCGCGTGTGCGCGTTAGGGCAACGTCATAGATGTTTAGCGTCACCCCCCAAGCCACAGCACCTACGAGCTGCGACAGCACATAAAGGGTAAACCCACCTAGCAGTGCATAACGGGCGCGGCCTGACCCGAGGTCGAGCACTGCAATGTCTCCTGCGTGTCGAACCAGAATGATTCCGATGAAGATCAGGGCAGCAGCGGTGCCGATATAGCGCAGGGCGGTAGCCATGTGTTTACGTTTTGCGCGCCACTACAAGAAAACCATTTCCAAATTCGGTGTTAAGGAACGGGCGTTGTAGCTGGAAAAAAAGCCGCATGACCGTGACTGCGGGTATGGAAGAAAACACAGGCCAGAAGCGCCGCTCAATGGAACGATCGCTACCGCTCTCGTTGGTAAGGTCGTTCGCTGTTTTACCAGATTTGGCGTTGGTTTCTAATATCTGTCCATAGGCCCGAGCACGCCAATACTCCATAATATTGGCCAAAGGAAAACCGTAGCACTCAACAGTTTCGACGGTGAAGCCGGCGTCCTGAACCGAATGTACTAAAAGTTCTTTACTGTAGCGTCGAACATGCCCTGCCCAAACGTCGGCCGCATTCCAGCGGGATGGGTGCGCAGGCGTCGACAAGATCATTGTTCCACCGGGTTTCAGATAAGTTTGCCATTCTCTCATGGCCTCAATATCTTGCTCCAAGTGCTCAATCACTTCAAATGACATGATCAGGTCGAAGGAGTTTTCCCAATCCGGGTCAAGCTCGGCCAAGAGTGTCATAGGGCTGGCTTGAGTGTTGAGCTTATCTGCCAGTTCAAGGGCTTGCTGCGAACGATCTACGCCATAAGCTTCAAAACCCTGTTCTGCCAGTTCTGACAATAGCGCAGCCGGTCCGCACCCGATGTCAAGCACTCTGCAAGGCTTCAGATTTTTGAGATGCCGCATAACCCGATCACGCCTTAGAAGATACCGCGGCGCGGGCACCCAATTGGATTGCGGCAGGGCCGGGCCAAAGTGCCTGTGATAGATGGCAGAAGCACTATGCTCTGCGGAATTAATGGCGGTATCAGTCATGTCGACCACAGTTTTATCCGGCTTGAGGTGCACAATGAAACAAGTATCCGCAAAGAGTCCGCGCGATCTCATGCGGCTGGGCCATTTTCAGTCTGTCTTCAGGCATTACCGGATAGCCCTCGTGCCTCAATTCAGCGATGGCATCCAGCAGCGCTTCGGGATTTGAATGAGGGATAAGCTTCACCCCGAGAGCTTCGGTGCCAAATGTTTCGATCATGGCAGGTGAGCTCCGGGTGATCACTGAACGCCCTGACAACAGCGCCTGATAAACCTTGTTCGGCACCACTGACGCAGCCTTGCCTGAGGCGCCAAAAATGCCGAGGCAGATGTCGGCATTTGAAATTGCCTCAGTCAGTTCCTCATAGGGAACCCACTTCTGCCAGGAGATATGCTTATGCTCCGCATCCACCAGAGCTGTCTCGAGCAATAGGCGCTCTTGCCCGGTGCCAATCAAGTGCCAATTGATATCGCGACCTCGATCCGAGGTAGCTGCCGTCAATATCGTTTTAAGCCCATGCAGCGGGATGAGCTGTCCGTAAAACAACACTCTAGTGGGACCGTCGTGGCGCGCAGGAGGAGGCAGACGCTGGAAGGATCCCGGCTCAGCTCCCACCGGCACTGCTCCAATCCTGGATTCAGGCAAATTGAAGATCCGTGCAATATGCTCGGCATGCGCCTTCGTATCGAGCAAGACATGATGCGCTGCCCGACAGGCCAGCCATTCAGTGACCCAAAGCATCCGGCCCGGCAGTGACTTGGCTCCAACCATACTTCGATCGTTAACGACAGTGTCGTAAAGCGAAAGGAACATGTCCCAGGTGATCTGCCGCCGACGTAGCAGGGCAAAGGGCCACAACACCAATGTATCGAGCGCGCCAAGATAGGGAACCATCACTGCGTCATGACGAGGCGCACGCAAATAATGCAGGATCAGAAGCGGATAGGCCAAGAGCGCGCTGAACAACACTCGGATCATCACAGCCATGTTCAATTGGCTTTTATCCGCGTGTTTGGGCCAAATCTCTGCGTGGATTTCAATTACTTCTACGCCGAGCTCTTGCAATCCAGTTCGGAGAATTCGAGTACGCGGTTTGCTAAGATCATATGTTCCCCAAAAAATCACCCGCTTGTTGCCGGGCTCAGATGGTATCGGAGTGGTGCTGACCACCGGAGGGGAAAGAGGCATATCGGTATTCATGGCGAAAGCATCCGGAAGCCGGTATAAACCTCTCGATCCAAGCTTTCTGGCGCGACCGGAGCCACACCAGTATCCCAGATCAGCCTGACAGCAACACCTTTCGGTCCGTTGATTGTTACTGCCTCTGCGCCAATGCTAAGAATGTCTCCAGATGCGACGGCATTTGTATCAATCTGTACTGGCTGGCTGGTTTCGACCCGATATCGTCCGGGGAACGGAAGTGCCAATTCAACCGGTTCGTCGGTCAGCGTCACTGATCCTCCGGCAAGCCAGATCGATCCCGAATAGTGCACATATGACTCGCGTAATATCTTGTGGTCCTCAGGCAGCAGCACAGGCTCGGCTCCATTGGCCGAACTTGGGTCCATCGTCAGCGTCAGAGCAGTTTTGTTGGCGATAAGTAGAGGCGGCTGTTGTTCTGCGATGATTTTGGCAAATACGGGCTGGCCCGCCGCCTGATAGCGTGCAATGCCCCAGCCTGACATGAAGAAACCAGGATTCGGGAAACTTGCGATCATGTGGCTGTCATCAATATAGGCGACCTGATCTGGGAACAGGCGATGAATTTCCGCAATAGTGGCGCGTTGGTTTCCTGCACGATCTTGCAGTGCTAGGGCTGCCTGGACAAAAAGCCCCGCAAGCATCACCATCACCAGCTGTGCTAAGCGTCGTGATGATCCAAGCCTCTGTGCTCCGATCGCGACGGCTGCCATCAGGAGTGGGGTAGCGAAGGGGTAAAAATAGACAAAGGCATTGCGATAGATCACCACCGAGAGGAGCGGTGCAGCAAAGAGCGCAATCAACAGAACCCGCCGAGCATTCCGACCGGCACACAGTCCGATCCCCACAAGAATGATCTGTGGGAGACTGAGCATAGCCCAACTCATGAATTCAGTTGATCGTGGGAATATGCCGCTTTTCAACAGCGTCGTATTCAGCGCGTCCTTTGCATTGTTTGCCGTCTGGTTGCCTTCGGCGACGCGGAGGCCAGACGCATGCCAGAGGTAGAATGACACGCAAATGCCAGCCGCCAATATACCCGTGATAATGATGCGCCGTACCGCTATTCGATCTTCGATCCTCCATATCAGCACGGCCAGAAATGCGGGCAGATAGAGTGCCGATTTGATCGTAACCAGTACGGCCAGAGCGCTCAGAAGCGCTGCCGCCAGTGTTTGCCAGACAGACAGGCGCGTGGTCAGCAAGATTGCAATCGAAGAAGTCAGTAATGCCGCAGCAATGGGATCGGCACGGAAACTGGCGCCATAGGCCAAAACGTAGCCCGAAGTCAGGAAACCCAGAGCAGCGATATCGGCAAATCGCTGTTCGGTAAAATACAGGGCGATACGGTGCACAGAAATTGTGGTCAGCCCGACGCATGCAACCATCACAAGCCGGGCTGCAAATATCTGTTCCATCTCATGACCCGGCAGCGCATCGAGCCATGTGAAACCATGCACGAAGAAGGTCTGCATTGGACGGTCCAATCGACCGTCGAGGAAGGCATGGACATGTGACAGGAAATAGAATTCGTCCCAATTCACATTGTGAGTATACGCCAGCACCAGCATAAACACGAAGACAACGACCATGCTCGCTCGTACCACTCGATCAAGAGTGATAGCCCCTACCAATCCGGCGTTTCGCTGATCGCCTAGCGCCGGATTATCCATTCTCTACCGCCCTGACCGGGTCGAGGGAAATTACTTCAGTAGGTCTAATCGGCGCGCGCAGCAACTCTCGGGCCCGGATGTCTTCCAGCAGACTACGGTTGGTGGCGATAAGATCGGCCAGGATACCAACGGCGAACAGTATCGTGGCCATTGCCAGCAGCACACCGGACAGAACCAGCGACTGAATATGCCCAGCCCCCCCGTCTGTCGCGTAATAATAGAGAAATCGCCCAACCCCGATTAAGCCAGGCAAGGCGAATACTGCCGAAAGCGTCAGGAAGAACTTCAATGGTGCATAGATCACAAAAACGCGCATAATAGTTCTTGCGGAGCGGGTGACATACTCTCCGATACCTCTGAACAGACGAGACGGGCGTGTTACCTTGTTGACCCGAACAGGCACCGAGGTCATCGGGATATGTTTGCGTCCGGCCTGAATGATGGTTTCCAGAGTGTAGGTATAAGTGTTGACAACACAGAGTCGGGCAGCGGCATCTCGGGAATAGGCGCGAAATCCGCTGGGCGCATCAGGGATTTCTGACTTGCTAGCCAGTCGCACGACCCAACTGCCCAGCCGTTGAAGGGTTTTCTTCAACGGCGAGAAGCCCTCGATCTCTCTGATCGGGCGAGCGCCGACCACGATTTGTGCCTTACGCTTCAGTATCGGATCAATCAGGGCCGGAATGTCGTCAGCGCAATACTGATTGTCTGCATCGGTGTTGACGATCACATCCGCGCCCAATGAAAGTGCATACTCGATGCCGGCACTGAACGCACGGGCGAGGCCGACATGGCTGCTCATTTCCAGAACGTGATCAGCTTTGGCGTTCCAGGCGACTTCAACGGTCCGATCGGTGGAGCCGTCGTCGATGACCAGTACTTCAACTTTACTGACGCCAGGAATCGATCGGGGAATTGCCGCGATCGCTTCGGCAAGGGTTTCCTCCTCGTTAAGCGCCGGTATTTGGACGACAAGCATCATGATCATGCCACATTGATAACTATTGAGTGCAATTACATTTTATTTTGGGACAAAATTGTGTCCAAAAGGGGTAATTGTTGAGCCATCTGAAACGGTTGAAACGCTCCTTTGAAACAATTCGTATGAATACTCGATGGTTGGTGCGTCATCGGTGTCGACCGAAAACTGCGTTACTCTAAATCCGTGAATTGCGACCAGCCGTCTTTCTTCTCAAATCAACTTGACGCTGTAAATCGCTTCGAGCGATCAAGAGATCAACTCATTGGGGCCGATCAGTTTTACTCACGCCCGGCCTGGAAAATCCATTCTGTGTGAGGATTCGCCTTCACGTCTTCCAACATTTTTAAGACCTCGGCTTTCCATCCAGCTTTGATCTTTAAAGCCAGTTGAGACGGCGGCCGGTGGTTGGGTTCAAGGATCGCGTATTCATATCTGAGCGGATTCTTGAATGGCAAAAAAGCGACCTTTCCGTCGGACAGGTTCAATTCTTGCTCGGTCACGACGGTCAGCGGATCAACGATGCTGCAACATTGCCCGGAGCTGACGAAGGGGATGAGGGGCTGAAAATACTGGCAGGTCACTGTCGGATTGTACTCAGCACCGACCTCCTCGAATTCCTGCCGGATTTTGCGCTGGAATGGGTGTGACGCATGCAAGCCGCCCATGGGCGTATCGTTCAGATCAGACAGTGTCAGGCTCTTACGCGAAGCAAGTGGGTGGGTGCGGTCAATGGCACAGAAGCAATCTGCTTTGATTAGTTCGGCAGAGTACTGCGGTTCTTTGCCCGCTGAATGTTCGAAATCAGCAAATCCGAAGTCGATGTTCTGGGTCCCTGCAAGCTCCATAATCTGAGGTGAACTGCGGGTGGAAAGAGTGATGCGAATATCGGGGTTTTCTCCGACCGACTGGCTGATGAAACGCGGGAACAAAAAGGCGGACGGGCCGGGCATCGTTGCGATGTTCAGGCTGCCTGCATGCCCTTTGATCAACCCTTCCATTGTGCTGGAGATGGTGGCGAGACGGTCCAGAATGCCTGTGGTTTCGGCCAGAAGGTAGTGCGCTTCAGGAACCGGAACCAGGCGTCTTCCCTTGCGTTCAAACAGGGTCAGTCCCAGCGTTTTTTCCAGGTTTTTCAACGCAAGGCTAATCGCCGGCTGAGTGCGATTCAGTTTCTTGGCAGTTTGCGAGATAGAGCCGGTCTCCATCACTTCGCGAAACACTGTGAGCTGCATAAGGTTCATGGTTTATGTATAAATAAAACCTTAGTTTTGTGAAGTATAAAAAATTTGCATTTATGCGAATCGTCTCTACGCTGAGAAGATCGAATTCGGGAAAACCGAATCCAGCGATCCAACAACGGAGATGATTATGAAATTCGTGAAATGTTTGACCGGACTGGCCTTGGCAGGCGCGCTTGCCGCCCCTGCGCTGGCGCAGGATCCAACATTCTTCCGCATCGGGACCGGTGGCGCAGGCGGAACCTACTTCCCCATCGGCGGCACCATCGCCAACGGAATTTCTGCCCCTCCGGGATCTCGCCCGTGCGAAGAAGGTGGCCAATGTGGCGTCCCGGGCCTGATCGCAATCGCGCAATCCACGACAGCGTCGGTGTTCAACAATGCCGCAGTGCAGAATGGTGAGCTTGAGGCCGGTCTGGCCGCAGCCGATGTGACCCGTTCAATGTATCTGGGCGAAGGCAAGTTCGAGGGTAAACCTCATCCTAACCTTCGCATCGTAGCAAATCTGTTCCCCGAGGACCTGCATCTCGTGCTGCCCGCCGGTCAGACGATCAACAACCTGGGTGATCTGGAAGGCAAGCGCGTCGGCATAGCACAGGCCGGATCGGGTACGCAGGTTGCTGTTCTGCAGATGCTCGACGCCTGGGGCGTGAACCGCGACAATATGGATGAAGCCGAACTGAACAACAGTCAAAGCGCCGAGCGTTTGGCTGACGGTCAGTTAGACGCCTATTTCTACGCTGCGGGCTGGCCAGTTGCTGCGATGGTACAACTGTCGTCGACCAAAGGCATGAACCTGCATTCGTTCAGCGATGAAGATCTGGCCAAGATCAATGAGATCATTCCGGCCTATATCCCTTCGGCCATTCCAGGTGGTGTCTATGAAGGCATAGACGCGGAAACCAAGACCCCTGCGGTCAGTGCTATGCTGGTTGTGTCCTCGGATCTGTCGGAAGATCTGGTCTATCAGCTGACCAAAGCCCTGTGGAACGACAACACCCGCAAGCTACTGGACAACGGCCATGCCAAGGGTAAGCAGATCACGCCCGATACCGCGCTGGATGGTGTAGAGGCGCTGGGTGTTCCGCTGCATCCGGGTGCCGAGAAGTTCTACAAAGAAGCCGGATTTCTTCAGTAAACGTAACAGACTGAACTGTATCGTCGGTGCCCCTATGTGGGGCACCGCACACTGGAACTATGCGAAATCGGGAGGCCATCATGTCCGAGACCCAGAAACTTGATGACCACGAATTGACGGCCGAGGAACTAGCGGCCATCGAGGAACAGTTCGATGAAGGTGCCGCCGTCCGGCAGGTGACGCCCACCGCTGGAAGAGTTCTACGTGTTGTGGCCCTGATTTTAGCGTTCTACGAATTCTTCACGGCCGGATTCGGCCTGCCCGCAGACCACTGGCACATGGGCATCTACCTCGCCCTGCTGTTCATTCTGGTCTACGCCACAATCCCGATTGTCGGGGCCAAAAGCCTTTATGCCCTTAAGGTCAGCCGGTTCCGCATCGGTAACATCCCGCTCTATGATCTGGTTTTCATGGCGCTTGGCATCGTTGCCGCGCTCTATGTTGGCGTAGCCTGGCGCGGCATTCCGTTCCTCGGGATCGAGGAACAGACGTTCCGGATGGGCAACCCCAACAACTATGATGTATTTCTGGGCGTCGTCATCATCCTTTTGGTGCTGGACATTGCGCGGCGCACGCTGGGCTGGGTGCTGCCCCTTATCATCTGTGTTTTCATCTCATACGCCCTGCTGGGGCCGTACTTCCCCGGACTGCTGCAGCATCCCGGCGTGAATTTCAAAACCTTCGTATCGTCGATGTATTTTCCGCAGGAAGGTATCTACGGCGTCACGCTCTGGGTGGTTTCGACTATCGTCTTTCACTTTGTTTTGTTCGGCGTCATCGCGCAACGCACCGGTCTGGGGCAGCTGTTCATCGACAACGCGACTATACTTGCGGGCCGTTATACTGGCGGTCCGGCAAAGGTATCAGTCGTGTCCTCAGCTTTCTTTGGCACGATCTCGGGCTCATCGGTGGCCAACACCGTATCGACCGGAGCATTGACTATCCCCAATATGAAGCGCCTCGGATACCCGGGCCATTTTGCGGGCGGGGTTGAGGCTGCGTCTTCGGCCGGCGGCCAGATTACTCCGCCGATCATGGGCGCTGCGGCCTTCATCATGGCCGAGTTCCTTGAGGTTCCGTACACCACCATTGTGATCGCAGCGATCTTCCCGGCAATTCTGCACTATGTCGGCGTCTTCGCTGTGGTGCACCTGATGGCACGCAAGCTGAACCTGAAGGGTCTGGCGAAAGAGCAACTGCCGCAACTCAAAGCCGTCTGGGCGGAAGGTTGGGCCAATATCGTGCCGCTGATCGGTCTGCTGGTGGTGCTGTTTACGGGCTACACGCCGTTCATGTCCGCTTTCTGCGGTATTTCTCTGGCGGTTATCGCGGGCATGTCGCGGATTAAGCAGCCACCAACGCTGATCTATGCCGCGGCTTTCCTGGCTTTTGTGCTTTGGAAATTCTCAGATGGCGGGTTCGACCTGACGATGACCGCAATCCTCTGTGGCCTGTCGGTTATTGCCACGCTGAATCCACAGAAACGGATTGAAGTGCCCGAGATGCTGCAGGCGGTCGAACTGGGCGTGAAGTACTCGCTGGCCGTTGGTGCCGCAGCGGCTGCGGTTGGCATCGTGGTCGGAGTGATCAACACCACTGGCATCGGCTTTCGCATTGGCTTCATGGTGACACAGGGCGCGGGCAATCTGGCGTCAGATATTTACAACATGATCTCGTTCGGCAGCTTCCAGCTGTTTGCCATGGAAGACCTGCAGCTATTCATCTCACTGGTCTTCATAGCCATCGTCTGTATCCTGATGGGCGCAGGTATCCCGACCACAGCGTTGTACATCATGCTGGTATCGGTCGCACAGCCTGCTTTGGCGCAGCTCGGCGTTCCTCCCATCGCCAGCCACCTGTTCGTGCTCTATTACGGCGTGGTGTCAGAAATCACACCCCCGGTCTGTACGTCGGCCTACGCGGCTGCTGCAATTGCCAACTCGAATCCGTTCCGCACTGGCCTGTCGGCATTCACTCTTGGATTGGGCAAGGTGATTGCGCCGATGGCTTTCGTATATGCGCCAGTTCTGCTGTTCGTATCCTCAACCGGCTTCAATTTCTGGGAGTTCACTTACACCGCCGCCAGCTGTATCGCCGGGGTCATCGCCCTGTCGGCTGCGGTTGTGGGCTACTGGCTGAAACCGATGAATGTTGCGGCGCGGATTCTGATGGCCCTTGCGGGGATTATCTTTGTCGCGCCCAGCCTGACGGCAGACCTGATCGCGCTGGCCGTTGCCTCGCCTGTCATCGTCACCCAATTGATCGCGCGCAACCGCAGTCAATCTCCGGCCTGAACTGATGACAGAACAAGTGACCATCATCGGCGCAGGAATCGTCGGCATCTGTTGCGCTTTGTCGCTGCAGGAACGGGGCATTCAGGTTCGGCTGATCGATCGAGGTGAGCCGGGTCAGGAAACCTCGTTCGGGAATGCTGGTGTGGTTTCGCCTTGGTCGATCATTCCGCAAGCAATGCCCGGTATCTGGAAAATGCTGCCCAAAATGTTGCTTGACCCAAAGAGCGCGCTGTCAGTCAGGCCCAGCTTCTGGCCCAAAATGATTCCTTGGGGGTTGCGATTTCTCGGAAACTCAGGAGAAAAAACTGTTCGCGAAGTCTCGGACGCGATGGAGGTTCTTTGTCGCCCCTCCGTCGATCTGTACCGGCGTCATTTACATGGTACCGGGCACGAGAACCTGATCACCGATAGCTATTACATCCACGCCTTTCGCCGACCAGAACAGGCTGATCTGGACGGGCTTGGATATCTTATCCGCCGAGAAAAAGGCGGTGATCTGGAACGCGTCGACGGTGACGAACTGCGCCGATTGGAGCCCGCTATGTCCGAAGCGTTCAAAGGTGCGATCGTGATCAAAGGGCAAGCGCGTGTAACCGCTCCGGGACGTGTGGGAGCGGTTTTGGCCGAAAAGGCGCAAGTGCAAGGTGCTGAGATTGTGCAAACCGAAGTCACCAAGCTTACCCCCGCAGAAGAGGGTGGTTGGCAGATTGCAACTGCGCAGGATACGCTAACCGCCAGCCATGTTGTTCTTGCGGCAGGCGTATGGTCTGCCGACCTGTTGAAACCATTGGGATTGCCTATGCCCCTCGTGGCCGAAAGGGGCTATCATGTCGAATTCCCAACCCCTGCGGTCGAACTGAACAACTCGGTCATGGATGTGGATGCAAAGGTGGTCGCAAGTTCGATGCTTGGGGGGCTTAGGGTCGCCGGTACGGCTGAATTCGGCAGCGCCGATGCACCCGCTGACCCACGGAAGAAGCAAATCCTGTCCCGACAGGCCAAGGCCATGATGCCCGAGCTTGATACAGATGAGGCGCGGTTTTGGATGGGTCGGCGCCCGTCATTCCCGGACAGCTTGCCGGCAATCGGGCATTTAAAGGACCAAGAGGGGCTCTATGCAGCGTTCGGGCATTCTCATTACGGGCTGATGATGGCCCCGAAAACCGGCGAGCTAGTGGCGGATATCGTCTTGGATCGCATCCCGAATATCGATCTAGCACCGTATACACCAACCCGGTTTTGAACGTTCAAATCAAAAAAGGACCTGATGACAATGCCAATTTATCAAGGCGGCCAGAATATCTGCGGGGCCTCAATCGGTGTGCTTTGCCTTGAAAGCTATTTCCCAAAGCCACCGGGCCATATCAAGAACCCGTCCAGCCTGCCATTTCCGGTTCTGTATGAAATGATCGACGGGGTGACTGTCCCGACACTTCTGAACAACCCTACGCCGGAATTGCTTGAACCCTTCATCGAAGGTGCCAGACGGCTTGAGGCCGAAGGCGTGCGCGCCATTACCGGCAGCTGTGGCTTTCTTGCGCTGTTTCAAAAGGAACTGGCGGCAGCGGTTTCTGTTCCCGTCTTTGCCTCCAGCCTGATCCAAGTGCCGCTGGCTTATCACATGACCGGCGCGAACGCTCCGGTGGGTGTTTTGACTGCAGACGCGTCTGCTTTGACCGCCCGGCATTTTGAAGGCGTCGGTGCCGCCGGTGTTCCGGTGGCGGTGAAGGGACTGGAGGACACTAGTGAATTTGCAGAAGTGATCTTGCGGAATACCCGCACCCGTATGGACACAGACCTGATCGAGGCCGAGGTCCTGAACGCAGCCCGTAGCCTGATGCTTGAGGCCCCTGATATCCGCTCGCTGGTTTTGGAGTGTACAGACCTGCCGCCCTACGCATCGCGCCTTCAGGAAGAACTGCGCCTTCCCGTGTATGATCTGACGACACTTGCGCAAATGGCACATTCCGTAGCGGCCCGCGAGCTATACTCTGGATTGATGCCCTGGCAGCGTTAGTGCGTGCCAATCAATTCGAATGAAGGAATGACATGGACCATGGCCGTAACCTCAGGATATCTGAGGTCTTGCAACAATGCCAAAGCTGCAGGAGTGCTATGTGACCATTGATCTGTCCATTTTGATGGCCGCCATTTGCCTCGGGGCAATGCTGCAGGTTGGCGTGGGCATCGGTTTCAGTATCATCGCGGGTCCCCCGATGATGATCCTGCTCGGCACCTCGACGGCAGTTCCCATATTGCTGTTGCTGAATACCCTTGTGTCGGTAGTCGCGACGGACCGTCATGTACTAAAGAACAACAAGCCACTCATTCTTAATGCGATCATCGCATGTTGTGTCGGTGTAGCTGCCGGTCTTACTGTTTATCCGTTGTTGAACGAGGCGTTTGTTCTGGCCTTGACGGCCTGCTTGTTGTTGATCGGTTTAATCACCACCCTGCTTCCCTTGCGCGGCACAATCGGGCGTTTTGGGTTTTCAGCCATAACAGGACTGTCCGGGCTTGCGACCGTCTGGGCAGCAACACCGGGCCCACTTATGGTGTTTGGTTTGATCGCAAAGGGCCGTTCAGCAAAAGAGGTGGCCAAGTTGGTGCAACCCATCGCGCTGGTGGCTTATGGCATTGCATTCCTGTTGCACAGCCTGTCCGAAACGCAGGCCATCACATACGGGCCGCAACTGCTCGGCTTTGTCATAATCACGCTGGTAGGCAGCCTGCTTGGACGGGCAGGGGGCCCTTACTTGCCGCAATCGGTCGTCATAGCCGCGATCCGCGTGGTTTCTTTCATCGCTTGCTGTGTCCTGTTCCAGCGCGCCTATATGATTGCATAATCCCGGGAGGTACACGATGCAACGAAACGACAATCTGGAGAGATTTCCTCGCGCCCGGCTTATGTCGGGCCCGACACCTCTGGAACGTTTGGACAGGTTGTCGGCGGAATTGGGGATCGATCTCTGGCTCAAGCGCGATGATCTGACGGAGCTTGTGTTTGGCGGCAATAAAACACGGCAGCTCGAATTCTACTTCGGCGATGCTCAGCAACAAGGTGCCGATACCATTCTAATCACCGGTGCTGTTCAGTCCAATTTTGTCCGATCTGCAGCTGCGGCGGCCGCTAAGCTGGGGATGCAATCCGTGCTTCAATTAGAAGAGCGTGTCCCAGATATGGACGAAGAGTATTACAGGTCCGGGAACGTATTTTTGGCACAGATTCTGGGTGCCGAGCATATGAGCTATCCCGAGGGCGAAGACGAAGCTGGGGCCGACGCGGCATTGCACGCGCGTGCTGACGAATTGAAGGCCCAAGGCCGCACGCCATACGTCATTCATCTGGGCTTGAATCATCCACCTCTGGGGGCGTTGGGCTATGTCGTTGGCGGACAGGAATTGTGCGCCCAGATGCCCAATTTCGATGCGGTGGTTGTGCCGTCAGGCAGTGGTGCTACGCATGGCGGTTTGCTAACCGGTCTAGCACTGGAAGGCAGCACGGCCCCGGTATTTGGAATATGCGTGCGCAGAGATCGCGAGAAGCAACACGCCCGCATGATGATCGTTCTACAGAACCTTGCAAACTTGCTGGATGTTGATGCCGCTCGATTGCAGGCGCGGATCGATGTCTATGACGATGCATTGCCGCCAGGTTACGGCAAAGTGAACGCAAGAACGCGTGCCGCACTAGAAAAAATGGCACGGACCGAAGGGGTTTTCCTCGACCCGGTTTATTCCGCCAAGACATTCGCCGGTTTGATGCATCTGGTTGAAAGCCAGAAGATTAAACCGGGTCAGAAGGTCATTCTGCTGCACACCGGCGGGCTGCCGGCCCTTTTTGGATATCAAAATGAACTGGCGGACAATCTGACTTGAATGAACCTCGGCCTCGTAATGCCGGCTTCTGATCTATGGCTCCCATTGGCATTTAAACGCTTGTGCCGTGGGCAGCTCAAATCACTGCTAAATTCAACAATGAGAAAGTACAAGTTATGACAATCACCCGCATCGAAACCGGTCAGCGCATGAGCCGGATCGTCAAACACAACGGCGTTGCCTACCTGTGCGGTCAGACTTCGGACGCGCCGACCGTGGCAGATCAGACGCAGGACATTCTGGCCAAGATTGAGGATCTTTTGCAAAAGGCAGGCAGCGACAAGACCCGCATCCTAAAATGCGAAATCTGGTTGGCGGATATGGCAGACTTTGCCGAGATGAATGCCGTTTGGGACGCTTGGGTGCCTGAAGGCCACGCGCCCGCCCGCGCCTGCGGAGAATCCAAGCTCGCCCGTGATGTATTGAAGGTCGAAATGATCGTGACGGCAGCTTACGACTGAGCGGCGGCTGATTGCGGTTAATAGGGTAGGTTTTCTGGACCTTTGCAAGTCCAGTCCCTCGGAGATTGAGCTATTCACGGTCCAGAAAACACCCTAGGTCTTCGCTTCAGCATTCGCGTGCCCACATTTGCGTCTCTGAAAGCGATTGCTGACGGGAGATGACGGCGATGCGTTAGTTTCGCAGTTTCACCACCAACTGGCATGTGATGCGCGCCCGGTGGGTTCATATCGATTGACCGAAGTCATCGTCGTGGATTCAAATCCTCACGCATCCTGGGTGAGTCAAGAAACAACGCACGATAAATAGCGCTATTCGAGTGCTATCTCAGATCATTTTGGCCGATTCAGGACTTCGCTATGCTGCTGTTAATACAGCAAATTATTGCTTTCCGAATTTGACCAAATAGCTGCGGCGTGTATTCATCGACTTGCAACGAAACGAGCGATCAACTCTTTCTCTTTGCAAGATACGTCCAGGTTGGTCCGGCAGTTTCCCCTGATCCATCCGGCAAAGGAATACGCATCAATTTCTGCGCCAGAGACTTGATGTCATACATTGCTGGGACCAATGACCTTAGCGCAGTCTTGTCCGTGTTGAACGCAATGTGAAGACCATCAAGCAGGCCGGACCAGGCCGCGTTAAATTCGGCAGATATTTCTGCGATCTCTGGCGCGTTCTTGAAGTCCCTTTCGGACGGATCATCCCGCATCGGGGATACCGCGCTCCAATCGACGATGAGGTCGCCACCGGTGGGCGGGCCGTCTATGCTGTCATCTGGTTTATAATACCGGCTGTGCAGGATTTCGTTGAATTTGAAATAGTGCGCAACATCCTCGCGGTGGTCAGGGCCAGGGATGATGTCATTGTCGCCAGCTCTGTGACCAAGGTCTGCGCCTTCCCCTTCATCCATGATTTTCTTTATCGCCTTCAGCGCGGCCTTACGGCGCTGCGACGGGGTACCAATCACCTCGATCACCTCACCTCCAGCTCCGAAATAGTCGGCGTTGGTGATTTGTCGTACCTCATTACCGGTAAAAATCGCGGCATCCCCATAAGTATTACAGGCTTTGCGCAACCTTTCCCGGATGTAGATGTAAAAACCTCCGATCGTATGATAATCACCGCTTTTCGCAGCTCTTTCATCTTTTGGTGCCGTTTCAACCGCACGAAAGCTTTTGATTTGGTCCGGCGTGAACCGGCGTAGATAAACAGTTGGACCGCGCCCGTTCAGCAGTGGCTGGGGGTATTTGGGTAGCAGCTTAGGATTGTTCAGCTCCGGAGTTCCGCCAATTGAATTCATGACATTCGCCGCAAGAACCATGTGGAGCATTTCTTCGACCATAACCTGCCGGATCACTTCGATGGGTTCGGCGTTTACGATTGTTGGCTCAGACCGGTCATACTGGCCTTGTTCGAGGATCGAATAACACGCAGTCGCATAGGGAGGAATGGTAGTGAGTTCAAGAATAAGCGCGTCCTGAAACAGTTTACACAGTGTCGCGCGCTCTTTCTCCAGTTTGTCTTTCGAGGTCATTTTGCCCCCCCTTTCCGAACAGCATCCGATATTGCTCTGGAGGCTCGGTAAGCCATTGCCGACATCGTGAGTGTCGGGTTCGATGTTGCGATTGTTGGCATCGATCCGGCGCCTACCATCCACAAATTGTCGTGATCCCAGGTTCGCATTACGTCATTAGTCACCGAATTGCGCGGGTGCGTTCCGATCCGATGGGTTCCGACAAGATGACCTGCGCCAAAGAACGTATATCCCCGGCCGTCATAGGTGAAATATCCGGCGTCAGACGGATTGTAGGCCGTGTGGTTTCGAATACCCAGGCGCTGAAAAATCTGCGTACAGGTGTCGTACGCCGTCGCCAAACCGGCCCGCGAATAGTCATCCAGATCATAGCTGATCACAGGGCGATATTCACCCATCGGTGTGCGATAGGCGGGATCAATCGTGACTCGGTTGGTCGAGCGGGGCAGTTGTTCGACCATCGTACCGATGCGAACCTGTCTTTGAACATCGTGATATAATTTGTCACGAAGCGCTTTGCCAAAGAGGTTCTCCTGTTCAACAAAGCGCGCCACATCCGTGTTTGGGGCCCCGGTGGCAAAGTTCCAGCCCCAGTTTCCGATCTCAAGCCTATGGGCGGCAGTTCTGTCACGAAAGGTCCCGTCCCGGAAATTGGCGTAGCTTGACGTCGATCCCGGCCCACGAAACGGACCAACCGGCTCGGGCGCGGAACCCCAAGTCATCATGTAGGGATGATCCATCAGGTTGCGGCCCAGTTCGCCGCTGGTCCGACAAATCTCGGAAGCCAGCGCAAGAGTTACGTTTTCCACCGCTCCACCAGCAAGGACGTATTGTTTGCCCTTGGCACGGCGCAGTTCGTATTGCGCAACACCGGAGAACGAGTATTTCTTGTACACGATACCCGAAACCCGACCGCTTTCGGCAAGCTCGACCTTGGACGCCACGGCTTGCGTGATTGTTTTCATGTGATGTTTGCGAATGTGCTTGGCATCTTCCAGCGTCTTCATCGCATTGTATTTTGCCTGAATTGGGCAGATCGGAATGCAGCTTGAGTTGCCCTCGCACCGCTGGCCCATATAGGCAAATGGACCGGTCGATCCTCGCGGGCGAAACTGATACCGCATTTTGCGACCCACGGGTATACCATTGGCATTCTTTGGCTTACGCGGGGTTGAGTTGCGGCCTTGCGGCGTGCGTGAGACTTTCAGTTTGACCGTGTCTTTAGGGTCTTCGCCAATTTCAATGGGCATGCCGTCTGCCCGGGCAAAGAACCCGTCGATATAAGACGAGGGTATCGAGTGCATGGGGAAGTCATATCCTTTGGCAAAGTACCCACGGTTATCATGCTTGCCTGAGGTCTTTATTCCCAGCGCTCTGGGTGTCTGTTCCTCGGCGTCTGCTGAGACGCCGATTTCCCACTCGGCTCTTTCATAGTCGGATCTAATATCCTTGTAGCCAAATGGCCAATCGACCCCCTGGCCGAACCTGCTCTGCATTTCGAAATCTGCGGGCATCATCCGAAGACTGGTGCCCAGCCAGTGCAAGGAGGTCCCGCCATAGGCACGCAGATAGTTGCTGCCAAACGGCAGCGGCCCGCGCTGAACAAAATACCCGTTTGTGTCCGGTTCGGTGCCGCGAACCGCCGTGATGTCCAGCACCGAGGGTGACGGCAAAGTCGGTAGATCCGGATAGGGTGAGTTCGGTGTTTTCGCCAACGAGAGGTAGTACTGATCCAGATAGGATCGGTAGGTCTCCCACGTTTTGCCATGATCCGCACCGGCCTCGAGGATCAGAACAGTGTGCCCTGCTGACACAAGCTCTTTCGCCAGAATGGCACCGGAAAATCCTGCCCCTACAATGACCACATCATAGGTTCTGTCGTCGTCTGTAATCGCGTTCATTGGCCCGCCTCCCGTTTCCGAGGAGGTTCAAGCGCCCAAGCACCAAAACCCTGCTGCTTTGCCCCCATGGGATGGGCACCGATGGCGTCCCAGACCAATCCCTCCTTGTACGAGCGTGTCGAGATGATCTTGACCACATCAAAGCGAGAAGCGCCGTAGCTTTCGCGCCATTCTTGCGAAAGCGGAACCCACTGACCCGTGTACCAAAGCTGAATCAGCGAACGCGCAATCGGGCCAAGGCACCTGTCCGACAGATAAGTTTGGCGGATAATCTGATCATCGTCCCCTTGCCCGAGGGATTGAGCGTGAGACAGAAACCGGTTCAAAATCTCTTCTGGTAGAACCTGTCGGAATTGATGCCAGTATTCCCCGGTGCACCCGGTCCCTTGCAACTCGGCACTATTGTAACCCGTCAATGCCGCGCTGACCGTCAGGAAGGCCTGATGGGCGGGACTGTTGTCATGCTGTGACATGGCGGTCTCCATCAATGGCATCCACGTAGAACCCGCGCGGCTCGAAGCAGGCGGGGGGGCTTTCAAAAACCTGTACGGCGACAGGGGTGAAGTCGGTGAACAACCGATGCATGTCCCGTGTCATCGGGAAATCGTTGTTGCCGAGTTTCAGTTTGAATTTCTTGGCGATGCGCTTGCCGTCCTTGTTGTCCAGCATTGCAGTTTCGAAGAGGCCCGAGATTGTCCAGCGGGTCCAAACAGTGCGGCCAAGACCGGTCGCGAATTCTGGGATCGGAGTGCAATTTGTTGTCGTCCACTGATTGCCGCTGAGCTTTCCCAAATCGGCGGTCAAATCGTAGACGATGGTTTGCGGGTCGTCGGGGTTGACCAATTGAATCCACCAGGATTTCGGAGAGATTGGCGGATGGCCTTTCATCTTGGCGTTCAGCGACGGCACCTTGTAATTGAACTGCCCCAGAAACTTGGGCTCACCAAAGGCCTGACGCCCAGCTTTGACAGCAACCGCATTGTCTGCGGCTACGTGTATTCGCAGATGCCCGATGGTCTTGGTCTGATCGCGGCCGTGCAGATACTCGGTCAGGGACATCTTCGGAACGCCGGGCACCCGGTTCGAAGGGTAAGCCAGAAGGTTAAATTCAACCTCGTTCACAAAGCCCAAGGAATTGTCATAGTGGGCGGTGTAGCGTTGAAAATTCAATAGAATGACAGCTTTGTTCTTTCCATTTTCATCGGGGAACTCCGCCACGCACAATCCTGTACCCTTGACGAAGGGTTTGGCGGCTTCGACCGAGGTATACCAATACATCCATTGGCATTGCAGAGAGGCATAATAGAAGGGAAACGTATCAAACTGCTTGGGCAGTTTTGGCATGACACCGGTGACATTCGTCTGATGGCAGCGGTCACCTTTTGATTTCTTCTTAGTCATAATGGCTATGTCCTCCCGACTGGCTTTGACTATCTCGTATTTTTTAAATGTCCTGTGAGGAGCTCTCCGTTTTTGCAGTTCCAAGTTAACTCAGAATAGCGCGTGTCTCGGCCAAATCCGGACCATCGAACCCGGCGACTTCTTCAACCGCTTTTTTGATCCGGTTCAGGCAATCGGGGGTTGGATCAAGCTTTGCCAGCTCTTTGATCGTACGCAGCAGCGGACCAAAATGCCCGCGGTCCAGCGCCAAACTGACAGCCTGCTCGAAATGATCGATACACGCTTCTTCATGACCTTGGGCAAGCGCCAGACGTCCTCTTAGCCGGGTCAAACCGACAATCCAGAATTGTTCCCCCCCACCCAACGTGATCTGCTCGGCTTCGTCCAAAAGCTCTTCTGCGAGTTCGAGATGTCCGTGCAGGATGGCCGCGTCTGCATAAAGATACAGAAAGAAACTCAACCCCAGCCGGCAGCCGGTATCCCGCCATTCCTGAAGACCAAGTTCGATTTCCTTCAGCGCGCCGTCGCCCAACTCGTTCCGGCGTGCCCATCCGTTCATGATCCGCGCCCATCCACGCCAGAACTGAAACGAGTACTCCTCTGAAAGCGCAATCAGATTGGCCGAGCTTTCCAGTACAAGGTCTTCATCACCGCGGAACTGCGAGATCCAACCCAGAAATGCATTTGCAAAGGATTGACTGAAGGGATGCGCTGTTTCTTCCGCGTGAAGCACGGCCTTTTCGATCGCTTCCAAAGCGCTTTTCGTGTCGCCTGACAACCAGCAAGACAGCGCACGATATCCCTGAAGCGCGACGGATAGATCAACGACGTCAAAATCCAGCCCCATGAACCGGTGCTCAAGCGACAGATTGACATCAATCCCTGCCTGCAAATGCGTTAGGGCGTCCTGCGGCTGGCCAAGATATGTCTGCAGCGAGCCAAGTGATCTCTCGGCGGATACAATAGCAAGAGGGCTTTTCAGATCCTGACAAAGCGACACCAGGCGATCCGCATTCTGTTTCGATACAGCATATTCGCCCCCCAGCATTGTCGATCGGAACTGGCCATAGACGACTTTGAACAACCGCTCTGTTTCGCCGTATTCACGACACAAATTTTGTGCCCGGGCATATGCGGAAAGGACCGAATTGTGTGCGTATCCTCGTACAAACGCCAAAGGAACCGCGATGGTGATTTGCAGATCAATCTCGCGCCGGTCGCGGTCTTGCGACGCAGGCAGTTCCTGCAGACATTCCAGGGCGTGCTGCAGATGGGTGATGGCCTCAACATTTGCAGAATGATCCAATGCCTGGCGCGCGGCCCGCATAAGGTTGAGCTCGGCCGCCAAATAATCACCGGCCCGCCAATAGTGATGGCCCAGAATCTCTGGCTCGTGTTTAACAATTTCCTTGTAGTTCTCTTCAAGAACCGCCGCGATTTGACCGTGCCATCTGGACGCTGTCGAACGCAGCATGGATTGATACGCCGCATCCTGTACCAAGGCGTGACGGAACCGATATGTGTCTTCCACGCCTCTCAGCCCGGCGGGAACAATCAGCTCTGTTTCAAGTAGCTGCTCCAACGCTCTGGTGATTTCCTGGTCGCTCCATTTCAAAACATGGCTAAGCAGGTTTCTTTCAAAGTTGCGCCCGATTGCGGCAGCGACCTGCACGATTTCGCGGCTGGCGGATAATCGGTCCAGCCTGGCCATCAAGGAATCCTGCAGAGACTCCGGAATCGCCATGGACAACTCGGCCTTGCTTTGCCCCCGGCTTGCCAGCAGACCGGATTCCATCGCCATTTTAGTCAGTTCTTCGACAAACAGCGGCACGCCATCGGTTCGGTCTGCCAACTGGGTCAGAACCTCATCCGAAGGCCGGATCCCCGAAATGCTTTCAACCAGTTTGAAGATATCGCGCCGGACCAGACGGTTCAGCTCCAAGGTGGTAACATGTGACTGGTTTCGCCAGGGTGACTGGAATTCACTGCGGGCCGTCATCAAGACCAGGCAGCGTCTACTTGACAGTTGCTCAACCCATCCGTCGACAAACTCAAGCGTGGAAGCATCGAACCAATGTACGTCGTCTAGCAACAACATCAGCGGTGAAGATTGTTCTAAGCCTGCGCAAAGCCGCAGCAACGCTTCGATCAACGCACCCTTTTCCCGTTCAGGCGCCATTGGTTCAGCCGGGATTGAAGTGTCTTCCAGCGCCACTAGGCGCAGAATGGGCATAACACAGTCAGGATCATCGAGACCGAGTTCAGACAAAAACCCGATGATCTTAGCCCGGTTCTGTTCTGGAGTCTCATCAGGTGTCATTCCGGTCAACGCCGTAAGCGCGTTTTTTATCGGGTGAAATGCGCTGCTTTGATGAAGCGGTGAGCCGAACAGAATGAATTGCGACGCATCTTCTTCGGCCAGGTCATCGCTTAGCCCAAAGGCGATCTTAGATTTTCCGACACCCGCATCGCCGGTCAGCAACAGCACTTGCCCTTCACCTTCCAGCGCACCCTCCCACCGAGATCGGACCAAGGCAATTTCCGCCGTCCGACCGATGGTTGGTGTTTTGTCGTGTGAAAAGTCTTTGCGCCCCGTTTCGAACCCCAAAACCTTCTGCCGGGCCTCAAACAGCTCTAGCGGAGCGCTAATCCCTGCCAATTGCGGCGCGCCCAAAGACACAAAGTCGAGCCGTTCACCAATCAGGCGTCGCGTCACCTCGGAGATCACGACTTGCCCGACCTCGGCAACGGACTGAATACGGGCCGCCACGTTCGGTGTGTCTCCGAACAGCCACATCTTTTCGTCCAATGACGAGCTGTTGGCGGTGCCAACAACAACGGGTCCGGTATGCATTCCGATGCGAACGTTGGTCGCAACCGGCTGGCTGGAAAATCCAACTTCAATACCCTCTGCCATCTGGGTAATTTCAAGCGCGCACAGCGCGGCCGAATAGTGACTCGCCTCTTGCGCGACGGGGTAACCAAAGACAGCCACAACACCATCACCTGCATAGTTTGCGATCTCACCGCCAAATTTCGCAACCGTGCTACCGACCAGATCGCGATATTGGGTGATAAGCTCACGATAGTCTTCGGGATCAAATTTTTCGGACAACGCGGTAGAACCAACCAGATCGCAGAACATGACGGTCAGTTGCCGCCGTTCCGCAACATTTTCAGGTGCGGGCGTTAGTGGCGGTGAATTGTCTTGCTCTGACTTTTTGACCGGCGCTGATCCGACCACAGACGCACCGCAGGCCGTGCAGAACTTTGCCTTTTGCAAAGCTGGGGCTCCGCACGCTGTACACGTAAGGGACAGGGCGTTTCCACAGCTTTGGCAATACTTCGATCCGGCAGGATTGGCCGAACCACAATTTGGGCAATTAACGTCAGGACTTACCAAAATGGTCGCCTTCGTAAGTTTAGATAGATCAGGTCAAAATTAGAAACGATAGAACGAAATCACGGCTTCTTATAACATAATATCAACAATGCGTCGCCCAACAATTCCTGATGGATGAACCAGGCTGCAACTTTACCCTGCGCAAAGCCCCGTGGATCAACAAAATTACAGGGTTTCCTTGGGGCGGCCGGGATCGCCCGACCTACCTTTAGCCGTTGCTCGACCCAGCTTCGGGGCGTACGAATCCCTGAATGCGATCAACGTTCATGACCTGAAAGAATGGGCTCTTGCTCCCTGGGGCAGAAAGAAAAAGGTGACCACTTTTTTTCAGGAACTTCGAAAAATCCGATCCTTTGCTCAGGTGTTTTTTGAATGCCTTTTCGTTTTTGTAGATTTCCACGAACACAATCTTATCGTCATCGCATGGCGGAACCGAGTCAGCGCCACCTGAGTGCACAAGGTAACCCCAGGTATCAGGTTCGTTTTTCTTGACGTCCCTAGCAAGCCGCCGGAGTGCAGCAATACCTTCGGACCGGGTTTCTGGGTTCAGATACCAAATCGCAATCGTGGTTAGCATTTCCTCGCTCCTTTCATGGGTTGGACCGATCGTCTAAATGCGGGTCCAACGGTTTGGTTGCCGCTCAATATTGGCAACGTCACCGGCGGAACGGGTCGCTAATCCTGGGCATTTGTCGAGTTCAATTCTTCACTTACTGCGCAGGTCTTTGGCCACCTTGAACCGGTGACACGGTTCCGCCGAAAAATAGTCTTTGACAAGTATCCAAGCGGTGATGGTTATGCATCCAGCTGCAAGTCGGCCGCACGTGGAAGAATGCGCCCGAACTCACCGCCACCGAGGCTGTGTTTGACCTGCGTGTATATCATAAAGACGGGCGTAAATCCCGAATTTATGTTGTGACCACGCCTTCTGCGACCCATTCGTCGAACTGGGCCAATACATGATCGCAAAACGCGGCATCGTTGATATGTGCGTCTATTTCGGTCATAGGAACGCGCCCGGGCATGACTTTACGGGCCTCATCCATCATCTCGGCCAGGGCTTCGGGATCATACGCCTCTTCACCCTCCTTGTCCCAGGCTTCGACCCCGTGAACGGGCAGAAAAAAGTGAACCGGGCCAGTTGCGGCCTCCAATCGGTTGGCAAGCTCCCGCACCCAGGCACGGCGTTCATCGCCATTGAAGACCGAGCTTTTTATCAGGCGGTTGTGTTCATGAAATGGACGGTCGGCATACTGGTCAGGGATGTCCTGCCATCCGGCAAAGTCCAAAAGGTCCAGCGCGCCTGGCGCAACCAGCTGTGGTGTGCCCACACGCCCGGCATTTGTCACGCGATCCTCACCGCTGGAGACCACGGAACCCGCCATCAGGTTCCCGAATTCCTGCATGCAGAAGTCCATGACGCAGGCAAACGCCCCTTCACCCGCCAGTTTTTCGAATGCCATGCCGCCCATTCCGGTGGAATGAAAAACGGCAACCTCAAATCCACGCTCTTCCAGCGCCGGTTTGAGCGTTTTCATATAGCGCAGACACGAGGATCCAAGACTGGTCATCCCAATCAGCGGTTTGCTGCGATCCGGTATTGTGGCAGCCTTTGTGGCACCAACAACAGCGCCGGCCGCTTGCGCAAGCGAAGACTGGCAGATCGAATTCATACCATAGAGCCCCCCGGCCCACAGGATCATCTGAATGTCCGGAGCCAGTCGGTGCGGCGGGATCAGCGGAGAAAAACTGACGGTCGACACGATGTATTTCGGCACCCCCATGGGCAAGGCCTGTGCACAGTCCAGGGCCAGATCGGTGCCCATAGTGCCCCCGGTCGCCAGCATCCCGTCAAATCGCCCATCCGCATAGGCTTGGGTAACGGCCTTTGAGGCACCGTCTGACATCACGCGAAAGGCTTTGTTCTCGTCCCCTTGTGCGATGACATCTTCGATGGTCATTCCAGCCGCTTGGGCGACGTCGTGCTTGGAGATGTCGGTTGGCTCCAAAGGGTCGCCCAATACCGAGACATCCATCGTCAACACATCCGCGCCCTGCGCTTTGATCGCCTGTTCGATGAACCGCATCTCGGGTTCTTTCGTGTCGTAGGTCCCAATCAGCAGGATTGTCTTTGTGGTCATTGGTTCCTCCTATTAATGCGACCTATGGGCCCCAGACAAAGCGGTGAAGACATGTCGTACAGACACCCCGCAGTCAGAGCTTTATCCAGGCGGTTTTCAATTCAAAGTACTTCTCAAGCGCGTGCAAAGATTTGTCATGCCCGTTCCCGGATTGACCCACGCCCCCAAGCGGAACGGTCAGGTCCGAGCCGCCATAGGTGTTCACATGCATGACCCCGGTCCGCACTTCGGCCACCATGCGATGCGCGCGACTGAGGTTCGAGGTCCAAACTGCGCCTGCGAGCCCATAGACTGTGGCATTGGCAAGCCGGATCGCCTCGGCTTCGTCTTTGAAGGGGGTCACGGCCAAGACTGGGCCGAAGACTTCGTTCTGAAACAGATGATCCGTTTCTTTGACACCTGCCATAACTGTAGGGGACATATAGTAGCCCCCGGTTTCGGTCAGAATGCGGTTTCCGCCCGTACGACGTTCGGCACCTTCAGCTTCGGCCTTGGTAACGAACTCCAAATTGGCCTCTAACTCGGGCAGGCTGTGCACGGCACCAATCTGGCTGTTCAGGTTCAACGGATCACCAACGCGAAAGGCTGCGGCGTAGCGCGTGATCTCGGCGACAAAATCCTCGTAGATGTCCTGCTGCACCAGCAGGCGCGAGCCCGCGATACAGACCTGTCCGGAGTTGCGGAAAATCCCGGCGGCCGAGACCTTTGCAGCTTCCGCCAAATCGGGCGCGTCAGCGAAAACAATATTTGGAGACTTGCCACCCAATTCCAGATAGCAGCGTTTCAGATTGGACCGCGCCGAGTATTCCAGCAGTCGCCGACCTGTCGCGCCGGATCCCGTGAAGACCATGATGTCCACATCCATCGACAAGGCCAAAGCTTCCCCCGCGACCGAACCACGCCCGGTCACCACGTTGAAGGCGCCATCCGGAACTCCGGCTTCGGCAGCCAGTTCAGCGATTTTCAACAGGCTGAGCGATGCGCTTTCTGCCGGTTTCAAGACGATGGAGTTGCCCGCTGCAAGGGCAGGGGCGATTTTCCAGCTGCCGATCATCAGCGGGAAGTTCCAGGGCACAATCGCCCCGACAACACCGACAGGCGCATGATGCACGAGGCCCAGAACGTCATGGCTGGTCGGGGCAACCTGACCGTAAACCTTGTCGATGGCTTCGGCATAATACCGGAAGGTGGCGGCAGCCGAGAACGCTTCGGCCTTGTACGCCATGTTAATCTCTGTGCCATTGTCACGCACACCCAGTACCGCGATTTCAAGCGCGCGGGATTCGATTAGATCCGCCAGTTTCAGCAGAACCTTCTTGCGTCCTGCTGGAGCCATGCGCGACCACCGGCCATCCTCAAACGCTGCCCGCGCGGCATGTACCGCTGCATTAATATCCGCCGGGTTGCCCTCGGCGATTTGAGCGAGAGGCTGGCCGTCGATGGGCGACAGCACCTCATGCAGGGCGCCAGTTTCACCGGCACGGAAATCGCCATTGATAAAGTGTCCGCGTGGGGCAATCTCCTGCACGCGCAAGGCATCGATGGAAGACTGATCCATGAAAGCTATCCTTGTTGGTTCGGGTGGTCGGAATCCACGGCTGGGACATGGGGTTCGGGGCGCAGCTTGTTTTTGAACTCGTAGTACAGTGTGCGGAAATGCAGGATCAGGATCAGCACGATCAGGCAGAACAGGATGGCTGCGATGGGCCGGTCGATGAAGTCCAGTGGCGTCTTGACCCGTGCCATTGCGCTGCGAAGCTTGGTTTCCATGATTCCGCCCAATACCATGCCCAGGATGATCGGGACGATCGGCAGATCAAGCCGTTTGAGGATTAGGCCAAAGACACCAAACCCAGCAGCGATCGCGCAGTCGGTGATCGAGTTGCGTAAACTATAAACCCCGACAAAGGCTAAGATCAGGATCATCACACCCAGGAAGCGTGTGGGAATCTGAATGATCTTTAACAACAGGTTTGTCGAAAACAGCAGAAAGACCAGAACGATCACATTCAGCAGGATCAGCGCCATATATAGGGCCATGACGAAATCCATCTGGTTCTCAAACAGTTGCGGGCCGGGGATCACGTTGTGAACATAGAAGACCGACAGCATCATCGCCGTAAGCGCTTCGCCGGGTATACCGAGGGCGAGTAGGGGGATCATCGCTGCCCCCGGCACGGCGTTGTTCGCGGCTTCGGATGCCACCAACCCTTCGGGCGAGCCATCGCCGAATTTGTCGGGATTTTTCGAGCTTTTCTGAGCATAGGTGTAGGACAGAAACTGCGAAGTGAACTCACCCGTTCCCGGCACCATGCCCATGAATACCCCGATGCTTGAAGAAACGGTAGCGATCCGTTTCAGGCCCAACAGTTCCTTCAAACCTGCAAAGATATTCCCGCTGACATGGGTGTTCTCTGGAGCGTGGTTCTTTTCCAACAGCAAAAGAAAAGCCTGGCTGAGCGCAAACAGGCCCAGCACAACCACGATCAGGTCAACGCCTGACGCCAGCCAACTTTGATCGAATGTATAGCGGCGCGTATATTTGACGGGTTCCAGTCCGACCGTGTTCAAAAAGACGCCAAATGCAGCAAGCATACCTGCTGCAAAGATCTGTCCTCGATGGGCTAAAACGACCAGAACAATACCTAGCAACGCGGCCAAAAAAATCTCGCGGCTGCCAAAATGCGGGGCGATCATGGCCAACACGGGCGAGAGGACCATCAGGCAGATGATGGCAAAGACCCCCCCGAAGAATGAAGCTGAATAAGCCAGCGATAACGCCCTGTGGCCTTGGCCGCGCTTGGTCATTGGATAGCCATCATAGGTCGTCAGCGCATTGACCGCCGTGCCGGGCGTGTTGATCAGGATGGCCGGGATCGCGCCGCCATACATGGATGATCCGTAAATCCCCAACAACAAGGTCAGACCGACGATGGGCTCAAAGGCAAAGGTTGCGGGCAACAGGATGGCGATGGCAACGGCAGCGCCCACACCGGGCAGCGCGCCGATGATGACACCACCGATCGAGCCGATGAACAAGGCCACGATGACCTGCCATTGCAGCAGGATTGAAACACCGGACAGAAGGGTATCCATACGTGCCTCCCTACAAATATGTCAGCGCAAAGGCGCGGATCGAGTCGGGAAGGTATTCATAGACAGCCCCTGCCGGGATTTTGACTTGCAGAAACGCTCGGAACACGATGGTGACGACGAAGCCGAACAGGGCTGCGATGCCGATCGCGCCCGAGCCTCGAAACCCTGAGCGCAGCGTCAGAAACACCGCGAACAACATGGTGGACGGCAGATAGCCAAGCTGTGGCACCAGTAGGACATAAATCAGGAAATAAGCCACATATTCCAGAGACCGGACCCAAAACCCGACCTCGGCCCAACGACCATCGATCCGATCGGATAAGGCAGAGCTGAGCCAATGTAAAAAGCTGAACAAGACCATGCACCACACGGCAACGGTGGGCCACAGACCGGGTTGAGCAAACCATTTGGTCCGCTTGACGACCTGCGTCTGCTCCCCAAGCTGAGACAGCAGAAACACCGAGAAAGCCAGGAACAATACGGCAAAGACAATATCACCCGGACGGCGATACCGTTTGAACATGTCCTGAAGCGTTCTTGCGATCATTTCATCCTCCCAGCCCTATGAAGAAGGCGCGGAAATCACTGCCCGCGCCTCGATCCGGGGTGTTACTCGCCTAGAATCTCTTCTATTTTGGCGAATGACGCTTTATCTTGCTCGATCTGGGCATTCGAAGCATCGGGATCCTGCCAATAGATCAGCGCACCGGTTTCTTCGGCAAGCTTTTTAGCCTTGTCCGATTGCAGTGCTTTTTGGGCTGCGGCGGTGATTTTTTCGCGAGCCTCGGGCGGCGTGTCTTTGTGAACAAACAATCCGTTCCACAGCGCCAATGGCAGGTCTGGGTTAAGCTCAACCACTGTCGGCGTATCTGGTACCAGAGCGATCCGGTCGCCGCCGATGCTGGCCAGCACGTTCACTTCATCCAGACAGGGCAGAATAAGCTGGAGCGTGGTGTTGATGACATCAACGTCACCGGACGCCAAGGTGTTGCAGTCCAGCGCATCGAACGCGGCTTCGCTGGCAAAGTCGAAACCGCTGCTGACAGCGGCGGCAAAAGTAACCTGCGTGGGTGGCAGAACCGAGCCAAAGTGGCCGAGTGCCACGTCGTTTGACTTGCCGTGTTCCACCAACTCATCCCAGCTTTGGAACGGGGCGTCTTTGCTCGACGCGATTACGAACGGGTAGGTCAGGAAGATGCCGATCGGTTCAAACGGGTTCGGGTTCAATTCAGGAATACCAATCTCGGGCCCGATGACCGGAACACCAATCACAAACGACCCGATCGTATAGCCATCCGCCGGTGCTGTGGCGACTTCGACTGCGCCGGGGAAAGGACCACCACCGCCGCCGGGCTTGTTCACAACAGCTGCCGGTACCCCGTACATCGCCTGAAATTCATCTGCGATCATTCTGGTCAGGACATCTTCAAGATCACCCGGAGGCCAAGGAACCACAAAGGATACCGGCTTTTCGGGGTATTCTGCCAAAGCGGCCGTTGCAGAGGCGGCCATCACGGCTGCCGCAATAAACTTTTTCATTTACACCTCCCAGTGTATGGTTCATTATTTGAACCGTGTTAACAATAATAATCTTGCTTTGTTAAGTTCATTCTGTCAAGGATAACATCAACGTAAGGAGGCAAAACACATGGGTGCCGCACTTAATGCGCTAAAAATGCTGGACTTATTCTCAAACACGATGGCCGAAATTGGCCTGAGTCAGGCCGCGCGCCTGTCAGGGTTGAATAAGGCGACAGCCCTGCGTCACCTACGAGCGCTTGAAGAATTCGGGTTGATCGAACAAAACCCGCAGTCAAAGACCTATACCATCGGACCAGCTGCGCTGCGGCTTGCGGCACTGCGCGAGATTGCCAAACCCGGCCTTGAAGGCGCGCGCCAAAAAATGCACTTGGCCATGCAGGAGGTTGGCGAAAGCCTGCACCTAACGCTGCTGGAACAGGGCAGCCTGCAAACCGCCATCGTGGTTGAGACAACCAAGCACAGCGTTCGCGTCAGCCTTGATCCAAGCGAGATAATCCCGGTCAACGCGACTGCGGCGGGTCTATGTATGCTCAGCTTTGGCCCACCTTTCCTGCTGGATCGTCTGGATCAGGAAGCGCAGGTACGTTTCACCGAATCCACCCTGACAGACCCGGATCTGATCAAGGAAAAAGTTGCTCTGATCCAGCGGGCTGGCTGGGCCAACAGCAACGGCAGCTACGAAGAAGGTGTTTTTGGTTTTGCAACGCCAATCTTTGGCATCGATCAAATCGCCCTTGGAACCATTTCGATCGCCGTGCCCGAGATTAGAGCCACTTATGAGCGCCTGCCCTTGATCCTGAAATCCCTTCAATCCCTCTCGCGCGATCTGACCGCAAATTTCGGCGGCCAAATGCCCGAGGCCTTTCCAACCGAGTTCCACCCATGAGCGAAAGTGGACAACCCCGGAGAACCGCAACATGAAAGACTCCAACTTTCTTAAGGAGAACAACGCCCGCCATTTTTGGCATCCGATGGCGCACCCGGCTGACAGCCGGAACAACCCTCCGACCATTCTGACCGGCGGGGAAGGAGTTAGCATCATCGATGTGGACGGGCACAAGGCCATCGACGCCGTGGGTGGCCTTTGGAACGTCAATCTGGGCTATTCCTGCGATCCGGTGAAACAGGCGATCACTGATCAACTAAATGCGCTGCCGTATTATTCGACCTTCCGGGGTACGAGCAACGACAAGGCGATCGAGCTGTCTTACGAACTGGCGCAGTTCTTTGCCCCTGACGGGCTGACACGCGCCTTTTTCACCTCGGGCGGATCGGATTCTGTGGAAATCGCACTAAAGCTTGCGCGTCAGTTCCACAAAGTTCGGGGTGAGCCTGGTCGCACCAAGTTCATCAGCCTTAAGCAAGGATACCACGGCACCCATTTCGCTGCCGCTTCGGTTAACGGCAATCAGAAGTTCCGCGCCGTGTATGAACCCATGATGCCAGGCTGTTTTCATGTGCCTGCGCCTTGGACCTATCGCAACCCGTTTGACGAAACCGACCCTGAACGCCTGGCTCAGCTTTGCGTCAAAGCGCTTGAAGCCGAGATTGCGTTCCAAGGGGCCAACACGGTTGCCGCCTTCATCATGGAGCCGATTTTGGGCGCTGGCGGTGTAATTCCGCCGCACAAAAGCTTTATGCCCATGGTGCGTGAGGTTTGTTCGAAGAACGGTATTCTGCTGATCTCAGACGAAATCATCACGGCGTTTGGTCGAACCGGTAGTGAAAGCGGAGCGAGACATTGGGGCGTCCAGCCTGACATCATGACGACAGCCAAGGCGATCACCAATGGTTATTTCCCGTTTGGCGCCGCTATGATCTCGGGGGCAGTTGCCGAGGTATTTGAAAATGACACAACCGGGTTGGCATCCGTTGATCAGGGATACACCTATTCCGGTCACCCCGTCGGCGCGGCGGCGGCACTGGCGGCTCTTTCAGAAATCAATCGTCTGCGGATTTGGGAAAACGCTGCAGCACGCGGGGATGAGCTGTTCGAGGGCTTGAAGAAACTGGCTGAAAAGCACGAGGTGATCGGTGACGTACGAGGGGGCGAGGGCCTTATGTGCGCGCTGGAGCTGGTCTCGGACCGCGCAAGCAAGGCGCCGATTGCCAAACAACTGCCAATACAGGTGCAAAAGGCAGCTTATGAGGATGGTGTGATGGTGCGCGTATCTGGCAACAACATCATCATTTCGCCACCTCTGATTGTCACATCCGACGATGTTGCGAAGATCCTGTCAGCGCTGGATACAGGATTGTCGAGTTTGTAGTTGTCGCGCAGACCCCGCTTGCCAACTGGCGGGGTCAAACCTTAACAGCTTGCAGCTCTTCAAGCAGGTCCAGTAGCTCATCAAGCTTCTCTCGCCCCATCTGCGCCTCAATACTATTTGAAATGGCCAATGACGCTTGCAGGTTGTCTTTCAAAATCTGCCGACCCGCATCAGTAATCATCACCATCGTCCGCCTTTTATCCTGGCTGTCCTGACGGCGCGTGACCTGTCCATCGGCTTCCATGCTGCGCAATATTCGCGTCAGGCTGGGCAGCAACAGACAAGCTTCTTTGGCGATAGCGCTTTGCTCGACCTCGCCAAGCTCATCCAGTACGCGCAGGACGCGCCATTTTTGCTCGGATATCTGTATATCCTGCAGCATGTCCCTGATGGGGGCCATGATCGTTTCGCGGGCGCGCAATAATGCAATGGGAAGCGACCTTGAGGTGCTCTTGGTATGGCTTTGAGTGTTCATGCCGCCTTCTAGTGTGCTGCCCCAGGAAATGCAAAGATTAACAACGCAACTTCTTGACGACATAAGCTCATAAAGGTAAACATGTTAATTAATAACGGAGGAATCATGCCGCATTTTCACGTCGAATATTCCGGGAATCTGGAAGACAGGATCGACATGGGCGGTCTGTGCGATTGCATCCGTGCAACGGCCGCTGAGGTTGACACCTTTCCGCTAGCAGGCATTCGCGTCCGAGCGATCCGTGTTGATCACTATGCCATCGCAGACGGAAATCCAAAGCATGGGTTCATCGATATCTCGATCCGGCTGCGGGCCGGTCGTTCGCAGGCCGACAAGAAGGACGCAACGCAGCGCATCTTCGAGGCGGCCCGAACCTATCTGGAGCCCGCCATGAGCCAGCATTCCATCGCGCTGTCGCTTGAGATGCGCGACATCGATCCCGACCTCTCCCCCAAAACCGGCACGATCCGCGACCATCTGGAGGCCTGACCATGAGTGACCTGCGCAAGAATATTGAACGGCTTGATGGTTTCCTTGCCCGTTTCAAGAGGACTGGGATAAAGAACCGGATCGCAGGAGAAGATCAAGATGGGTCAGCAGGGGTGTTTCAGTCGATCTCTCCGGTGGATAAATCGGTGATCTGCGACGTTGCCCATGGCACGGCGGAAGATATCGATACGGCGGCACAGGCCGCGCATAATGCCTTTGCAGACTGGCGCGACATGCCCGCTACGGAGCGCCGCCGGATATTGCTTAAAGTTGCAGATGGCATTGAGGCAAGAGCCGAAGAGATCGCGCTGTGCGAATGCTGGGATACCGGCCAGACCCTGCGCTTTATGTCCAAAGCCGCCCTGCGAGGGGCTGAGAATTTCCGCTATTTCGCCGATCAGGTGGTTCAGGCGCGGGATGGTCAACACCTGAAATCACCGACACTGATGAACATAACCACCCGCGTCCCAATCGGGCCCGTTGGTGTCATCACGCCGTGGAACACCCCGTTCATGCTGTCGACATGGAAGATCGCTCCGGCACTGGCCGCTGGCTGTACGGTCGTCCACAAACCGGCTGAAGATTCACCGCTGTCTGCGCGGCTATTGGTAGAAATCGCGGAAGAAGCCGGTCTGCCCAAGGGTGTGCTGAACACTGTCAACGGTTTTGGTCCAGACGCAGGTAAGCGGCTGACCGAACATCAATTGATCAAAGCCATTGCCTTTGTCGGTGAAAGCCGTACGGGCAGCATCATTACCAAGCAAGGCGCAGATACGCTGAAACGGATGCATCTGGAGTTGGGCGGTAAGAACCCGGTCATCGTCTTTGACGACGCCGACATGGATCGCGCGCTGGATGCGGTGATCTTCATGATCTATTCGATCAACGGCGAACGTTGCACGTCTTCTTCGCGGTTGCTGGTACAAGATACAATCAAGGAAGAGTTCGAAGCCAAGCTGATCGAGCGCGTGAACAATATCAAAGTCGGCCACCCGTTGGACCCTGCAACCGAGATTGGCCCTCTTGTAACGGAAGAACATTACAACAAGGTCACTTCATACTTCGGCATCGCCAAGGAAGACGGCGCGACCGTCGCGGCCGGTGGCGTCAAGGTGGGCGAAGAGGGGTACTTCGTACGGCCCACCCTGTTTACTAACGCTAACAATCAAATGCGCATCGCACGCGAGGAAATCTTTGGCCCTGTCCTGACCGTGATCCCGTTCTCGACTGAGGAGGAGGCGCTGCAGATCGCAAATGACACGCAATATGGTCTGACCGGCTATGTCTGGACCAACGATCTGACCCGTGCGTTACGTTTCACGGACAAGCTTGAGGCCGGAATGATCTGGGTGAACTCGGAAAACGTGCGCCATCTGCCCACACCGTTTGGCGGGGTCAAAGCATCCGGTATCGGGCGCGACGGCGGCGACTGGAGCTTTGAGTTCTACATGGAACAAAAGCATGTCGGCTTTGCCACAGGCCAGCACAAGATCATGCAGTTGGGTAAGCTATAGCGGCCCCTCAGACGACAATCGCGCGAAAAACCTTAACTCCAGGAGGAGACCATGGGAGAAATCGTTCTTGCCGCCAAAATGACCCATGTGCCGACTCTGCTCATGTCCGAGCAGGAAGGCCCGGTTAAAGGCAAACGTCAGCCCGCCATTGATGGCCACCGCGAGATCGCGCGCCGCGCCAAAGCACTGGGGGCGACCACGGTGATCATCTGTGACACCCATTGGGTGATCAATGCCGGGTTCCACATCAACGCCAATGAGAAGTTCGAAGGCCTGTTCACGTCGAACGAGTTCCCGCAATTCATTCAGGACCTGCCCTATTCCTATGAGGGCAATCCTGAAATGGGTGATGCCATCGCAAAGATCGCGTCGGACAAAGGCGTCTACACTTTAGCGCATCACTTGGACAGTCTCGAACTGGAATACGGTACGCTGGTCCCGATGCGCTTCATGAGCCGCGAGCATGATATGAAAGTCGTCTCAGTCGCGGCCTGGGCCACGGTGCATAGCCATGACGAAAGCCGGGTAATTGGTGAGGCCATTCGTGAAGCGGTTGAGGCTAGCAATGAAAAGGTGCTGTTGGTCGCGTCAGGCTCGTTGTCGCACAAGATCTGGGCGAACAAGGATTATGCCGCCAATAACGGCACTTTCACCATCAGCTCGGAATTCAACCGTCAGATGGACTTGCATGTGCTTGAGATGTGGAAGAACGGCGACCACGCCACGTTCCTGAAAATGCTGGGCGACTATGCCTATTTCTGCTGCGGCGAAGGCTCGATGCATGACACGTCGATGCTCTACGGAGCGTTGGGTTGGGACGCCTATGACAAAAAATGCGAGGTTGTGACCGAGTATTTCCCAAGTTCCGGCACTGGTCAGACCAACGTCATCTTCCCCGTTTAACAGGAGGTTTCAATGCCCGTTCCAGCCCCCAACCTGTACCCCGACTTCAACACGATCCGGCTGAGCCATGTTTGCCTGAACGTCAGCGATCTTGTTGCTTCGCGCAAATTCTACTCGGAGATTCTGGGTTTGCAGGTCTCGGACGAAAGCGACACACATGTCTACCTGCGCGCTATGGAGGAACGTGGACATCACTGTGTGATCCTGCAGAAATCCGATCAGCCGGGCACCGTTGAAGTCATGGGTTTCAAAACCTTCGACGAAGAGGATCTGGATCGGGCCGAGGCGTATTTTCAATCCAAAGGCCGACCGACCTCATGGGTTGATCGCCCCTATCAGGGCCGGACTCTGTTAACCTCGGACAATTTGGGCATACCGCTGGAGTTCTATCACAAGATGGATCGCCTGGAGCCGATCCATCAGAAATACGCGCTCTATCGTGGTGTGAAACCGCTGCGGATCGATCACTTCAACTGCTTCTCAACCAATGTCGATGACAGTGTCGCATTCTACAGTGATTTCGGGTTCCGCGTGACCGAGTATACGGAAGACGAAGACAGCAAGAAACTGTGGGCCGCGTGGATGCACCGCAAGGGTGGGGTGCATGATATGGCCTTCACCAATGGCAAAGGCCCACGGATGCACCACGTGGCCTTCTGGGTGCCAACACCGCTGAACATCATCGATCTGCTCGATCTAATGGCCACCACCGGCTATGTGGACAACATCGAACGCGGCCCGGGGCGACATGGTATTTCGAATGCTTTCTTCCTGTATATTCTCGATCCGGACGGACACCGGATTGAGATTTATTGCTCGGATTATCAGACCGTTGATCCCGATCTGGAGCCGATCAAATGGGACCTGAAGGACCCGCAGCGTCAGACGCTCTGGGGCGCTCCGGCGCCGCGCAGTTGGTTTGAACACGGCACATCCTTTGTCGGTGTGGATGTAAACGAGCCAGACCTGTCTGCGTCTCCCATCATCGCACCGTAAGCAAAGTATGCTTGATTTAAAACATCTTAGTATGGGCGGGTTCCATAACGCCGAGGAGGCCTGATGCGCATTGCAACCTACACTGCCAACGGTGAAACATTTTTTGGTGCGATCACTGATGAAGGCGCGGTCGCACTAAACAGCGAGTTTGCCGAGTTCAAAAGCCTCTACGAGGTTGTCGCCGCAGGGGCGTTTGGCCAATTGATCAAGGCTGCTGAGGGAAAGCCGGTAACCCATACGGATTTTACCTTTGAGATGGTGATGCCGGATGTCCGTCGCATTCTGTGCGTTGGTGTGAACTTTCCAGATCGCAACGCGGAATACAAAGATGGCAGTGCCCAGCCGAAATACATGTCGCTGTTTCCGCGCTTCGCCAGTGGATTTACCGGCCATAATCGCCCTCTGATCCGCCCGCCCGAAAATCACACGCTGGATTACGAGGGTGAAGTGGCCATCGTGATCGGCAAAGCAGGCCGCCGGATTTCGCAGGACGATGCTTATGGCCATATCGCAGCCTTGACCCTGTGCAACGAAGGGACAATCCGCGATTGGGTTCGGCACGCCAAGTTCAACGTCACGCAAGGCAAGAACTGGGACAATTCGGGTGCCATCGGCCCTTGGCTGGTCCCGTTCACTGATGCCGCGCAACTGGATGGCGCCCACATTCAGACCCACGTGAATGGTGAGTTGCGTCAGGACGATACGTTGAACCGAATGATGTTTCCGATCCGGCGCGAGATTGAATACATATCAACCTTTATGACGCTTCAACCGGGCGATATCATCGTTACCGGCACCCCAACCGGCGCAGGTGCACGATTTGATCCGCCAAAATACTTGGCTCCCGGCGATGTGGTTGAGATATCCGTCGATGGGATAGGCACCCTGCGCAACACCATCGAGGATGAGCAGATATGACCCCTGAAGACCATGCGCGCGCTGCCGCCGATCTGCTGAACGCGGAAAGGACGCGACAGCAGATCGGTCTACTGACATTGGGGTATCCCGAAATGGCGATGGATGACGCTTATGAAGTGCAGAATGCCATCTATCGTGCCAAATTGGCGGAAGGGCGCAAGGTCATCGGCTGGAAGATCGGGCTGACCTCGAAAGCGATGCAATATGCGTTGAATATCGACATTCCTGATAGTGGTATCCTGTTTGACAACATGGCCTTTGAAAATGGCGGGACCGTTCCCGCAGGTCGTTTCATCCAACCCCGGATCGAAGCCGAGATCGCCTTTGTCATGAAGGAGGACATTGGTGGCGCGGATGTGAATCGCGATCAGGTTTTGCAAGCGACCGACTATGTTACTCCGTCCATTGAAATCCTCGACACTCGTATAAAGCGGGCAGACCCTGGGACTGGAAAGTCACGCACTGTATTCGACACGATCAGCGACAATGCCGCAAATGCCGGCATTGTACTAGGGGCGGAACGCCACCCAGCGGATGCGTTTGACCTGCGATGGGTAGGGGCCCTAACCTTCCGCAACGGTGAAATCGAGGAAACCGGCCTGGGTGCGGGCGTATTGAATGATCCGGTCGAAAGTGTGGTCTGGTTGGCCCGTCGCATGGCGCAATACGGCCAGAGCATTGAACCCGGCCACGTGATCCTGTCCGGCAGCTTCATTCGCCCGATCGAATGCCCATCGGGTGCGGAAATCCACGCCGATTTCGGATCGTTCGGATCCGTCGACATCAATTTTGCCTAAAGGAGCAGCGACATGCCCGCACCAAAGAACACCTTTAAGGCCGCATTAAAGGCTGGAAAGCCTCAGGTCGGGTGCTGGATCGGAATGGCCGACGCATATGCAGCAGAAATTTCCGCGACCGCAGGGTTCGATTGGTTGTTGGTCGATGGCGAACACGCACCAAACGACCTGCGCTCGACCCTTGAACAGGTGCGAGTGATCGAAAGTTCGGGCAGCGCGCCAGTCGCACGTCTACCGATTGGTGAGACATGGATGATCAAGCAATATCTCGACGCGGGTGTTCAGAGTATTCTGGTGCCGATGGTCGAAAGCGCTGATCAGGCGCGCGAACTGGTGCGAGCGGTGCAATACCCCCCACGCGGCGTCCGAGGTGTGGGATCATCCCTTGCGCGGGCTTCGCAATTTGCCAAAATCCCGGACTACCTCGATACGGCGGATGAGCAGATTTGTCTGCTGGTACAGGTAGAGAACAACGCGGGCATGGCCGCTCTGGACGACATTCTGACGGTTGATGGAGTAGACGGAGTTTTTATCGGACCTGCAGATCTGGCCGCCGACATGGGTCATATCGGCAACGCCGGGCATCCAGATGTTGTGGAGGCCATTGAAGACGCGCTGACCCGCATCGTCGCGGTAGGTAAAGCCGCGGGTATCCTAACACTGGACCCAGCAACGCAGCGTAGGTGTCTTGAGATCGGCGTGACCTTTCTGGCCACTGAAATTGACGTCACCCTTTTCGCAAAAAGCATGCGCGCAAAAGCGCAAAACGGCCTCGCGCTTTTGCCGCGACAAAACGCTATCGGATCGGCGACAACAGAAAATGCTAGCAAGTACTTACAGCAATTGTGCAAACATTGGTCACATAAGGGACAGGTCGAGTTCGATGCAAATACTGGAACCGTTTTTTTTGACAGTGGCAATGCCGTCGAACTAAAGGCGACGCCAGTAGCACTGGAAGTTCGCGCCTCGGCGCAGCCACGCGATGACCTGGACAGTTGGAAGACAGTGATTTCCGATCACCTAAAACGGTTTGCCTTTCGCGAAGAGTTTGAACTGAACTGGGATGACTAGCGACTTTTGCTAAGCTGGATATCGCAGAAAAACAAAGAGGCCCTTCAGGAACTTTGTTTTTGGTCGGAGTGAGAGGATTCGAACCTCCGACCCCTGCCTCCCGAAGACAGTGCTCTAAGTTATCAGGAGCATGCATTCGATATCAGATTGTTCGGTAACACTATGGAAAGCTTGACATTTTATACTTCATTGGTTCTCAAGGGTGATTAGGGGATATCATGAACGGTGCTGCCCCGGTGCTGCCCCGAGGGAGAAACATGAAAACCGAAAAGCGAAGATTAACCGATGCTTTGGTCCGCTCTATCAACCCAACGGAAACTCGCTCGGAGTTTGTCATTTGGGATACTGACGTAACTGGTTTTGCGCTTAGAGTTCGGGGCAAGAGCATGTCCTACGTCGTGGCATACCGTCCTGTAGGGCAAGGGCGTGCCGCCAACATGAAACGGTTTAAGATCGGTTCGCCCAATTCAATAACGAATGTCAAAGAGGCCCGGCGCATGGCCCTCGCTGTTCTAGGCCGGGTTGCTACCGGAGTGGACCCGAACGCTGAACGTGCAGAAGAAAAGCGTCGTACGCGCTCAACAGTGAAAGAAATGCTGGACCGCTACGACGAACACCTTGAACGCCGGGATTACGTGACCCGCACCGATGTCATCAGCCTACTCAGGCGACGGTTAAGGCCAATGCTTGGCCGCGAAATATCGGAAATCAAAGCATGGGAGTATGCGGAGATCATCGAACGTCTCGATAAGAAAAGCGGAGGCACTGCAGGCGGCACTTTCCGGACTCGTTGCTCGACTTTCTTGAACTGGTGTACATTCGATGCTCGGGTATTGGAAGTTAACCCCTTAGCTGGATATCGCCGCCGTCGCGACACCCGATCAGAGCGCGTAAAGAAGTCCGAGATGGGGCGAGCACTCTCCGACGCGGAGATTTGCACGATCTGGCAAACTGCGGACACGAAAATGTCTTTCGGTCGATTAGTGCGGTTTCTGATATTGACCGGGTGCCGTCGAAACGAAGGCGCGAAGCTTCTTTGGGACATGGTTGATCTGGATGAATGTCGGATAGAAATGCCGGCGACTTTCACCAAGCAGGCGAGAGGACACACGGTTTACGTATCCGACGAGTTGGCAAAAATGCTGGTTCCGCTCAAGGAAAACAGAGTCGTGTCCGATTTCGTGTTTCCTTCTCCACGAACCGGCGGCCCGATGTCCGGTTGGAGTAAAATTATGGATCCCGGTGACAAGCGAACTGCCGGCGGATCAAAACCCGGTGCGCCAGGCTTTGTAATTCGTTGCGGAGTTCAATTCACTTTTCACGACTTGCGACGCACATTTAGAACAGGATTGTCCCGCCTCAATGTCGATACGGAAATCGCCGAGTTAGCGCTGGGGCACGCCCGGTCTGATCTGGAGGCACGTTACAACCGGGATGACTGTGAGGCGGGTTTGCGAAGCGCGTTTCAAACTTGGGGGCAACACGTGGACCGCATCGTGACGCTTGGTAATTAACTTCAGCAACTTAGCATCTTAAACTGACATACATCTGACATACATCGTTGAAAATAAACGATAAAAATTGTTTTTACATTGACGCATAAGCACGCAAAAGCTATTAAATAGTAGATAACCTTGCCCCCGCCGCAATGGAACGGTCGGAACGGTGTAACGGATGGGATGCGGCAGCAAGGTCTTACCTGAAACGAGCGCACAAAGTGCGAGCGAAGAGGAAAGACCGCATGCTTGACTGCAATTCGTCACCTGAAATTCTTGATCTACAATCACTGCCGATCTCAGCGTTCGTTACGAGAGCGCAATTGGCTCCGTTTTTGGGCTTCTCGCTGCCGACTTTGAATAGATGGGCAAGCGAAGGAAAGGGGCCGCGTATCACTTATCTGGAGAACCGGCCCCGGTACCGTGTCAGTGACGTTTTGGCATGGATTGAGGAGGGGCGGAAATGAATACTCGTCTCAATCCTCTCGCCGGTCGTTACTTCAACGACCCTACACTGGCGGCTTCGGTTTCGTCGCTTGCTGAGGTATTCGCCCCGCCAACGGCCAACGAGCAATACGCATGGGCCCGGGCGAGCAATGAGCGTGCCGAAGGGCAGCGACTGGCAGATTTGTGGGCCGCTGCGGGCGACGATTTTGACAAGCAAGGCGCGGCAGTGGGTCAATGGAACCCGAACCAGTCTTACTACGCTGTGGACACCGCTGACGCGACGACGCGCCGCGGTCAAGACATTGCCGCCGAGACTTCTCGTATGAATAACGACGCTGACAATGTTGCGGCGCTAGAAGAAGCAAAGCTGGCCGCTTTGATTGGCCTCGGCGATACAGTATTGGAACACGGCGAAGCGATGGTAGGCATATCTCCGGAGGTCGCCGAAGCCTTGAATATTCCGGCTTTCCCATCCCAAACTGGCGAAGCGCTCGGCGCCCCAGCTCCCTTGCCGTCAGAAGACGAAGTCGAGGCGCGGTTGTTTGAGGAAGCCATTCGCGACGGTCTGTTTGATACCCAAGACTTGCTGGAAGAACGCCGGAGCGACGTCAATGTCGAAACGATCGAGACGCCAGACGGGCCTCGCATCGCAACCCGAGCAGATGCGATCGGCCAAGCCCCACACATAAATCGAGGCACCCAAGCCGCTCCGGAACTGGAGACTTATCGCACCCCGGACGGTCAGACCGGTACGGCCGAGTTTGATGTTGAACAACGACGTTGGGTCGATACGCAGACTCGAAGAGTTCTGCCAGAGGGTACCGTCACCGGCAAAATCAGCGATACGTCAGAAGGTTTCGGAGCGACAACTTCGAACGTCACGCGAGGGAATGCGATCATTGCAGAGGCCCAATATGGGCTCGAAAGAGTTAGTGCGTTCCGCGAACTCTTGGAACAGAACCCCGGCATTATGGGAATCCCGGGTATGATCCGTGGTCTTGCACAGGATGTGGTCGCCGCGGCGGACGAGGCCGGTGCAGCGTTTGGAACGATCGATTCCGTCGACGAGGCCCGAGCGCTGGCCGCTCGAATTGGGGCTTCGGGTGACTACGATCCGGCCTTCGCACAGGCAGCCGCTTATGCGTTGGAGATGGCATATCTACAGGCCAAGGCCCAAGACCCGGGCGGCGAGGTTAACGTCCGCGAATTGGAGCGGCAAATTGGCCTTTATGACGGCGGCATCGCGGGCAACTCAAAAGTTCTTGCAGTGCTGGATGCTCTGGAGCCGCAATTGCATGACCGGATGGCATACGGCGCGCAGCTACGCGGTGAAACGGCTCCAACAGCAGCAGCCGACACGGGTTCACCTCAGTCTTTGAGTGACGCCGATCTATTCCGAAAATACGGTTTGGAGTGAGATATGGCTACCTATGAGCAGCTGATGCAAGCGGCCCGTCAAGCAGATGCGGCCGGGGACAGTGCAGGAGCGAGAAGGTTCCTTGAAATCGCTGGTTCGATGCTCGGATCAAGCGACGCAACACCCGTATTACCGCAATCAGCACCGCCAAAGCGACGCCTTCCAGAGGGCAGCAGTGTCCTCATGGAAGATGACAAGGGAGGTGTCGTCTACGAGACGCCAAACGGGAACCGTGGATACACATCGCCCGGTTATTCGACCATAGATCCGGTGAAAATTGACGAAATCCTTGATGGGCAAGCTGCCGGGATCGACCGAGACACACTCGAAGCGATCATGGTCGATTATGTCGAACCAATTGTGCGCTACCCGACCCTAGCTATTGAAGGGGCGGCGGAAGGTGCTGGCAATCTCGCCGGGGTATTCGGGGATGCGCTAAACGCTTCTTCAATGTTGCCCAATCTCTTGCCGGGGACCCAAGGCAGTCGTCCAGTATCGCAAATCAAGAGTGACCCGAATGCGTCCGCATTCGAGCAAGGATTTGCCAGCAGCATAACTTCTCTGCCTGGAATTGGGGACGCGATTGATTATCTGACCGATCCAGTGGAGACAGACGAGGGTACAATCGTGCCCCGTGGTGGTGGTCAGAATATCAATCATGTGGCAGGAGAAACCGTCGATACTGCGCTTGGATCACTCTTTGAAATCGATCGTAACGGTCCACTTGAACCGCGTAATCGCGGAGAGCGCTACACCCGCAGGGTATTCGAGGAAATCGGTACGTCCGTTGGTCCTCTAGCACTCGGCACATACCTTGCGAAACGTGGAACCGGCGCGATCAGCCGTGCCGCTTCAAAAGTGGCGAACAAGGAAGTCGCGATGGCTGCGACAGCGGGTACCGGCGCGCAGACTGCAAACGAGATTGCCACTTCGGATGGAAAGGGCACATCGGTGTCTGACTTAGCTGGTTCCGTTGCCGGTTCTGCGGGAGTTCCGTTGGCCAACGCCTTAACCAGGCCACTCCGGAGAATTGCCGCCAGTGTAACCAGCCCACGGGTTGCAGACGATGCAGCGCGCCAAATGATAGCCGAAGACGTGATAGACGCCTCAACATCCGTCAATCATACTGGTCAACCCGTCGATACGTCAGATCTAGCCGATAAGCTGCGAACCAAGACCGAGCTGGAAAAGACCGTTCCGGGCTATCAGGCAAGTATCGGGGAGCGCACTGGTGATATCGGCCTCCAGACTTTCGCGGAGGATACGTCCGCGAACTATGCCGGAGCTCAGAACCGGCGTCTTAGAGACAACAACGCAGCCGTGAACGCCCGTGTCGATGAACTGGCACCATCCGGCGATCCCGCGCGCTTCCGAACCAATTTGGACCAAGGCATCGAGGCAGCACTAACAGATTCCATGCAAGCCGCCGAAAATGCACAGCGCCGTTTCGACGAAGCGTTGCAAGCCGTCACGCCAGAAATGACCGCTGCGGGGCGTGGCGCTGCTATCCGGGGTGAACTTCAAAATGCCCGTGACGCCGCATTGCAGGAAGTTTCTGATCTGATGCAAAGGGCCGAGAGTTCCGGCGAACTGGTGAACCTTTCGAAGCTGCGGCAACGATTTGATGATCTGACAGCGCGGCTAGAAAGCGAAGAATTGAACGCGGCTCGCCGTTTCATGCCGGATGAGGTGCAAACGGTTCACGAACTGGCACCGCCCTCCGCTGATGAAACCGATGAATTGGTCGGGTTGATCATGTCAGACGGTGCGGACGGATCGCCGGTCATGGGACCGGCCTCTCAGGTTGGCAGCGTCCGATCAGGATTGGCCGAAGCAAGGCGCAGCCCATCCACGACCCCCCAGCAAAGGCGCATGCTCTCTACCTATGAGAACGAAGCAGAGAATTTCCTGCGGGATGAGCTTAGCGGCGAGAGCATGGAGGCGCTCGACGAAGCCAGGCGTTTGCGGGCCGATGCTGGGCGCCGTTTTGAAGAACCGGATGCGATCGGGCGCACACTGGCGGAAACAGGCCGCGGCACGAGCGCAACGGATCTGCGGGGCTACCAGCTTCCGGATGAGGCAGTGCCCGGCCGGTTTGTACGCGCCAATGCGGGCGATACGGACTTTCAGCGTTTGATGGCAGAAGCCGGTGATGCGCCGGAAGTACGTCGAGCGCTTCAAGATCAACTCGTCGCAGAAGCGCAGCGGCGTGGTGCATTGAAATCTCCAGAGGCTCTGTCTCGGTTCTTGGCCGACTACAATGTACAGCTTGAGCAATTCCCGGAAACACGCCGAGCACTCGAAGAGGCAGGCGCGTCGAGCAATATGTTGGATAAAGCCACAAAGAATGCCGAAACGCTTCGGCGAGATATCACACCCGGGGGCAAGGCTCCGGAAGGCCAATATACCCGATTTGCACCAGAAGATGCCGTCGGCAGTATCAACAACCTGGTCCGCGGCTCTGACAGCGGCGGTGTCGCCGATCGAACGCGCCAGCTGATCCAACGTGCCGGAGGCACCGAGAAAGCGCGTCAGGACCTCAGAGCGGGTTTCTGGCAGTGGATCGACAGTAGCGGCGGGGGCTCCGGAAAAGGACGCTTCTCAGCGACTCTTGAAGGCGAACCGCGCTGGAACGCGAAGGCGATGGTCAACAATCTCAATGACCCGAAGGTGAGAGAAGTTGCCAAAGAACTTTGGCCCGGCGAGGAATTCCGCTCTTTCGAAGTGATTGAAGACATTTTCCGGCAACTGGAGGCCGCAACACCCGGTCGAACAGCCGCAGCCGGCCGATCTGGCACAGCTCAGTCTATGGCGCGGTTAGAGGCTCAGAGGGGCGCTGCGACCACAGCGAGACGAGCGTCTGCAGATATCCGGGCGGTTGGTCAGGGACGTATGGCGGTGCCTGTCGCACTCACTGGATGGGTTGCCGACGGCTTGCGCAATTTGAGTGTGAAAACACGTCGTATCGCGCTTGAAAAGCTCACGGCATCAGTCGCCAACGACCCGGATCTGCTCGCCAACATCCTGGAAGAATTCAACCCTGCAGAGATGGCATATTCGAGCCGCTTGATCACACAGAGATACGGTGTGCGGGCGTCTCAGGTTCTCGAAGTGCTTCGGCAGATCAACGAGACGCACCCGGACAACGTCGCCTCCGATGAAGACGAACTGCTCGATCTCATCCTCGCGGATTGAGTTTACTACAGGTAACAGATTGGAAAGGAAGACTATGGGACATTTATCGATTTCCCCCATGGAATACCCGGTTATTGGCGGCTCAACACTGGCCGAGATCGTCGAACGTTTTGAGCTTGGCCCAGATGATGAAGCGTCACGCATTGAGACTTGGCGCGGGTTCGCTGAAATAGCTTTGAGGGGTGAGGCGGAAAGGTCTGGGGCAAAGCCGACAGCAGACCTTGGCCCATTACACAAACTCGGCCATGAAGCGTTGGTCTCGATCATCGGAGAATGCCTCCGGCTCGCTTGGGAAAGCCATAAACCGCGGCGGAAACGTAAACGCGGCATCGATATCGCGCTCTGCTTGTTCGTGGTCTTTCTGGTCGTCGAGGAACGCAAGCTATACCCAGGAGCCAGCGACAATCGCGTTTTCACAAACCTGGCCCAGTTATTAGGTCCCGGGATCGAACCGGACACGATACGGGGCGCGTATAAGCGCGGCCTCCATGTCTATTCCACTTTCTACCGACGCGAAGACGACGCCTCAATTCTCGCGCTCGCCCATCTAAGAGAAACGTTTTTCGACGAGTTCTGGAACGCGCACAAGAGTTCCGAGAAATACCGGGAAGATCGTGCTTTTTGTCAAAACTCCGGACGCCGAAAACAGTGGTGGGAACAATGAATGGAGATTCGAATGGCAGAGGTGCGAAACGCAGTTATCCCTTGGCAAGAATGCCAGTTTGTATCACCAAGAAATGCGAGCCGCATTCTCGGGCTTCGACAAGGCGCGCTCAATGACCGGATTCGAGCGGGTGAGCTAGAAGCGAAAAGACTACCCGGTGGTCAGCAAATCGTAATCTCAGTCGAGAGCGTAACTCGTCTGGTAGAACGGTCCGAGGCCGTCCAGCTGACCGCCCGAAATGAGGCATAGCGTCAAAGAAAGACGCGCTCTTTCAGGCTTGTCGTCAAAAACAACTAGGGAACAAAGAAAAGGCGTGTCGCGTCGTTACCGCGAGCACGCCAGAAAGGTTTTATCGTGCAGGAACAATACAATACCGACGCCTTAGAAGCAAGCGCGTTTCCGATTTCTTATACCATTGTCGAGAACGCTCAAGGGGCTCTAACCAAGACCTATGAGGCTGATGAAACTGGTACGCCTAGAGCGGCCCACAGAGGCGCACTGTCACGTGGTATCGCTCGTTTGGAGAGCTCTTCGGGATCGGTAAACGATCATTTGGAACAGTTTGAAAACGTCCTGATCGATCTCAAAGCCAGTGAAGCGATTGTCACCGGCGTGCCCATTCTCGATGGGCTCGAATGGCGCTTGGGTACGAAAGCTGATGTCGAGAACGGCGAAGCCGAGATATCCCGTTCATCGAACTGCTTCGTCGCACTGCCCGCCCCTTCGCTCATGTGCCTGGATTTGGACACAAAGACTTATCCGGATGCTATTCACCAGAGAATATCAGAAGTGGGCGGCGTGAAGGCCGTGTTACAGTCCGTCTTCACCGGCTTTCAGGGAGCCGGTTGCCTTAGCCGACCTTCCGCTTCCACTGGTATTGAAAACCCTCTCACAGGGCACGAAACTGGATCAGCTGGCGAACACCTATACTTTGTCGCGGCGGATGGCTCCGACGTCAGCGACTTTGCTCAAAGGCTGCATGACAGACTTGTATTGTCCGGTTGGGGATGGGGTGAAGTTTCGAAGTCAGGGCGCGTGATGACGCGGACGCTGATTGATCGATCGGCCACTTCCCCTTTCAGGGTTGTGTATGAAGCGGATGCCATCCTTCGCGACATGCTTGAGTATAAGCAACCCCGCCGTGCGACTGTTTCCGACGGCGGTTTGTTAGACACAAGTGCTTTGACTGGTTTGAACGACGCAGAGACAGCAGCGCTCAAAGAAACCGAAGCCGCGATCAAAGACAGCAAGAAGGCCGAGGCCGCTGCTGTACGTCAGGAATGGAAAGAAGAGAGGCTCCGCTTGTCAGCAAGAGAACGTCCTGATTCTGCCAGAGCGGCGAACGAGATGGAACGCGCAGTCGAGAGCGATGAGCTGTCCGGTGAATTCGAGATCCAATTCGATGATGGCACGTGTGCGACCGTGTCGGAGATACTGGCTAACAGAAAAGCGTTCCACAAAAGGACATGTGCCGATCCTATGGAGCCAGACTATGGCGGAGGGAACAACATAGCTATTTTGTACACGGATCATCCTGCCCGGGTCTGGAGCCAGGCACACGGCGGTGTTGATTACCGCCTTGTCCGTACAGAGCACGATTTCTTCGAGCCGCTTCCAATTGAGCAACTCACAAGCGATGAGGCGATCCAAGAGATGTTCTCCGAGGGCGCTTCGAGTCAACGTGTTAATCACAGAAAGTTCCCCGATCTAAAGGGGGTCCGAACGATCCGTGACATCGGCCCGATCCCAAGACGCCAGCACCTAATTAAACCCCGATTGCCGTTGGCGGATGTTGTGCAGTGTATTGGTGAACCGGGTGTATCCAAATCGGCATTTGCGTTGAGAGACGCTCTTCTGGTCGCGTCTGGTTGCCCTGAGAAGTTGGGTATCGACCCGATCGAAGAAGTGCACATTTCGGGTCCAGCGCTAATCTATAATGCGGAGGACAGCCGTGATGAGATGGATCGACGCCTTACCTCGATAATGCGCCACCACAGAATCGAAGAAACTCAACACGATATTATTCTTTGGTCCGGATTGGATCATGGGAGCTTAAAGCTTCTACACCGGCCCAGAGATCGAGGGCCGCTCGTGCCTTCACCTGATGTAGACGAGTTGAAGCAGATTATCCGAGAACACAACGTGAAGCTGGTTTACCTTGACCCCCAAGTTGGTTTGGCGTCCGGGGCCCATGAAAATCACAGCGAAGACATGGATGCTGTGTTTCAGACGCTCGCAGAGATCGCGTCCGACTGCAAGATCACCATTGTTGTCATCCACCATACAGCCAAACATACGCGCGACGCGAAGGGTGATATGGGCGCCGGTCGCGGCTCTTTCGCGGCTGTTGCGAAGGTACGTAGCGCCTTTACTCTGGTCAATGTCACCGGCACAGGAGACGAAAAAGATTGGGGTGTCACGGAAGAAGACCAGTTAATTCGCCTCGACTACGCAAAGGTGTCTCACTCGCGCAAGCCCACAAAACCGCAGGTATTCAAACGAGCATCAATTTTGGTTGGAAACGGCGAAGGTTATGCGGAGGGCGATGCTCTGCCGATTGATGAGTTTATGAAGCTGCCGCATCAGGAGAGGCATCGCATCGAAGGTGACTATGCCCCGGTTCTTGAAGCTGTTGATCTAAGCAAATTGAAAGCCGCTGCCGCGATCAAGAGATCTAATGAAGACGACGCAATTCAAGTACGAGTTCGCGAGATAGCGCTAGAAGCTCTGCAGGGCAGCGATGTCGTAACGGTTTCACAGGTCGCCGGATATCTCGGAGAGCGGTTTCTATCGGATGGCATAACACAATCTGCGAGCCGTCGTGCAGTCGATCCTAAGTTGAGGATAGCGATAGCTGGGGGCGTGCGAACCGTCCGTGACGGGCTGAACGGCGTGTTGCAGCTCGAAGAGCAAAAGACCCGTCGAGGTGGAAAGCCCTCCCTCTGCTTGACTTGGACTCCGGACGTTCTGTCCGCAGATGAGGGCGGCGCGCATGGGTGATATAGGGTTTGAGACCAAGCGAGTTCGATACTTTGTGCCGATGCGCGCTAATCGGGTTGTAGCAATTTACGTCAATGGTAGTCCTGAACGTAGATTGCTTTTTACTATATATTTCAATATGTTGGCCGAAATTGTATGCCAATTGACGTTGATCCGCGATGTTAGTTGTAAATTGGTGTCATTTTTTCGTTTAAAAACAGCCAACTACACAATTGACGCAATTTACCCCCTACGGGGGGAACGGGCATGTAAATTGCCCGGCCCCCAACCCGGGTGTTTCGTGAACAACAAGACAAAATGTCCGGTTTTCGCTACTCCATGCGGGGGTACTTAAAATGTCGCTAACGAAGAAACAGCGAGATTTTCTAAACAGCGCGCATTTCAAGGAAGCTCGAATGCGGGGCTTGAAGAACGCATGGGCGAAACAAGCTAACGGTCCCAAGTGCGGAGCGAAGACTCGCGCAGATGGTGCACCTTGCAGAAAGCCGGTTGCCGAGGAAGGGCAACGGTGCCGCCTTCATGGTGGCGCAACGCCCAAGGGTAAAAACTGGCATCGCCGGCAGTTCCCGAAAAAGGGCGCCCCGCTCTCGAAGCTACAAAAGAAACTCAGCGAATTGAAAAGACGGGACGGGAAAGCCGAAGAACGCCGGGCCGCGATGTCGCCGGAGGAACGCGCTACGCATGAAAAGAGGCGCAAAGCGAACCGACCAGGAACGCCGACGGAACGGCAACAAGCCCGAGACGGCCGAAAAGCCAAAAAGCTGATTGATGATCTCCGGCAAAACAAAAAACCCGACAGTGGTGAGATCAGCAAGTTGGAGGCACATATCCGAAAGCTGGAAGGCCAGGCTCAAAAACTGAAACTCGACCAATACGACGAAGACGAACTGCCAGAGGTGTTTAAATGACCGACAGAGACGATATCACGCCCGAGGAGGCGCTGACCCGGACGCAGGTGCGGATCAAGACAGAGGGCCTTGAAGCGGCTACAGACGCCGCCTTACAGCTCCTGAGAGACCCGAAAGCACCCGCACAGGCCAAGAGCGCCACGATCAACGCCATATACCGCGCATCGGGCCTCTTTGGCCGCACAGATGACGAAACACAGCCAGAGCCTCATGAGATGACGCCTGAACAGCTTCAACGGCATATTCGCAACATGGAGCGGTCATTACGGACCGCGGCGACTGGCGCTGATGGAGTGTTTTCGTAGCTCAAGCGGAATGAACCCTCAGCAGACAACTAGCTTACTGCGGCCTTTCGCTCGTACGGTCACTCACGAACCGCATATTCGGGGCGTTCAAAACCAAGCGGTAATTGGCAGGTGAGCGGCCGAAGCAGTCTTTGCGCCTGCCGCTCATCTGGTCTCGAAGCCTTAGGGACGCTGAGCCATTATACTATCGCGGTGGGCATCGACTGCGCTTCCCCGACCGATGTCAAATCTCTCGTTAGTTCCCGGCCAAGATAGCTCCGGTAGCCATCAGGTTTCCCCAAGGTTCGGGGTTTTGTCAATGCAAGCGGTCGCAAGCCAAAGCCATCGGCTATGGCGAGTTGAATATCGCCGTCGATTGTACGGCTTTCTTTATTTGATATGCGATCTTCAATTACGTAGCGAGGTGCACGTGCAATAGGGCGGCCCGGTACTGCCTCACCGGCAAAGGCGTCCGAAATTTCATGCATTAGCGCTGCTCTATCGTCCCCAAGATATACAAAGTCGTGAACTTTTAAGTCTTGGTGACCTGTTAGCCGAAACTCAAACACACCCTGAATTAGTTCTGGGCGCAAAACGAAAATCTCCAATCGCCGCTTGTTGTGGCAATAGCCAAACAACGCCACTTCAAAAAGCGATTTATGCTCTGCTACCAAACTGTATTCTCGGAATGTCAGTTTCAAATACGCTAAAACCTGACGGGCGATGTCCTCGATTGAGGGAATATAGGACGTTTCCGATGTGAGATTTGATAGTAACATCGACAAACCAAGATAGGCGTTTTGCCCCATAAGCGTGCTGCCTGCAAAGCAGTAGCCAAGCGTATGAACGAAATAGGTCTCACTAAAAAATCCATCCGTTTCAGGCCGTCGGCAGATTATCGGAAGCGATAAGATTTTCACCGCATCGGTAATGAGCTGACGACCGCGTTCCCCGGACACGCAGCTGTCGGCAGCGGCCCAGAGAGATGGATTATTGTCAATTTCATCGTTACGCCAAATGGCAATCGCAGTCATGGCCTCTCCTTTGCCTCGATCAAGCAACCAGAAAACCCGTCAAGCCACAACCGAGGAACAACAATCGGTGAGCGAACTTTTCAAATGAAGCTGTCGGAGTGGGCAAGGAGCGAATAAGCTGAATGATCGCAGCGGGCTAGATGCGGCCATACCCTGCGATGCCTCTGATTGGTCGAATGAACCCAATGCCGCCATTACGGTCGAATTAGGATGATACTAGCGCACTGGACAGCTAGGGCTCTGAACCAAACCTTGTCAGTTCGCACTTGCTTAGGAATAAGTCGTTTGCTGCACGAAGCGCCAACAACTACTCTTTGAGCATAGCTCATTGAAAGTGGTGCCTTGAATTTCTGCATGGGAGGAAAGGACTATCAGTCCACCTCAGAACTCAGCATCAAGGCGGAGCATCCAATGAGGCGATGTCGAGGCCGATGAAATCCGGCTATTGGAGCTCTTCCATAATTCGGTCGTAAAGGGTTTGATATTCAGCGTGGATCTCAGCCTTTTCGAGCCTATGGACAACGCCAGGGTGCAATTTGCTTCCTATGGGAAGTGGATCAAGAACTGGGTCTGCACCTCGCGTCCACGAATCATCGTTTTTCAGTTCCCACTTTCGGATCAACCAAGCCAACATGTCTGCCATTTGAAGAGCCGGATAGTCGTTATCGGAAGCAAACTCGGGAAGGCTGCATGAGAAGCCGGAGTCATAGGATGAATACCAGCCTTCAAGTGCGTTCCAATTTTCGAGTAGCTTCTTCGCCTCAGTCCTATCGTCAAAAACGGGTGTTAACGGACCTGTAACCCCAAGTTGCTCACCCATAACAACGATCCCAGCCAGTGATCTTTGGAATGCAAAGGAGTATGGGTTGCGAATTAGTCTCTTGAACTTCTTCGCATGCTTTATGTGGCTCATAGGCCACTTGATCGCTTCCACGGCCGTCTTGTGATCTTCCAGATTGAACGACAATGCGCAAGTGAAGCAATCGGCACTTTCGAACGCATGATAGAAGCTAACGAACAAGTCGACCTGAGCCTCCGAGCGCATAATCTCACTCGCTTTAAAAACTTCCCCCCGATCACTTGGTATAAGGGGAAGAAGTTTATTCCAGTTAGCTACTGCGTCGCACTCCGCATTTGTCTGGTCATTGAAAATAACCCCCGCTAGGACGAATTTTCGATTGCAGATGCTTTCGTCGAAATAAACCTTCCAGCTCATCGGACACGCCGGTTTGCGCAGTAGATTACCCGATCCGCGAGGTTGTCGGCAATTGTGCGATCACCGCTTCTTACTTGCGGGCAAATTTCGTAGCGAAAGTCTTTGATGTCGTGATCGCGAAACTTAATTGCATCGCCTAGAGGTCTCTTCATTCCGAGTGCCCCCGTCCTTGAATAAACACTGCTAATAGTTGATTATTTTGTATCGCGGTAACTTGTGCGTCAACGACGGCTTAAGTTGGGCCGCGATGCAGCGATGAAAAAAAATGGTATCCGCGGTAGGTCGTTCGCGAAACTTTGCAATGTTTGTTTGCTGCGCACAGCAATCATTGGTGGCGACTTGTACTGCGACCACTGCGCAAGACGGTTATTTGGCTATATCTGTCTTCTACGAAATAAGGCTATTCGTTTCGCAAAACCCGATAAACCGAAGCCCGCCCAATCCCAAGCGACTTGGCTATCTCCGTCGCGCCCAAGCCCTGTGCATGCATCTCAGCGACCTGTTCACGGTCTATCGTTGCTCTACGCCCCTTGTAGACGCCCTTGGCCTTTGCACGCGCGATACCTTCGGCCTGCCGTTTGCGGATCATGGATCGTTCGAATTCGGCAAAGGCGCCCATCAGATGCAGCTGCAGCTTTGAGAGCGGATCGTCCGCATCGGGTGAGAAGCGCAGCCGCTCTTGCATGAATTCAACCGTGACGCCCTTGTCGTTTAGTTCGTCAACAATGCTCTTAAGGTCGCGCAGATCCCGGGCCAAGCGATCGAGGCTGTGAACAATCACCTCATCGCCTTCCCGGGCAAAGTCGATCAAGTCTCGAAGCGCTGGCCGATCCCTGTTCGCTCCACTCAGTTTCTCTTCAAAGATCTTCTCGCACCCCTCCAACTCTTGCCGGTCCAAGTTCTGATCTGTTGTGCTTACTCTGCGATAACCGATTTTCATTTCCACACCGTGTCCCGTTTGGTTCTAGACTCGATGTAAGAATCACTTCGATAATTACAAGACATTTATATGATACATTTTTAGTGTCTCACCGCTCCGTTTTGGTGGGGTGTACCCAAACGAGACCAGTGCGTAGCAACTTTTTTCAAAAAACTTTCTGCCCATGTGTACGGCGTTGTCTGCCGGTTTGTATTTAGTTGTCCGGTCTGTCGGTCAGTTCGAAGTACAAATTTCAGTAGCGTATCCGTTTGGTGGGATACAAACGCAATACAATGTCTGCTTTGTATGTCGCTGTAAGCTATTGCCAACAAACAACAAACTACATGACTTGAAGGTTCTCATCTGTCTAAGATTCACACACAGCAACAAAATTAGGAGAACCGAATGCCAGAAAATGAAGAGACTTATTTCCGCCAGGCGGTTGCTGGAGCACGCGCCTTCAAAGAAACCGAAGAGACGGAATCGTCGCTAGAGTGGATCGACGATCTAGAAGGTATCGCGATCAACGGAAGTCACGAGTACATGATCAAATCCCTCAGAGAGCTAGACAGGCTTGCAAAATCTGAGAACGAAGAGATCAGTGCGAAGGCGAAAGAGGCGCTCGAATTAGCGCTCGAATTGACCAAGGTCTAGGAGGCTCCGGCTTCTCTTACAGCGTGCGGGGCCCGGGAAATTCGGACCCCGACCCCTGGGGTATAGACCAATTTTGCGCCGAAAGCCTGCGCACCGGCCGCGTAGAAAAATGTATGGATCTGGAACTTTCAAAGCTCTTCAGACTGCACCGCCTTTAGCGACCCTCGCCTTGTGTACCGCGAGGCTGTTTTCAAACGTGGTTATGTTGTTTACGCTTTCCTCAAAGCGCTTCTTGAAATCAAGATATTCGGAACAGCGTTTGCCGTTATCGCGACAGTCTATCATTAGCTCTTCGCCGATCTGGTATTCCCTCGTCAGCCGTTCGTTTGTGCCCGTACAGGCTGTGAATGGTAAAAGGATTAAGATAGACAAGGCTCTCAACATAGCATCCTCCGAAATGGGGTATTTTTCCAGTCGCGAACTATCAGGGTCCCTATTAGAGCGGGCTAAGAAAAAAAACTGCAGCAAAAACCGGGGAAAAGGAAGCAGCTTGCTCAACCGCATTGCGAAATTCCACCCAAGCTCAATTCGACCGTTTAGTTCGCCGAGCAAATAACGCCGTGTTCTTGAGTGCTAGTTCAGACTTTCGTCACGCCCCAATAAAGGTCAGAAACGCGGACTTTAACTGCCGCTGCTCCGATGTCGGCTTTCAGATTGGCAAGGCAAAATCGGTCGATTTGGCCTTGGTCATAAACTCCGGGCAAAACTTAGGGGCCCAGCATCGCCGAGGCCCTGAAACCAGCAGCTAAGTTTGTCCATAGTCAGGATGCGACGGGCGGCCGTAACCGCCCGTGCAAAAGGCACTTACTTTTTGTGGACATGCGCCGAAGAAGAGCGCACAACCCGAGACACTGGGTTGTTGGAGCGGTGCGATTGCACTTGCTTACTCTGCGCATAGTGCTTCGCATAGTTCCCGCCGAGGCTTGTGGTCGCAGCCGTCGCCAAACTTACGGCAGCCTTTGCTACCGACTTACTTCCCTTTGAAAATAGACCCATTTTCTCCTCCTGGGTTAATTTGTTCGGAGGCGTCATTGCCTTCCGATAAGCCTTTTTTGCATGGGCAAGTTTGCGAGTAAGCTCCGTCACCGCTTCAGAAAATGGAGTGATCCGGAGTTGACGGGAGAGTTGGGTAATCTGAAATGGACCGGCGTGTAAAAGGAGGCTGGAACAGAGATGCAGAGCTATAGAATTGAAGGTTTCAAGGCGCGAGTTCAATGGGCGATGATGAACTTGGGTGCTGCCAGCGACATTCTCAATGATCTAGACCTGTTTCGTTTGTCTAAGACAAAGGAATTCTACAGCGCTTTGGAGTACGTAATGAAGGGATCGGTTCCGTCAGAGACATTATTCTACGACATCTGGGGTGGACGGGAACCGGTGCCCTGGCTGCTAGTAGACGCCCTGCTAGAAATCTTCCCTTCTGCTGAGAAAGAAATGTTCACGACGAAGCACCTGTCGGATTTTCATGATCTGACAGCAGAGTATGAGTCAAAGGTTGCTCCATGGTTGCTCGCGACCGACGACGTGGCCTCGGAGCGGGGGCGTTTGGCTCGCGCCGCCAAGGAGTACTATCAGTCCGTCGATGAAGCGCCGGAAGGAATTCCTTTAGTCGCGAAGAAAGGGTGGTTGCTCGAATGTCCGATCAGGCTCAAGGAGCCCAAGGCAGACGAACAGGCCCTTCCGAGCCTTGCAGGCGAAGTTGCTGACGTAGTCGGCTCTCCGCTTTGGCCAGGCGGACCGGACTACATGGCACTTAAGACTAAAGCGATCAAGATCCGGAAAGGGATGAAAGCAGAGATCACAAACGGCATAACTTTCAGGCTTATCGATTTCGAGGCGAAGGAAGGCATGCCAGAATTCACGTTCTCTGAGGGCTACTACTACAATTACGTGAACACCTTGGAGGTTCTGGCGGCCGAGTTCGCTCTCCACCAGCGCTCGCCAAACACCCTAGGGAAGCGCGGATCGCCAGAACAAATCTTCCACCTGAATCAGCGCTCCGCGTTTCCGGGGGTTAACTGTCTGCTCATCGTGAAGAACTTTGAAGGCGACCGTGAGTCCACAACGACTCAGTTCATTCTTCACGAAAGAACCCAGAATACGATGGAAGCGCAAAACACCATGCACGTAATACCTGCCGGGGGACACCAGCCTCACAGGCAAAACTACGGTACTCCGATAACACGGTCGATCTGGCGCACGGCCGTGCGCGAATTCATCGAAGAGTTGTTCAACAAGGAAGAGCTATCCGGGATTAATACCAGCGGGATAGATTTCTTAAAGCATCCCGATGTCGCTCCGTATGTGCGCACAATCTTTAAAACACCCGGCTGCGCTGAAATCTACTATCTTGGAATGGGCTTCGACCCCCTAACCACAAAGCCGGAAGTACTAGTCTCGATCATCATCGACTGGAAAGCCATCACTCGCGCGCGTCCGGCTCTGTCGAAAGGCAACTTTATCAAGAGTATCGAGCAAAACTACGAAGGTGGTACGGTTCACCCGGTGCCTTTGTCTCCTGAAAATCTTGTGCGGGAAGCCAAACAGGGACGTTACGGCAAGCCAGTGTTGCCAGCGGGCGCTGCATGCATGATGCAGGCCGCCCAACCAGGCTTTTTGGAGAAGATGCTTAACCTAGACGTTGAGCGGCAGAACGATTGATCGAAAAAGCAACTCGGCTTCATTTGCCCACCTTTGGCAAATCGGAAGTTCGCCGTTCCGCAGCATTCAGGTCAGATATGGGTTCGTGGCAGACTTGCGGCAGTGCGGCATGGCCTTTAGGCTTTCAGATGATCATCAAATAGAATTGAGAGATTGCTTAATCCTCAACGCCTCTGAAACTGTTCGGCTGAATCAGCCCGAAACTGAGAATAACTTTCGAGAAACCCCCTCGAAATTCCCTATTTTTCTCCAAGTTTTCATCTGCGAATGATTCGCCAAGAGCAAACAGCCTAAAGGGGCGAGCAGATGTATGTATCAACGGAGAAGTGCTTAAATCGATCGGCCAAAGAATATGCCGATGGAGCTCTGGTACTCCTTGAGACGTTCAACCGAAGTGAATCGGATGAGCGTTGCGAGGCTTCGGATTACATCTTCGATCTCTACAACTTGGGGTATGCGTTCTTTAGAATTCGCACGATGATGGCGAAAGGCCCTGACACAGTTCCGCATGACTGGTTGCTTAGACGAGAAGTTTCGCGGGCGCGGAGAAACGTTTTGGCTCGATATCCGCGCCTGTTGAACGAACGAATTGTCAATGAAGGGTTCAATGCGCTGGAAGAGCTTTTTGAGTTCACTGGAAATGTGGAGGCCCAGCCAAGGAGCGGAACCAAGACAACGGCGCTGGCAGTGTCACACTTCTTTCAGAATATTCTGCACAATATCTTTGTAGGTTCGCGGTACGGCCTCTTGGACCTCGATCGAGCACTTGGAAAACCATCATCGGCACAAATCTCTCCGACACACGATCCTGATCAGAGGCTGCTGATATGACGTGAGTCTAAGTCACCGCTCACTATCATATCTGTGATGCATCATGGGGAAGGCCGTTCGCTGCACGGATCAAGGCAGCAAGTTCGTTAAGTCGAGCCTTTAGGTCGAGCCGACTGATGTCCGCAGGTTGTTGACACACACGAAGCGCGGCCCCGACTTTGTCGCCTTTGGTGTATAGTTTGGAATCTGGGTTTTTGGGTTTTCGTCTTAAAAAGTAGAATGCATGATCGTAGGGGCCAACATCGCTCTTCTCTAGATAGATCGACGGATGGCAATCTTTTAGCGCGTTGTGCAGAGCATCAGGCTCTACATAGTTTTCGATCTCTCGGCCTTTCGTGATCCAAACAACTCCGTCGTCATTCATTTCGTTTTTGATGCGTTGAGCGGCTGGTTTGAGATGGGCACGCGCGCTGTTTTTGTCGCTGTCAATGACAATAGCGATGTTTCGATTGAGCTCTTTCAAACGAATAAACTCTTCAAGCGCATCATCATCTGCGCTTAGGTGGCTAATCAAACCACCGCCGTAGAAGAGGATACAATAATGTGTGCCTTCCGCGAGCTCGGGTGCAACGCTCGTCAACCAATGGCGGATGTAGATACGGTCTGAAGGCCCCTCTACCCATATCACAGCATTGGCTTGCAAAATATCTGAGGCGCGATAACCAAGTTTATCAACGATACCTCGTTTTTGTGACTGGCTTACTGCTTCTTTAACGTAGGTTTGAGTGCCGTCGTTTTCTACATGAAAAACCGAAGCACCCGGTGTATCGATAAATGCAGCCGAGTGAGTGGCAATAAAGTACTGGTTAGAAGTGTTTTCTTGAAGATAGCTAATTAACTTGCGCTGCAACAAGGGATGTAAGTGTATCTCAGGTTCCTCAATACACATGATCTTGTGTTGGTGAATCGTACAAAATGCAGCGATCAAAATTACTTCGTGGATACCAGTGCCAAGCGAAGAGAGAGGGAGAACCTTGTTGTCGATGTGAACAAGTAAATGCTGTCTGCTACTGGGTACTTCCAACACTGCATCAGGTTTGCCTATTACCGTTCGAACGAATGCGTTAATCTGGTCGAATGCCGCCTTCAAGTCGCGTTCATGGTGATCAGGGTTTTGAATTCCGGCGAGATGATCAATCAGACCTTTGCCCGAGAGATCATCGAAGGTTTCATCTTTGGGTCCCAACTGGCGTTTGGCGGGTATAAGCATGCTTTCAGGAAGATTTTGCTTCAATCCGGCGACGATTAGACCGATAGTTTCTGGAACCCAATGAAGTGTTGGATCGCCCCCTGTTTTATTTGCGAGAATAGTCCATAGTTCGTACCAATTACGCTGATTTACCCAACCAACTGCGTTGTCCACCTGGACTTCGTTTAGCGCCGCTGGGCACGCGTTAGCGCCTTCGGGTTGTACCCATATATGCCCATGGAGACTCACCCGTTCTAAAATGGCCTTTAAAGTTTTAACAGGGCTAGTCATCCCCCATGGCGCAGATATCAGGCGTTCTTTAAATACGTCCAAAGCACTATCGAGAGGGATTCCGATTGCGCTTGCTAAGTGACCAGTTTTTTCTCCGCGGTATGTATTTGCCGAGGTGGAGTCAGGTTCACTGGCAGTCAACCCTTCTGAAAACGGTAGACATTCGTTCAGAAAATTCAGAATGATCGATTTGCCAGAGTTATTCTCTCCCACAAAGAAGTTTATCTTAGAGAAGGGGCAGATGTATTGGGTCTCGGGACCGATGCCTCGATAGTATTGAACGCTTGCGCCCCGAAGAAAAACCGGCATGAATAAGCCCTTAGTCTAATTTAGTCGATTAGCTGCAACCTACGGATTGCCAACTCCGTGTGCAATGTGACCTGACGCGAAACAATCGAACGAAGAATCCACAATGGCATTCAACTTTGTGGTGCTGCCCCGGTGCTGCCCCGCATTGACAGACAAACCAGATTGCTCGCCAAGCAGCCCTTAAGATGTTGTAATTATTAATAATAATGGTCGGAGTGAGAGGATTCGAACCTCCGACCCCTGCCTCCCGAAGACAGTGCTCTACCAGGCTGAGCTACACTCCGACCGTGGCGCGTGATCTATACCTCGTCATATCGATGTGCAAGAGGGATTTTGGGCGTACACACATATGTCGTCGCTGGATTCGAGGGGTGGTTTTAACCCTTCGCCCGATCTGCGAATTCGCTGAGTCACTGCAACGGATCGGTTCGATACAGTCGGATTTTTGTTCCGCCGTGATCAACGATTGGGCCGGGGGGAAGCATTGGCAATCGCGTTGCGCGGGCAAGTCCGGGTGTGGTGGTGATGATGCCGACACGCCATCGCTGGAAACGACTGGATAATACCTTGCCTAAACTGCCATAGAGCGACCGCAGGCGCTTTTCATCACCGATGCGTGCCCCATAGGGCGGATTGACGATGACCAGCCCAGCTGGGCCTTCTGGCGGCTTGATATCACTGACCGAACAGTGCTGAAATCGGGTGGCATGATCCACTTGTGCCTGTCGGGCGTTAGAGCGTGAAGCCTCGACTGCGCCTGTATTGCGATCTGAGCCAAAGAATCTCAGCTCTGTTTCGGGTTGACCGGTACGAGTGCGCATTTTTTGCCAGACAACTGGATCGAAGCTTGCCAAATCTTCGAATGCGAACTGACGTGAGCGGCCTGGGGGCAGACCAAGTGCAATTTCAGCCGCTTCGATAACGAATGTTCCAGAGCCACACATCGGGTCCAGAACCGGTTCAGACCCGTCAAACCCACACTCACGCAGGAACATCGAAGCCATTGTTTCCCGCATCGGGGCCTTGGCGACTGCAGGCTTATGACCGCGCTTGTGCAAGAGCTCGCCGGATGTGTCGACGGAGATCGTGCATATGTCTTTTTCGATTCGTAGCAGCACGCGGACTTTGCCATCGAGTGAGATTGAGGTGCCGAGCCCCTCGGATATGGCTTGTTCGATGCGCTGTCGCGCCGCTCCTGCATGATAGATACGAGATTTACGGCAGGTTGCTTCGACCTTCACGGGAATGTCTGGCCTGAGATAACTCGCCCACGGGAATTTTCGGGCGCGCTTGTCCAATTGCGCCAAATGCACGGCGGGGAAACTGCCCAGTCGCACCAGAACCTTGTTGGCACCGCGCAATTCCAGATTGGCGCGCCAGACTTCCGGCCAATCGCCACGGCACACGACACCACCTGGAACGATCCTGGCGCCCGAGAATCCGCGCTCGATGGCCTCGGCACACAAAGGCGTTTCGAGCCCCGGAGTGGCAATCAGAAAAATCTCGAATTTATCATTGTTGTCCATTGTGGTTGCTTACACCGGTTGATCAGCCTGTGCGACACGCAAATTAAATGGGCAAATTGTTCTGAACGACCGTAAGCTCAAAAGAATGTGACATTCCTTTTCGATTTTGGGCGGTAACAGGTTTGCGTTTGCACTCATCCCCGCGTAAAGGAGCCGTGATCGGAAATACGCCTGCGGATTCTGGTCGGATAATGGCGCTTTCGCGACCGGACAGACGGGAAATTTCGTGTTATTTCCTGGCATCATTGTAAGATGGCGCGCAGCAGGCGCAGGACAAAGGCTTGGAAGAACGTAGCAACATGCAAACTTTCAAACTAAAAAAAGGGTTGGATTTGCCGGTTGAAGGCGCGCCCGAACAGAAAATCCAGCCGGGGCCTGAATTCTCGTCGGTTGCCGTTCTGGGCAGTGATTATATCGGATTAAAGCCCAAGATGCTGGTGCAAGAGGGCGACGCGGTCCAGCGAGGAACGCCGTTGTTCTGCCACAAGGATGCGCCCGACGCGATGATGGTCGCGCCGCTGACCGGCAAGGTCGTGGCAATTAATCGCGGGGCGCGACGCGTATTGCAAAGCGTGGTGATAGAGGTCTCGGATGCCAATGACGCCGGCATAGACTTCTCGGGCATCGGCGATGCCGAGACTGCCGAAGGTGTTACGGCCAAGCTATGCGCGGCCGGGCTGTGGACTTCTTTCCGGACACGTCCTTATTCAAAGATGCCCGTACCAGGCTCCAAGCCTACAGCAATCTTCGTGACAGCCATGGACAGCGATCCACTGGCAGGTGATGCGGCATTGGTTATTGCGGATGCGGGCGAGGCATTTGCGGCTGGTCTCGCAGCTGTCTCAAACCTGACCGATGGCAAGACTTATCTGTGCCAGCAAGAGGGGGCATCCATCCCCGGTTCCGATCTGCCAGGTATAGAAGCGGCTGCGTTTTCCGGCCCACACCCCTCGGGCCTTGCTGGAACTCATATTCACTTCCTTGAGCCGCTGGGAGGGGACAAGCAGGTTTGGACCATTGGCTACCAGGACGTGATCGCGATCGGTCGTCTGATGCAGACCGGTCATCTGGATACAAACATCGTGATTGCTCTGTCTGGACCGGGCGCGCGCCAACCGCGCCTGATCCGCACCGTGATGGGCGCGTCGACGGATGACCTGACCCGGGATGAAGTGAACGTCGACGGAATCGCGCGGATCATCTCGGGGTCGATCTTGTCGGGGCAGCATGCCGATGGTCCGACCGCCTATCTGGGCCGTTTTGCGCGCCAGATCAGCATTATTCGCGAAGATCATGATCAGCACACACTGGGCTGGATTCTTCCTATGCCTTCGAAATATGCGGTACAGCCTGTTTTGGGATCGGCTTTTGCCAAGAAGCTCTATTCATTCACGTCTAACCTGAATGGTGGTCGCCGCGCGATGGTGCCGACGGGTGTATTCGAAGAGCTTATGCCCCAGGATTATCTGCCGACGCAATTGCTGCGGGCGCTATTGGTGATGGACACCGACACCGCGCAGGCGCTGGGTGCACTGGAACTGGACGAAGAAGACCTGGGCCTTGTGGGCTTTGCCTGCCCTGCGAAATATGAATATGGGCTGGCGCTGCGCGACTGCCTCACCAAGATTGAAAAGGAGGGCTGATCCACATGGGTTTGCGCAGCTTCTTCGATCGGATCGAGCCGAACTTTACCAAGGGCGGCAAGTACGAGAAATATTTCCCCATCTACGAGATGGTGGAAAGTTTTATCTACACTCCGAAAACCGTCACGACCGTCGCGCCGCATGCGCGCTCTTACGTGGATATGAAGCGGATCATGACCTACGTCGTGATTGCTACGATCCCCGCAATCCTCTGGGGGATGTATAACACCGGCTATCAGGCAAACTCGGCCATTGCTACGTTGGGACCGGATTCGGCAACAGGCTGGCGGATTGCGATCCTGCAGGTGTTCGGCATCTCGCTGAACCCTGACAGCATTTTCGCCAATGTGATGCATGGATTGATGTATTTCCTTCCGATCTACATCACCACACTGGTTGCGGGCGGTATTTTTGAGGTCATCTTCGCCACTGTGCGCGGCCATGAGGTCAATGAGGGTTTTCTAGTAACCTCCATGCTTTACACACTGATTATGCCTGCGACAGCGCCATTGTGGCAGGTCGCGTTAGGCATCATTTTCGGTGTCGTGATCGGTAAGGAAGTATTTGGCGGCACGGGCAAGAACTTCCTCAACCCGGCGCTGGTCGGGCGTGCTTTCCTATATTTCGCCTATCCCGCGCAAATGTCGGGGGATTCAGTCTGGACCCCGGTGGATGGATTTTCCGGTGCGACTGCATTGGGCATCTCCGCCGCTGAAGGCGTTCAGGCACTGGCGGCCGACGGGATCACCTGGGCCAATGCGTTCTTCGGGCAAATTCAGGGTAGCTTTGGAGAGACATCGACGCTGGCTTGCATGATCGGCCTGGCCTTCCTGCTGACGACCAAGATTGCCAATTATCGCCTGATTGTGGGCTGTCTTGCGGGCACGATAGGCTTCACGCTTCTGCTGAATCTGATCGGATCGGACACAAATCCGATGTTCGCGATGCCTTGGTACTGGCATATCGTGCTTGGGGGCTACGCCTTTGGTCTGGCGTTCATGGTAACTGAGCCCGTTTCGGCCAGCCACACCAATATGGGCCGCTACATCTATGGCGCGCTGATTGGTATCATGGTTGTGATGATCCGCGTCATTAACCCCGCTTTCCCAGAAGGTATGATGCTGGCAATCTTGTTCGGAAACGTTTTTGCGCCGCTGATCGACTATTTCGTCGTCCAGGCAAACATCAAACGGAGGGCGCGTCGCCATGTCTGATACGCAATCCAATGAACCCAAGGGAGCGATTGCCAAGTTTCTGGCTGCTTCGCCGGATTCGGTAGGCAAGACTATCTTTGTTGCCGTTGCCGTCTGCCTTGTAGCCTCGATGGTCGTGTCTGCTGCTGCGGTCAGCCTGCGCCCGGTGCAGGAAATCAACCGTTTGAAGGATAAGCAAGTCAACGTTCTGCAAGTTGCCGGCATCTACGAACCAGGCATTGATGTGACCGAGGCATTCGCTGCCTTTGAGCCGCATGTACTGGAATTGTCTACAGGTGAATTCGTTGACGATCAGTTCGACGCGAGCACCTTTGATGATATCGCTGCTGCCAGCGATCCAGATCTGAGCGTCGCTTTGGACGATGACCCGGCTGGGATCGGGCGCAAGTCCAAGTACCGCGTGATCTATCTGCTGCGTGATGATGCAGGCGCGCTCGACAAGGTAATCCTGCCGCTTCACGGTTATGGCCTGTGGTCCACGCTTTATGGTTTCATCGCGCTGGAAAACAACGGCAACGATATCTACGGCCTGCAGTTCTATCAGCACGGTGAGACACCGGGCCTTGGCGCCGAGGTGGACAATCCTCGCTGGAAGGCGCTGTGGAATGGCAAAAAGCTGCGCGATGATGCAGGCGATCTGCAAATCACCGTTGCCAAGTCGCAGCCTGCGGCAGGCCCCGATTTCTATGTCGATGCGCTGGCTGGTGCCACGCTGACGTCGGTTGGTGTCGATAACCTGGTGAAATTCTGGATGGGCGACGCGGGCTACGCCCCGTTCCTGGCCAAACTGCAAGCAGGAGAGCTCTGATGTCTCAGACCAAGAAAGAGATGCTGGTCGACCCGCTTGTCGACAACAACCCGATCACGCTGCAGGTGCTGGGCATCTGTTCGGCGCTGGCGGTGACCTCGTCACTGCAGGTTTCTATGGTGATGGCGCTGGCGGTGATCTTCGTGACCTCGTTCTCGTCTTTCTTCATCTCGTGCCTGCGCAACCAGATCCCCGGCTCAATCCGGATCATCGTGCAGATGGTGATCATCGCCTCGCTGGTGATCCTGGTGGACCAGATCCTCAAGGCTTATGCGTTCGAGATTTCCAAAACACTGTCGGTCTTTGTCGGCTTGATCATCACCAACTGTATCGTGATGGGCCGGGCCGAAGCGTTTGCCATGAAGAACCCCCCGGTCGCGTCCTTTATCGACGGTATGGGCAACGGCATGGGCTATGGTCTGATCCTGCTGCTGGTCGGCTTCATTCGTGAGCTGTTTGGCGCCGGGTCACTGTTCGGTGTCACCATTCTGGAGACCGTCAACAACGGCGGCTGGTATGTGCCCAACGGCATGCTGCTGCTGCCGCCGTCGGCTTTCTTCATCATCGGTCTGATCATCTGGGCCTTCCGCACATGGAAGCCGAACCAGGTGGAAGAGCGTGAATACAAAATACAGCAGGTAGAGGCCCACTGATGGAAGGTCTGATTTCACTGGCCGTAAAGGCCATCTTTGTCGAAAACCTTGCGCTCAGCTTCTTTCTGGGGATGTGTACCTTCATCGCTGTTTCGAAGAAGATCTCGACCGCGCTTGGTCTGGGCATCTCGGTCATGGTTGTTCAGGCCATCACTGTGCCGGCCAACAATCTACTGCTGAATTATCTGCTGAAACCAGGTGCGCTGGCCTGGGCAGGTTTCCCGGATGTGGACCTGACGTTCCTTGGACTGATCTCGTATATCGGCGTGATCGCAGCGATGGTTCAGATCCTAGAGATGGTGCTGGATAAGTATTTCCCCCCACTCTACAACGCGCTGGGGATTTTCCTGCCGCTGATCACAGTGAACTGCGCCATTTTGGGTGGTTCACTGTTCATGGTGGAACGTGACTACGATTTTGCCGAAGCGGCGACTTACGGTCTGTCCTCTGGCTTTGGCTGGGCTCTGGCGATTACCGCGATGGCGGGTGTTCGGGAAAAGCTGAAGTATTCGGACATTCCCGATGGTCTGCAAGGCCTGGGCATCACTTTCATCACCGCTGGACTGATGGCGATGGCCTTCATGTCCTTCTCGGGCGTGAAACTGTAAGGAGGGCGGAATGGAAACCTTTGGCTTAGGTGTAGCCCTTTTCACCGTTATCGTTCTTGGTCTGGTTGCCATCATCATGGCGGCGCGGTCCAAGCTGGTTTCAACCGGTAACGTGAACATCACCATCAATGGTGAGAAAACAATCTCGGTTCCGGCGGGTGGCAAGCTGCTGCAGACGCTTGCCGCAGAGAAGCTATTCGTGCCCTCCGCTTGTGGTGGCGGTGGCACCTGCGCGCAATGTCGCGTGCGCGTGCATTCCGGCGGTGGCTCGATCCTGCCGACCGAGGAAAGCCATATCACCAAGCGAGAGGCGTCTTGTGGTGACCGGCTATCCTGTCAAGTTGCAGTCAAGCAGGATATGGACATCGAAGTTCCCGAAGAGGTCTTCGGCGTCAAGAAATGGGAATGCACAGTTCGCTCGAACGAGAATGTGGCGACCTTTATCAAAGCCCTGACGCTGGACCTCCCGGAAGGTGAGGATGTGAATTTCCGCGCTGGTGGTTACATCCAAATCGAAGCGCCTGCACACCAACTCGCCTATACGGATTTCGACGTAGAAGAAGAATATCGCGAGGATTGGGATCGCTTCAATCTATGGCAGTACAAATCCGTCGTCGCCGAACCGATCGAACGCGCCTATTCCATGGCAAACTATCCGGATGAAAAAGGCATGATCATGCTGAACGTCCGCGTAGCTTCGCCCCCTCCTGGGTCCGAAGGTATCCCTCCGGGTCAGATGTCGTCGTATATTTTCAACCTGAAACCGGGCGACAAGGTCACGATCTCAGGTCCCTTTGGCGAGTTCTTTGCTCGCGAGACAGAAAAAGAGATGGTCTTCATCGGTGGTGGTGCTGGTATGGCCCCAATGCGCAGCCATATCTTTGACCAGCTCAAACGCCTTGAAAACCGCAACCGCAAGATCAGCTTCTGGTATGGAGCGCGGTCGAAGAAAGAGATGTTCTTTGTCGAAGATTTCGACACGCTGGCCAAGGAATTCGACAATTTCGAATGGCACGTTGCGTTGTCGGACGCCCAGCCCGAGGATGACTGGAAAGGCTACACTGGCTTTATCCACAACGTTTTGTTTGAGGAATATCTGAAGAACCACCCCGCACCCGAGGATTGCGAATACTACATGTGTGGTCCGCCAATCATGAACCAGTCGGTCATCAACATGCTGCTGGATCTGGGCGTGGACCGCGAAGACATCATGCTCGACGATTTCGGCGGATAAACAGAATCGGTCGGTTCCAACCCTTGGGACCGACCATTTTCATTTTGGGTCTGATGTTGGGCAGGCTGCCAATATCAACGTCTGCATTTGGCGAATTCCGCTTCATATTTTGCCGCATTGGGCAGCAGGTCTTATGTTAACCGGATGGATCAAAAGGCTTATCGCATCTCAAACACCGCCTGATCAGACGGTGAATCTGCATTCATTGGCGCCTACAGAAAAATTCTACGCAATCGGAGACATACATGGGAGGTTGGATCTTTTACAACGGCTCCTGCCTGCGCTGGATAACGACTGTCCGGTGGTGTTTGTAGGCGACTATGTTGACCGGGGCGGATACAGCGCGCAGGTGTTGCGTCAGCTACATCACCTCGACACGAACCCCGAAACCCGGGCGATCTGCCTGAAAGGCAATCACGAAGATATGCTGCTTGGGTTTTTGTCTGATCCAACCCGGATGGAGCGTGTCTGGCTGTATAATGGCGGTGCTCAGACTTTGGCTTCGTTTGGGCTTGCGGATATTGACCAGTCCAACCCGCAAGCCGTTGCCGAACAACTGCAGCAAGCGATGGGACAACCGCTTCTGGACTGGTTACAAGATCGGCCGCTGACCTGGACGAGCGGGAATGTAACGGTTGTTCATGCCGCGCTTGATCCTTCGCAGCCGGTCGATCGGCAACAGGACAGAACTTGCCTTTGGGGGCATCCTCAGTTCCGCAAGAAACGCAGGAAAGACGAGCAATGGGTGGTGCATGGCCATACCATCGTCGACGAAGCTCGGGTCGAGCATGATGTCATTTCGATCGATACAGGTGCGTTCATCACCGATCAGTTGACGGCTGCGGAAATCTCGCCTGGTTCTGTCCGATTTATCTCGACAACGCACACCGGAATCGCGCGCGTATCAGCGTAAGTCGCTAGCCGACGATCATTTGCTTCATTCTAAGTGCTTCGTATTCCAGTTCTTTCAAGCGGAAATGAACCACATCGCCAATGGTGATCACCCCGCGCAGATTTCCATCACTCAGCACGGGCATATGCCGGAACCGGCCTTCGGTCATGGTTTTCAGCACATCGTTCAGATAATCTTCGGGGCTGCAGGTTTTGACCTCGGTCGTCATCAGATCGGCCACTGATTGGGGTAGGGTCTGGCCGGGCGTTTCCGCCATACGGCGCACGATGTCACGTTCGGACAGGATACCCTGCAGGGCACCATTTTGATCCGTCACAACAACGGCCCCGATGCGTTTTTCGCGCAAGATATCCACGACCGAGTGAATCGTGTCGTTGGGCCGCACCGAAAAAACGGCATCCCCTTTGCCTTCCATCAGTTTCGCAACCGTTGTCTGGGTATGCGACAGATTGGTCTCAACTGATTGACTGCGGGTTGTCGCCGCGGCCTTGTCGCCGCGTGTCGGAGGCTGGTAAGAGCTTGGGGCCATGGGCGGTCTCCTCTTTCACCGGTATTGTCCTTACAACCTACCTTACCGCAGGGACCGGCCCTGTATAGGGTGCAATTTCGAAAACCGGCGTAACTTGGCCACTTCAAAAGGAAATTGCTTGTGAGCAACCTGTATCTGACGCCACCAGTTGCCGCGCTGATATTCTTTATCGTGGTGGTCTGCGGCCATAATTTTCGCATGGCTTGGAAACAGCAACCGGAAGGTTGGCAAAAGCGCGCTTGGCTGTTTGGCGTCCCGGCAGCAATCGGGCTTTTTACATTGGCGTTTTTGCCGCTCAAGATTTGAGGCCGGTTTGACTCTGAACAGGCTCACTGGCATATGCCGGGCAAGAACACTCCCGGGAGATTGCACCATGCGCCCACTGATCGCACTGGCCTTACTTTTGACTGTTTCGGCCTGCTTGTTTGGCAAAGAGCCTGACGTGGTACGCCTGTCCGGCGAGACGATGGGCACCACGTTCAACATCACCGCAATCGGCGATGATTTGGACGAAGCAGCGCTGGGGCAAGCGGTTCAGGAGACCCTGGCGCAGGTCAATGCCAAGATGTCCAACTGGGACCCGAAATCCGAGGTCTCGACCTTCTCGGCCTCAGGCAGCACGGACCCCATGCAAGTGTCAGACGAATTTGCCTTCGTCATCGAGGCCGCAAATGAGGTTCACGAGAAATCCGGTGGTACGTTTGATGTTACCCTTGGTCCGCTGATCGAATTGTGGGGGTTTGGACCGCGAAAACCTGAAGACCCAATTCCGGCAGATGACGAGATCGCGACAGCGCTTGGGCAAGTGGGACAAGCGCGGTTGTTAGAATTGGATCGCGGAGCGGGCACTTTGACCAAGTCAGAGGCCGGAGTCGGAATCAACCTGTCTGCGATTGCCAAAGGCTATGGCATCGATGCGGTTGCCGCACAGCTGCGCGAGGCCGGGATCGAGAACTATATGGTCGAGATCGGTGGTGATTTGGTGACCATGGGCGAGAATGATAAAGGCGAAAGCTGGCGGATCGGGATCGAAAAACCCGAGACTGGCGCGCAATCAATCCAGTTGATCGTGCCGCTCGACAATCTGGGAATGGCGACCTCGGGTGATTACAAGAACTTCTTCGAACAGGACGGGGTGCGCTATTCGCATATCATTGACCCGACGACGGGCCGCCCGATTACTCATCGCACCACTTCGGTTACTGTTATAGCAGACAACGCCATGATGGCGGATGCGTGGGCAACGGCGATGCTGGCATTGGGTCTGGAAAAGGGTCTGGAACTGGCCGAAGAGCATAAACTTGCCGTGTTCTTCATCTCGCGGGATGTGACAAGCGGAGAAGAAGCCTATATCACCGTACAAAGCAGCGCCTTCAAGGATGCGCTGGGGACCAACTGACCGGTAGGAACCGCTATGAGCACCTTTATTCTGGCCTTTTTCCTGTTGCTGATCGTCATGGTTGGCATGGCGCTGGGTGTGATGTTGATGGGCAAAACCATCAAAGGCAGCTGCGGTGGCCTGAACGCGATCTCGGGTGCCGATAAATGTGTGGTCTGCCAAAAGGATATCGATCCCGACAGCCCTCTGCGCGACCAGTTGCAGTGCAAGCGTGCGAAAAAGATGCTGCAACAGATGGAAGGCTAGGATAACCCTCTTGGCATGAACAAAGCCAAGAACGTCCTCTTCATCATGTTCGACCAATTGCGCTGGGACTATCTCAGCTGCTACGGGCATCCACATCTGCATACGCCAAATATTGACCGTCTCGCCTCGATGGGTGTGCGGTTCACGCGGGCCTACATCCAGTCTCCGATCTGCGGCAGTTCCCGTATGTCGACCTATACCGGCCGCTATGTGCATTCGCACGGCGCGTCATGGAACGGAATCCCGCTGAAAGTTGGTGAGGTCACCATGGGCGATCACTTGCGCAAGGCAGGGATGGATTGCTGGTTGGTTGGCAAGACTCATATGCGCGCAGACGCCGAGGGCATGGCTCGTTTGGGGCTTGAGCCCGACAGCCTGATCGGGGCACGCGTCGCTGAATGCGGGTTTGATGTCTTTGAGCGCGATGACGGGATGCGCCCCGAAGGGCCGGATGGGTTTTATGACCCGGATGGCGCCAAAAGGTACAACGAGTATCTGAAAGACAAAGGCTATGAGAGTGACAACCCCTGGCACGACTTCGCCAATTCGGGGCTGGATGAAGAGGGCAATGTACTTTCGGGTTGGTTCCTGAAGAATTCGTCAGAGGCCGCGAATATCGCCGAGGAAGACAGCGAAACGCCTTATCTCACCTCTCGCGCCATGGAGTTCATGGAAAACCATGACGGGCCGTGGTGCTGCCACCTTAGCTATATCAAACCGCATTGGCCCTATATTGTGCCGGAACCCTACGCCTCGATGTATGGTCCCGAACATATTCTGCCTGTCATTCGGTCCGAAGCTGAACGGCAGAACGCTCATCCGGTGCTGAAAGCGTTCATGGATACGAAAATCGGCCAGACCTTCTCGCGTCAGGATGTACGCGAGGCCGTGATCCCAGCCTATATGGGCCTGATCAAGCAGGCTGACGACCAAATGGGGCGGCTGTTTGACTGGATGGATCAGACCGGACGAATGCAGGACACGATGATCGTGCTGACCTCGGATCACGGGGATTTCCTGGGCGATCACTGGATGGGAGAGAAGACCTTCTTCCATGACGCCTCGACCAAAATGCCGCTGATCATCTTTGATCCATCGCCCGAGGCTGATGCCACACGCGGCACCACATGCGATGCATTGGTCGAATCCATCGATCTAGCGCCCACGTTTCTGGAGATTGCAGGCGGTGAACCCGCAGGGCACATTTTGGAGGGGCATTCGTTGCTGCCCATCCTGCACGGTCAGGCCGAAAGCACTCCGCGCGATGTGGTGATTTGTGAGTACGACTACTCCGCATCCCCCATTGCGCAGACACTGAACGCCTCGGTTCGGGATGCGGTCATGTTCATGGTTGCAAACGAGAAATGGAAGCTGATCCATTGTGAAGGGGGCTATCGCCCGCTTTTGTTTGATCTGGAGAATGATCCGAATGAGCTGACGGACCTTGGCGTAAGCGATGAGCATGCAGACATCATCGCCGAGATGTATGATCACCTGTTCACCTGGACGCGGCGCCAGTCGCAGCGCACGACCCGGTCGGAAGAACAACTGCTAAACATGCGTGGATCAAGCCGAGGAACAGGCGTGGTGATCGGTATTTACGACGAAAACGAGATGCCGCTTGAGCTGACCGTTAAATACCGCAACCGCAAAGCGCGACCCTTTGGGGACTACAAGACAGATTAATTCTTCATTCGCGGCCCTAATGACGGTTCAACCTTGAGCGGGCAGGGGGTAGAAGACAGCAACGCCGCCTCAATCGGAGAGCTTTCATGACCGCCCCAAAGCCCGTTGTCCTTTGTATCCTTGATGGTTGGGGCCTATCCGACGACACCAAGGCCAATGCGCCTTATCTGGCAAATACGCCAACCTTTGATGCTCTCATGGCTGAAGGTCCTCATGCGCAACTGATAACGCACGGGCCGGATGTGGGTCTACCTAGTGGTCAGATGGGTAATTCCGAGGTTGGTCACACCAATATCGGGGCTGGGCGCGTGGTTGCGATGGATCTGGGGCAGATTGACCTAGCCATAGAAGACGGTTCTTTCTTTCACAATGAGGCGCTGCAGAGCTTCATCGCTAAGGTGAAAGCTGCAGGCGGGACAGCGCATCTGATGGGGCTGGTATCGGATGGGGGCGTGCACGGGCACCTGGATCACATCGTAGCTGCCGCCAAAGCGGCTACCGATGCGGGTGTGCCTGTGGCGCTACATGCGATCACCGACGGGCGCGATGTGGCCCCGAAATCGGCCTTTACCTACATCGCCGAACTCGAAGACCGGTTGCCCGATGGCGCAAAGGTCGTCACCGTCTGTGGGCGCTACTTTGCCATGGACCGCGATAATCGCTGGGTACGCGTTTCCGAGGCCTATGACGCAATAGTCAAAGGTCAGGGGCGCACCGTGGCCTCGGCCCATGAGGCCGTCGACCATGCCTACGCCCAATCCGAAACCGACGAGTTTATCGCGCCCACGGTTCTTGCTGGTTATTCCGGTATTAAGGACGGTGATGGGTTCTTTTGCCTGAACTTCCGCGCCGACCGTGCCCGAGAAATCCTGCGGGCAATTGGGGAGCCCGGTTTTGCTGAGTTCGACAACGGTCCGCGCCCGCAGTTGTCGGCGTTACTGGGCATGGTTGAGTATTCCGATGGCCACAGCGATTATATGACGACCGTATTTCCCAAGCGGGATATCGTGAACACGCTGGGCGAATGGGTTGCTAAGCAAGGCCTGCGCCAGTTCCGGCTGGCCGAAACCGAGAAGTACCCTCATGTCACTTTCTTCCTGAACGGTGGCAAAGAGCAGCCCGAGGGTGGCGAGGATCGCTTCATGCCCAAATCGCCCAAAGTGGCGACATATGATTTGCAGCCCGAGATGTCCTCGGCCGAAGTGACAGAAAAGTTCGTCGAGGCGATCCACGGCGGATATGATCTGATCGTCACCAACTACGCCAATCCAGATATGGTTGGTCATACCGGTGATCTGCAAGCTGCGATTGAAGCCTGTGAAGCTGTTGATCAAGGGCTGGGGCAGGTGGTTGCAGCGCTGAAGCAGGTCGGGGGTGCGATGATTTTGACCGCAGATCACGGTAATTGTGAAATGATGGTTGACCCGGAAACGGGCGGTCCACATACGGCGCATACGCTGAATCCCGTGCCTGTTGTTCTGGTCGGCGGCCCCGAAGGGGCAAGCCTGCGCGATGGGCGCTTGGCCGATCTTGCTCCAACTTTGTTGCAGCTTATGGAATTGCCGAAACCCGTTGAAATGACAGGGGAAAGCTTGCTGACATGAGATTGCGCCCGATCGTTGCTGCAGCGCTGATTTGGGCCACCCCTGTCGTCGCCCAAACCAGCCCGTCAAAGGCGGCACTAGAAGCGGCCGAGATGCTGGAGCAAGCCTCGATCGCGTTGACTGAGGCCGAATCTGCCCGCGACCGGGTCAAAGCTCTGACCGAAACCATAAAAGCCTACGAGGCTGGTCTGAGCGCTATGCGCGACGGCCTGCGCCGCGCGGCCTTGCGCGAGGCGCAATTGACTGCAGAATTGCAGGTACAAGAGCAGGAGGTAGCGCAGCTGTTAGGTGTTCTGCAGACGATCGAAACCACCGCGCCTCCAGTACTTATGCTGCACCCGTCCGGCCCACTTGGGGCCGCGCGCACTGGTATGATGTTGTCCGAAGTCACGCCTGGGTTGAACGCGCAGGCTCAGGCGCTTGCAAACGAATTGCAAGAGGTACAGACACTGCGACAGCTTCAACAAAACGCTGCCAATACGCTGACCGAAGGGTTGGAGGGTGTTCAGGATGCCCGCACGCAGCTTAGTGAGGCGATAGCGGACCGGACCGATCTGCCGCGCCGTTTCGTAGAAGATCCTGTGCGTACAGCGATCCTGATATCCTCGACCGAAACGCTGGATGGGTTTGCCAGTGGGTTATCCGAGATCACCGATGGTGAGATTGAAGATACAAATGCAGATGTCTCGGGCCGGAAAGGTCAAATCGCGTTGCCCGCACAAGGGGTCATGCTGCACCGGGCGGGTGAAACGGACGCAGCGGGGGTAAGGCGCCCTGGGCTGGTGCTGGGCACGCGACCCCGCGCATTGGTCACCGCGCCAACGGCTGCCACGATCCGTTACCGCGGGCCCTTGCTGGATCTCGGGAATCTTGTGATCCTTGAACCCCAGCCCGGATTGCTATTCGTGTTCTCAGGTCTGCAAGAGGTATATGGTCTGACCGGGGAAGTGATACCCGAGGGTACTCCGGTAGGTTTGATGCCGGGTGAAACTCCGGAAATCGGCGCTATTATGTCAACAAGCGGTGATGGCACTGGAACTGACTGGTCAGAAACGCTCTATATAGAAGTAAGACAGGATAACAGCCCAGTGGACCCGGAATCATGGTTCCGGACGGACAAGGATGGATAAACGAGTATGAAGAAATTTGTGATGGCCGGACTGGCCGGCACCGTGGCAGGGATAGTCGCAACAACACAGATCGCAGGCCCTCTGCTTGCGCAAGAGGCCGAGAACAAGGCAAGTGTTTACGAACAACTTGATCTGTTCGGTGACATTTTCGAACGTATTCGCGCCCAGTATGTCGAAGAGGTAGAAACCGACGAGCTGATCGAGGCTGCGATTGATGGGATGCTGACCTCGCTAGACCCACATTCCAGCTACCTGTCGCCTGATGATGCCGAGCAGATGCGCGTGCAGACACGTGGCGAGTTTGGCGGGCTCGGTATCGAAGTCACGCAGGAAGAAGGCTTTGTCAAAGTTGTATCGCCCATCGATGACACCCCAGCGGATGCTGCTGGTATCGAAGCGGGCGATTTCATCACTCATGTGGATGGCGAGAGCATTTTGGGGCTGACGCTGGATAAAGCCGTGGACCTGATGCGCGGCCCGGTGGGATCGGAAATCGTGATCACAGTCGTGCGTGAAGGCGAGCAGGAGCCATTCGACGTAACGATCGTTCGCGACACGATCAAGCTGACCGCAGTTCGTGCACGTACCGAAGGTACAAGTGTCGTGTTGCGTGTCACGACCTTCAATGACCAAACCTATCCGAACCTCAAGGAAGGACTGGAAGAACAGATCGAAGAGGCCGGAGGCATCGAAAACGTCAATGGCATCGTTCTGGATCTGCGTAACAATCCGGGCGGGCTATTGACACAGGCCATTAAGGTCTCTGACGCGTTCCTGGATGAGGGCGAAATCGTCTCGACCCGGGGTCGCAATCTCGAAGATGGTGAGCGATTCAACGCAACACCCGGCGATCTGACCGGAGGCAAGCCCATCGTTGTGCTGATCAACGGTGGTTCGGCCTCGGCGTCGGAAATTGTCGCGGGCGCCTTGCAGGATCACAATCGCGCCATCGTGGTTGGTACTAAGAGCTTCGGCAAGGGATCGGTGCAGACGGTCATGCCGCTTCGGGGTGACGGGGCTATGCGTCTGACAACCTCTCGCTACTACACGCCCTCGGGTCGTTCGATTCAGGCGCTTGGCGTCAGCCCGGACATCATCGTCGAACAACCACGCAACAACCCGGTTGACGAGGAAGAGGAAGATACAAACACCCGCACCCGGTCCGAGGCCGATCTGCGTGGCAGCCTGAACAATGACAGCCTCAGCGAGGACGAGATTCGCCAGATCGAAGAGGATCGCGCCAAGGCCGAAGCCACCGCGGAGCTGCGGGAAGAGGATTATCAACTGGCCTATGCCATCGATATTCTCAAGGGCCTGTCCGCATTCAATCCGACTGGACCTTCACAATAAAGGATAGGGGCCGCCACCAGCGGCCCCATACTTACACCTGTACGGGTTACCCTTCGACCTTGTGCAGCTTTTTCTCATCCAGCATCAGCGCTAGGACGATTCCAGCAGCGACTGAGATCGTGGCGAATACAAAAGCCATATTCATTCCGGTATCAAAGGCCGCCGCAATGGCGGCCTGAACCTTTTCAGTTTCACCTGAATTCAACTTTTCAAGCACTGCTTTTGCCGAGTCTGTGTTCAGCGTTCCACCATTGATCGCTTTCTGATCAGCCTCGGACATTTTGATGCCTGACGCGGTCAATCGGGTTTTCAGGCTGGACAGGCTTGTCACATACATGACCGCCGTCGCACAGGCGACCGCGATTGCCCCATAGACGAGATGGGTCATGAAACTCAGGCCGCCAACCAGTCCGGCGCGTTCCGGCTTGACCGCGCATACAGCGGCTGTTCCCGAAGGCCCGACCGTCAGCGTTGCGCCCAAACCAATCAGCGCCATTCCGGGCAGAATCTGAAAATATCCGGTCCCGGAAGGCATGATGACAACGCTTGCCGCCCCGACTGTGGCGCAAATATATCCCCAAAACAGCAGTCGCTTGGGCCCAAAATCGTTATACAGCGTACCCGAGACGATTGATCCGACCGCTAGCAACACCGTCAGCGGTGCCAAACCCAGCGCCGATTGGAACACAGACCATCCCAAGACTTTTTGCATATACTGCGGAAAATATAGCAGCCCGACAAAAGCTGCCGAGACGTTGAACATATTCAGACCCAAGGTAATCAGAAACTCTCGGTTCTGCATCAACTGAGGCATTAGCAAGGGTTCCTTGACCCTCTTTTCGACTTTCGGAAACAGGAAGAACAAAACGGCGCTGACAAAAAACAGCAGCAAAAGCGGCAGCGAAGTCCAGCCCCAATCGGCACCAACATCCAAACCGTAAAGCAAGAGCAAAACTGCAAAAGAAAGGATGCCCATCCCGGCAAAGTCGATGTGTTCACCTTTCTTATGCTCGGTCTCACGCTCCATCAGCAGGATCGCAGTCGTCATCGAAATGCTGGAAAACACCACATTGGCGAGGAAAAACAACCGCCAATCACCCAGATTGACCACCGCGCCGCTAATCATCGGTCCAAAGACATTACCCGTGGTGACACCCGCCAGTATCAGCCCCATCACCAATGCGCGGTGTTCTTCTTTCGACACTTTGGTGGCTCCAAATGCCAGTGTGCAGGGCCACACGCATCCCGCCCCGATCCCCTGCAAGGCGCGTGCGCCGATCAGGTAGTCCAATCCGGGTGAGACAAAGCATAAAACCGACGCAAACAGAAAGATCGAAAGACCGATGATCATCATCTTGCGATGACCATACATGTCACCCAGGCGACCTCCGGCCACCATCGTCATGGCAAAGAACAGAGCGTAAATATTCAGAACCCACTGGGTGCTGGTGATGTCGGCGTCAAAGCTGTTTTCGATTGCCGGGACCAGCATGAGGGCACCGGTAAAATCGATCCCGATCCCGAAACCCGTCACCATCAGCGCGATGACCTTTATGATGCTGTTGCGATCCATAGGCCAATCCAATGATGCACGTATGGACCTGAAAAGATAGGGACAATCCTATCGGTACTGTGGTCAGGTTTCGCTTTGAGATGCCTGAGAGCGGCGGAACGCGCGCTTTAACATGTCCAACTCGGCGCGCAACAAAGCGACTTCGGCCCTCAAGTCATCTGCGGCGGGTGAACCGGCGATGATGGTGAAATCCCCCAGCTTATGGCCTGTTGTTCCATCGTGAATCACGACAGTATGGACACCTTCCGACAGGGCGGCGGGCGGCACAGGGATGCGCAAGGCCCAGCCATCTGTTGCTGGTTCCAACTCAACATCAGTCAAAGGCTCACCAAGAAACAGCACCTTGATCTGAGGGGGGCTTTCGCTGGTCAAATGGCCTTCCCACAGGCCGTTTTCGAAGCGGATTGGTGTCAGGGTGGTATGAGACATTGAGTACCCTTTACAGATCAGCCCGGTGGTAACGGCAGAATGTCAGGTCACGAAACACCACACGGTTCATCGCGGGTTGATCAATGATCAGATCCAGCCAGAGTTTTTCAATTCGACGCTCATTCACGTTCAGATGGGCCAGATCAAAATCTACAGTCGCCGCAGGTGTTGAAAGATCAAGTTCGCGCAGAACCTGCTCGGTATTTGGGCCATGCTGAATGTTCAGGCGGGCGAAGACTACGGTAGAACGCTCGTACTCAACCAGAGTGTCGACCCGCATCAGATGCTGGCGGGACAGATTTATGGCGGCATCCGTGGGCAGATCAATGGAAAGCGACAGGAAAGATCCCTGAAAATCAAATACCTCAACGGCCAGACTGAAAGGCGCCAAATCCTTGTCTCGCCGATTTCGGATTTGCTGCAGCCCGATCTCGACCTGGCTGCAATCGTGAAACAGGATGACCTGCCCATCCATCCGCGCCTTGCGCGGGGCCGAGGCTATACCTTTGCGGATCAGTGGCGTCCGCCACAGGTCCGGTCGCCACGACCAATCCGTTCCCAAGGGTTTTGGAAATTGGGTCGCCCCAATCAAGGGTTGGATCAGGCGAGCATCAGCTTTTTGAATTGCTTGTTCAAGTTTGCCGCGCAACCGCCGGGCGTCATCACGTTGGCGGCGAAGCTCAGGCAGTGCGAGGTGGTCAGACTGCTGCGCGGCACGCTGCCAGCGCCCCAGAGCCTTTAGTTGAATATATCGATCCAGTAATCTGCCCATCGCCCCATCTTTCAAGACAGCCCCTCTTTAGTCAAAGTCGGGGTAGGGGACAAACCAGTCTTACTTGATTAGCGGATAAATCTTCCCGAATCCTAAATGTGATCTCCTATCCAGCTGGTTTCTGCGTCGCAAAGAGCCGCCATTCTTGCAATAGCTCGGGCCGAGGCTTACCGTCGGCGCTCGGGCAATCGGCATTTGTCCCGGATCATACAGGCTCATCATGAGGCAGGGGAATGGAACCCACCCTATTTTCATTCATATGGAAGCATTCGAAAAAACAGCAATTGGTCCTGCTATTGCTGACCGTTCTGTCATTTCCGTTCCTTTACGCTTCGTTGGAGCTTCCCAAGCAGATCATCAACGACGCGATTGGTGCGCCCGCTGACACCGTGACAGCACTTGGTATCACCGTGACACAGGTGCAGTACCTGCTGATTCTGTGCTTTGCCTTTTTGGCAACTGTCATCGCCAGTGGCGTGATGAAAATGCGCATCAATACCATGAAAGGCATTCTCGCCGAGCGGATGTTGCGTCGCCTTCGCTTTACCTTGATCAGCCGCTCGATGCGCTTTCCCAAATCCTATTTCGCCACCACCAGCCAAGGTGAACTGGTATCGATGATCACGTCCGAGGCCGAACCCATGGGCGGGTTGATGGGAGATGCCATCGCGCAGCCCGTTTTTCAGTTCGGCCAGATGATGACGATCGTCACGTTTCTTTTCATGCAAAGCGTGTGGTTTGGTCTGGCCAGTATTGCATTGATCCCTTTGCAGGCTTGGCTGATTCCCAAATTGCAGCGTCAGATCAACCTTCTGAACAAGGATCGCATTCAGGAGGTCAGGCGGCTGAGCTCTGAGATTGGCGAAAGTGCTGCTGGTATCAGCGATCTGCGCACCAATGGCGGCTGGCGCTATCGTCTGGCGCAATTCAGCCATCGGCTAGGAACCTTGTTCGAGATCCGCTTTAAGATCTACAACAAGAAGTTCTTCATGAAGTTCCTCAACAATCTGATCACTCAGATGACACCCTTCCTGTTCTATTCAGTGGGCGGCTATCTGGCGATCACGGGCGAGGTGACAGTAGGCGCATTGGTCGCCGCGTTGGGTGCATATAAAGACCTCAGCGGCCCTTGGAAGGATCTTCTGACCTACTACAACCAGGTACAGGACATGTCACTGCGCTGGGAAATTGTGACCGAACGGTTTGCCCCATCGAATATGATACCCGAACAGTTGTTTGAGGGCGTCCCCGAGGCGATCCCGCACCTAACCGGCGATATCGAACTGCGCAACGTGACCGTTCGTGATGATGACGGCAAGACCATACTTGAGGATATTGATCTTACCATTCCCCAAGGCGCTCGGGTTGCGATTCAGTCGAAACACGCTTCGGAACGCAGTGCGCTTGCGCAGTTGCTGACGCGCGAAGTGCTGCCGGTTCAAGGCGAGGTTCTGATGGCTGGCCACAACCTCAACAGCCTGCATCAGGCGGTGATTGCGGCGCGGATCGGCTATGCCTATTCACGCCCTTACCTGTTCGACGGAACATTGGGTGATAACCTGCTAATGCCGCTGCGCACGCATCCTCAACACGAAAGTGGTTCATTGCAGGCCCCCTCACGCCGCCAGATCGAAGCCGTGCGCGCCGGGAACCCACCCGATTCACTGTCCGATGAATGGATCGATCCAAGCCTCGCGGGTCTTGATGACATCGAGGATATTCGCGATTGGTGGTTCCAGCTTGTCGAAGCGATGGGCATTGATGAATTTATGTTCCGGCGCACTTTGCGCTCTCAGTTCGACCCGGAAGTACACCCGGTGCTGGCGAAAGAAATAGTCGATCTGCGAGATACCGTTGCCACACGCCTGCAAGAGCGCGGGTTGGACAAGTATGTCTATCGGTTCGATCCTGACCAGTTCAATCCCGCCGTGCCCTTGGGCGGGAACCTGCTGTTCGCTTCACCGACGCATGATATCGCACCGGACATTCTGGCGGGGGACCACCGCTTTCTGTCGTTGCTTACGGGCAATGGCCTGGATGATGACGCGCTCAGCATCGCTCAGGCCGTTCTGGAAACCCTAAACCAGACTTTCGGGCGAGATGGGGCCGATCACCCATTGTTCTTGCGGCTTGGCATGTCAAAAGACATGTACCACCGTCTGCTTGATATCGAAGAGCGCCGCAAAACCAAGGGCGAAGAAGCCATCGGCGATCAGGAACGTGCGCTGCTGTTGACCGTCCCATTCATGCTGACCGCTGAACAAATCGGCCCGAGTTTCCCTGAGGAGTACAAGGACAAAATCCTTTCCATTCGTCACAGTCAGGCCGAACGGCTGCGGGGCGCTATGGGTGCGATGTTCGTGCCGGTGTCACCGGACGTCTACGTTCCCCGCCTGACAGCAATGGAAAACGCTCTGTATGGTCGGGTATCCATCATGGCTGGTGCTCATGCAGAAGAGATCGAAGATCTGGTCGCGGAGGTTCTGAACGAGGCCGGGCTGCGCCGAAGGGCCGCCGCGATCATCTACGACCTGCCGTCCGGGTTAGGTGGGAACAACCTTCCGACAGTGTTTCAGGAGCGTGCTGCCTTTTCTCGTGCCGGGATCAAACGCCCCGATATCCTGATACTCGACAAGGCACTGGCCAGCCACGACTCTGAAAGCCGCCTGCGGACTCGTCTGAAGCTGCGCGAGTTATTACCCGACTCGATTATGATCTTTATGGAGGATCATTTTGCCCATCCGGAAGCCTATGATTTGTTTGTTGAAATAAAGGACGGTCGCATCGATGGTGTCTCACGCGTGTCCACCGATGCCGAAGACACCGGGACGGACGACCTGAGCCGGAAACTCAAGATCATTTCTTCGACCGAGTTGTTTTCACGAGTCGATGGGCGCAACCAGCGTCTTCTGGCGTTTTCGGCCCAATGGTACGAGGTCGCGGCAGGTCAAACCATTTTCGCACGTGGCCAGGCTCCCGATGCGGCGTATTTGTGTATTTCAGGTTCGGCAAGCCTGAATTGGCTGAATGAACACGGTGAAATGCGTTCGCTCTCGATAGTAGAACCCGGGCGCCTTATCGGCGATCTTGCGATTATCACCAATGAGCCGCGACAATTGGATTTGGTGGCCCTCACGGATTGCTCGTTCCTGCGGATCGGCGCGGAGGAATTGCGTGCTGTGATTGAAAGTGACGCGGGCGTTGCGATGAGGCTGCTTGAAACCGTGGCCGGATACCTGTCCACGGTGTCCGAGCGGTTGCGTGACCCCAACACTCCAATTGGGGATGACCTGCCTTCGGTAAGTGCTGAGCAAACCGATGAGCACTAATGAAAGGCGGGGGGCCTATTCAAGTCATCAGCAATTGCTAGGTGCCGCCCGCAGATATCCCGAGATATGGCGCTTGTTGGCTGGTCTTGCGCTGGTCTCAGTGGTTGTGGTCACGCTCAATGCAATCTTGTTCGCAATCGTTGCCAGTCTTGGCTCATCAGGATCGGCGGTCACATTCTTGAATGGATCGTCGCCAACAGCGCTCCTTATTGTGCTCTCCAGCTTTATTTTTGTCACTATTGGCGTGGCGCTGGGGGCACGACTATTTCAGCACCGGTCACTTGCCTCGGTCCTGGGCGAACAATCCATCGCAATCTGGCAGTTTTGGCGCGTTGTTCGCGCATTGCTTCTGCTGGGTGCAGTCATATTCATACTCCCCCCCTATGACCTTGGTGCACCATTGGTGGCGAACCTCGCGTTAACCAAATGGCTTTTGCTGCTTCCCTTATCCGCTGTTGCGGTGCTGATTCAGACCAGCGCCGAGGAAATCCTGTTCCGAGGCTATATGCAACAGGGCCTCGCCGCGCGGTTTCGGTCTCCGCTGATCTGGATGGGTCTGCCATCAATCTTGTTCGCAGCTGGCCACTACAGCCCCGCGACGGTCGGAGACAATGCGGTCTTGATTGCCATCTGGGCGCTGACATTTGGGCTTTTGACCGCCGATCTGACCGCGCGAGCGGGTACGCTGGGCCCCGCCATTGCGCTGCATTTTTTCAATAACATCGCGGCTCTGCTTGTCATTTCGTTTCCCGACAACCTTGGTGGCCTGGCCTTGTTCCATCTTCCTTATGAGGCATCGGACGCCGAAGCGTTGCGACCTTGGTTGCTAGTCGACTTTGCGCTGATGATCGTGGGGTGGCTCACCGCAAGATTGGTCCTCAGGCGCTGATTGCATTTCCCGGCATTGCGTCTTATTTGACGTCAACGCCGCATTATCAAGGTTCCGACATGAACTGGATCACAAACTACGTCCGCCCCCGGATCAATTCGATCTTCTCGCGCCGCGAAGTGCCCGAAAACCTTTGGCACAAGTGTGATGAGTGTGGAACCATGCTGTTCCACCGCGAATTGGCGGAAAACCAGAATGTCTGCACCCAGTGCGACCATCACATGGCAATCACGCCGCGCGATCGGTTCCAACATCTGTTTGATGGCGGTATTTTTTCCGAGGTTGATGTCCCGGCACCGAAAGACGATCCCCTGCAGTTTCGGGATCAGAAAAAATACCCTGACCGTATGAAGGCGGCCCAGAAAAAGACCGGCGAGAAAGAAGCGATGCTGGTCGCCGTTGGCGAAATCGGCCGTACCCCGATCGTGGCAGCCGCGCAGGATTTTTCGTTCATGGGCGGATCGATGGGCATGTATGTAGGCAATGCCATCATTGCTGCAGCACAGGAGGCTGTTAGGCTACAGCGGCCCCTGATCCTGTTTTCGGCAGCCGGCGGCGCGCGGATGCAGGAAGGCATTCTGAGCCTGATGCAAATGCCGCGTACGACGGTCGCAGTGGAGATGCTTAAAGAAGCAAACCTGCCCTATATTGTTGTCCTGACCCACCCGACTACAGGCGGCGTTACAGCCTCGTACGCGATGCTGGGTGACGTTCATATTTCGGAACCCAATGCCCTAATCTGTTTCGCCGGACCCCGTGTGATCGAACAGACCATTCGTGAGAAACTGCCCGAAGGATTCCAGCGCGCTGAATATCTGCTGGATCACGGGATGCTCGACCGAGTGACCAAACGCACCGAGATGCGGGATGAGCTGATCACCATCACCCGAATGCTGATGAAGCAGCCCCCTGCGGTCAAAGGCGACCTTCCTGCGCCCGAGCCGGAAGAAGCCCCAACCGAGGCACCCACCGAGGACGCGGTCGAAAAATGACCTCCCCATCTTCGGATGCCATCCTAGACCGGATGATGGCGCTGCACCCCAAGATCATCGACCTGACCTTGGACAGGGTATGGCGTTTGCTGGCGGCAATAGACAATCCTCAGGTTAAGCTGCCTCCGGTCATTCATATCGCTGGGACCAATGGCAAGGGCTCGACCCAGGCCATGATCCGGGCGGGGCTTGAAGGGGCAGGACATGCGGTCCATGCCTATACCTCACCTCATCTGGCCCGGTTTCACGAGCGAATCCGACTGGCAGGTGAGCTGATTTCCGAACCCGACCTTACCGCCGTGCTGGATGAGTGTTACGCCGCCAATGGCGGTGAGAACATCACCTATTTTGAAATCACCACCTGCGCCGCGCTGCTGGTATTTTCCCGCACCAAAGCTGACTATACGCTGCTCGAAGTCGGGCTGGGCGGGCGGCTGGACGCCACCAACGTGATCGAACGGCCCGAGTTGACGGTCATCACCCCCGTCTCGATCGACCATGAGCAGTTCCTGGGCGACACTTTGGGCAAGATCGCCGCTGAAAAAGCCGGAATCATCAAGCCGGGCGTTCCCTGCATCGTCGGCCCGCAGCAGGATGAGGCGCTGGAAGTCATCGAATATACCGCAGCCCGTCTGGGCGCTCCGCTATTGGTCCACGGGCAGCACTGGCATGTTCATATTGAGAACGGTCGCCTTATTTATCAGGACGAAACCGGTTTGCGCGATCTGCCTATGCCAAACCTACTGGGTGCTCATCAGATCGAAAATGCAGGCGCGGCTCTGGCTGCGTTGCGCCACCTGCAAATGGGCGATGATGCCTACGAGGCCGCTGTGGCCAAGGCCGAATGGCCCGCGCGCATGCAGCGGCTAAAAACCGGTCCTCTGGTCGAGCAGGCCCCTCAGGCTGAGTTGTGGTTGGATGGTGGTCACAACGCGGCTGCAGGCACTGCTTTGGCCGAGGTTCTAGCCTCACTACCAGAACGTCCCACGCATTTGATTTGTGGTATGCTGAATACCAAAGATGTCACCGGTTATCTCGCGCCATTGGCCCAAAGGGCAGACAGCCTGACGGCCGTATCGATCCCGGGTGAGCAGAATACGCTGAGCGCGGACGAAACCGCCGCCGCTGCTGCTAAGGTGAATCTGGCCGCCACAACAGCAGACAGCGTCACAGACGCGCTCGCCGCAATCACCGCTCAAACCCCTGATGCACGCATTCTGATCTGCGGGTCGCTTTATCTTGCGGGAAACATCCTTAGAGAAAACGCCTGATCCTCCGCCTGATGAAAAAGATCCTGCGCCAGGGCAGCACCCCCTATCTGCCCCAATCCTTGTCTTGCATCTCCCGCAGGCGCGAGGCCGTACGCTCAAACTCAAAAGTTCCTTCTCCTTCGACATAGAGCATCTCGGGCTCGGCAGCGGCGGAACAAATCAGCCGAACTTTCGCCTCATAAAGCGAATCGATCAGGGTGACGAAGCGCTTGGCCTCATTGAAATTATTGCGTGACAAACGCGGGATATCTTCAAGAACCAGTACCTTCAGCGCTTCTGCGATGGCCAGGTAGTCTCCCGGACCCAACATTCGTCCGCAGAGGTCATAAAACGAGGCCCGTGCAACGCCGTTGCGAAAGGCGGGCAGGACAACTTCGCGACCCTTCACCTGAAGAGCCAGCTCTTCTGCCGGTCCACCCGACAGATCATTCCAAACCCCACGAATCTTCTCCCGCGCTTCGGGCCCGATGGGGGTGAAGTAAACCGGCGAGCCTTCAAGTCGGTTCTGCCGGTAATCCGTGGGTGAAACCAACTCCCACACTTCCAGTTGCTCTTTGATGTGCTGTATGAAAGGCAGAAAAAGCTGCCGGTTCAACCCATCCTTATATAGATCATCCGGATGTCTGTTCGAAGTCGTAACGATAACGACACCACCCTTGTAGAGCAGATCAAACAACCGCCCCACGATCATCGCGTCGGTGATATCGATGATCTGCATCTCATCAAAGGCCAGCACCCGCGCCGATTTGATGACTGCATCGGCTACAGGGACCAGCGCGTCCTCAACGCCGTCTTCACGCGCCTTGTGCAGACCGGAATGGATTTCCTGCATGAACGCATGAAAATGCACCCGTCGAACTGGGATTTCACCCAATGTCTCGACAAACATGTCCATCAACATCGACTTGCCGCGCCCAACACCTCCCCAAAGATACAAACCCTTAGGTGGCGGCGGCGCTTTGCGGAAAAATCCACGCTTAACCGGTTCGGCCAAGGTTGCCCGAATGCGCTCAAACCGGGGCAGCACAGCCTCTTGCGCGTCGTCCCGGGTCAGTGTCCCATCAGCAATAAGATCTTCATAGTGTGAAATTAGATCCGTCATGAGTTGAGCCATACCGATCGCTTCGTGTGTTGAAAAGAAACCTTTTTTCCAGACACATCAATTTTGCTGAACTGGCGTCACAAAACTCCTGAATTGACGCGCCGAGTTGTACCGCTAACGTCTGCTGGGACCAATCTTCGGAGCCTTAATGTCGCAATCCACCCGTTTGCTGAACCCGATCCTGATCGTCGGCTGTATCGTAATTACAGTCAGTTTTGCCGTACGCGCCTCTTTTGGTGTGTTCCAGATACCGATTGCGGATGAGTTCGGCTGGCTACGCAGCGATTTTTCGATGGCGATCGCCATACAAAACCTGGCTTGGGGGATCGGCCAGCCGATCTTTGGCGCCATTGCGGAAAAGATAGGTGATCGGCGCGCCATCGTTCTGGGCGCTCTGACCTATACGGCGGGAATGGTCCTGACGGCATGGTCCGTTACCCCGTTTGAACATCAGATGTATGCTTGGCTCGTGGGTTTCGGGATCGCTGGGACGGGGTTTGGCGTGGTCCTTGCGGTCGTAGGTCGTGCCTCATCGGATGCGAACCGCTCGATGTCATTGGCGATTGTCACCGCAGCGGGCAGTTTCGGGCAAGTCATTGGCGCACCCACAGCAGAGTGGTTGCTGACTTTCTTACCCTGGCAGCAAGTGTTTCTGATCTTTGCGGTGGCTATCCTTGCATTGATTCTGACATTGCCATTCATGCGCGCGCCTCAGCCCATCAGCAGGACGGAGCTAGAGGAGAGTATGGGGCAGATCCTGTCCAAGGCATTCCGCGACCCGTCTTATTCGCTGATTGCGATCGGCTTTTTCAGTTGTGGCTATCAACTGGGCTTTGTCACAGCCCATTTCCCCGCCTTCGTCACCGAGATGTGCGGCCCGATCCAACCCGGTGGCTTCTTACATTCGATGGGGATCACCACAACTTCAGCCTTGGGGGCGATTGCGATTTCGTTGATTGGGTTGGCCAATATCGGCGGAACCCTTTTGGCCGGATGGGCTGGAAATCACTTTCCGAAGAAGTACCTGCTCGCGGCGGTTTACACCGGCCGAACGCTTGCCGCAGGTGCCTTCATCGTGTTCCCAATCACGCCCTTGTCCGTGATCGCATTCTCGCTTGTGATGGGATCGCTCTGGTTGGCGACCGTACCGCTAACATCTGGCCTTGTCGCACATCTCTATGGCCTGCGGTACATGGGCACGCTCTACGGGATCGTATTCCTGAGCCATCAGATCGGCAGTTTTCTGGGCATCTGGTTAGGCGGGCGCATGTACGACCAATTCGGTGATTACACCATGGTTTGGTGGATCGGCGTCGCTATCGGAGCGTTCAGCGCCATCATTCACCTGCCCATCCGCGAAAATCGTTCACCAACCGGCGTGACAGCCTGAGCTATGCGGCCTCTTCAGCGGTCAGCAGCCCCTCAGAAACCAATCGATCCGCCCAACCCTGCGGATCGATGAAGTGATGCGTTTGCCATCCGCGCGCCCTTGCTGTTTCGATATTCTCGATCCTGTCATCTGCAAACAAAAGCGCCGAGGGAGGGATGCCGCAATCGGCCTCAACCATTTCGTAAATTGGCATATGAGGTTTGACCGTCTTCATCCGACCCGAGACGTATTGACGATCAAACTCATTCAGAAACGGATAAACGGTAGTGGCATAGTCAAAATTCTGAACCCCAAAATTCGTCAGGGCAAAGACCGGGATCTTCTTGGTCCGCAACGCGCGCAGAAGTCGCGCTGAATGTGGGATCTCGGGCGCGGCCAGTTCGATCCAGTTGTCATGCCACATTCGGATTTCATCGCGCCATTCCGGGTACTTGTCCGCCCAATTGTAAATCGTATCCGTGAAATGATGGCCCTGATCTACCAGATCATTCATCCCATGCAGATCGACCTCGTCAAACATGGCGCGACGACGATCCTCGCCGATTACCCGATCATAATAGCGCTCGGGCTGCCACTCGATCAGCACATTTCCGATGTCAAAGATGACGGCTTCAATGGCCATGACTTAATCCCATACCAGTTCAATCACAACGACTGAACCAATCGCAGGTCAGAGATGCAAGCGCCAACCGCAGCGCGGCACGCGCTGCCCAGCCCAACGGAAGGATATGCATCTTTGATGCGTCTCTGACCGGCGGGAGCACTACCTGCGAAGGGCAGCGCGTATCTCGCGCTCAAGCGCATCCAGAAAACGCGAACGGTCGGCTTTGCCAAATGGTTTTCCTCCGCCACCTGTCCCCAGCGGGTTTGCCGCGCGAAGGTCCGCCATCAGATCGCGCATTGCCAATTGCTGACCGATATTGGCCGCGGTGAAAGCCTCACCACTGGGCCGAAGCACGCGTGCTTCGGCTTCAATACACTTGGCGGCCAGCGGTATATCAGAGGTAACGACAATATCGCCGGTGCCGCAGCGTTCGGCAATCCACTTATCCGCCTCATCTGCTCCCGAGGCGACGATCACTACCTGCACCAACGGGTTGGCAGAGGGGCGTAGCCCTCCGTTTGAGACCAGAACCATCGGCACCTTGTGCCGGGTTGCCACCCGTTCAGCCTCGGCCTTGACCGGGCAGGCATCCCCGTCGATGTAAAGCGTCGTCACGCCTCTTTGACCTTTGGCGCTGACTTTGCCTTTGGCGTCGATTTGCGCACCTTGAATTCGTCCGGAATGGGCATCCGGTTAAAGGCATCCAGCCCCGCGATTTTGTAAGCTTCGGCAAGGGTCGGATAGTTGAACGTGTTCTGCACGAAGTAATCCACCGTGCCTTTCAGGTTCAGCACCGCCTGCGCGATATGGATCAGCTCGGTTGCGCCTTCGCCGACAATCTGAACCCCTAAGACCCGGCGGGTCTTGAGCGAGAACAGCATCTTCAGCATGCCATGCTCCAACCCCATGATGTGCCCGCGCGAGGTTTCGCGGAACCGGGCCACACCCACTTCGTAGGGAATACCACGCTCCTGCAGTTCTTCCTCGGACATCCCGCAGGTTGAGATTTCGGGGACCGAGTAGATCCCATACGGATACCAGGGGCTTTCCGGCAGGGTTGGAGTCTCCAGCGCATGACAGGCCGCGACCCGCCCTTGTTGCAACGAAGTTGAGGCCAACGACGGATGCCCGATGACGTCTCCGGTGGCATAGATATGCGGCACCGAGGTCTGATAGGTCTTGCGGTCCACGCTGATACGATTGCGATGATCCGTTTCAATGCCAACCGCGTCCAAGTTCAGCGCCGAGGTCGCCCCCATCCGGCCGGCTGCAAACAGCAGCATCTCGGCCCGGACGTGCCGCCCATTGTCCAGCGTGATCTCAACATGGCTACCGGCGTCTTCTATTTTCTCGACGGCTGCCCCCAACCGCAGATCGACGCCATTTTCACGGATCTGATGTGTGAAATCGTGGATCAGTGTCTTGTCGATGAAATCCAGAAACGTCTCGCGCGGTTCGATCAACGTCACCCGGACATCAAGCGCCGAGAACATAGTTGCATATTCAACGCCGATCACGCCCGCACCGATCACGCAGAGCGAACGCGGGATTTCCTCCATCTCAAGGAAATCATCCCCATCGACGACAGTTTTGCCATTGAAAGGCACGTAATCTGGCCGGTAGGTCTTGGTGCCGGTGGCGATCAGGAATTTGGCTGCTGTCAGACGCGTGGATTCGCCTGCATCCGTAGCCACCTCGATCTCGTGTGGCCCCGTGAACGTCGCCAACCCGTTCAGCGTTTCAACATGGTTGCGGTTGAACTGATGCTCCAGCACATCGACCTCATGATCGAGTGTCATGTGCAGCCGTGCTTTCAGATCCTCGGCGCTGATCTGATCCTTGACCCGGTAGGAGCGCCCATAAAAACTGCGCTCGCGCCAGCCTGACAGGTTCAGCACCGTCTCTCGCAAGGTTTTCGATGGGATCGTTCCGGTATGAACAGAGACACCACCAAAACGATCTTTGCGGTCAATCACCAGCACCCGGCGCTGCAATTTGCCTGCCTGAATCGCCGCCGCCCGGCCTGAAGGGCCCGAGCCGATGATGATCAGGTCATAGTCATATTTGCTCATGCCTCAGTCCCCATACAGCGCTTCGGCGTGGAAGGTGATGTGATCCTCCATAAAGGTGGACACGAAATAATAGGAATGGTCATAGCCGGGCTGCAGTCGGTAAGTGGCCTGCTGGCGACGCTCGGCAATTGCCTGCGCCAGTGCCTCCGGGCGCAACAGATCCATAAACTGATCGTTTGCACCGGTGTCGATCAGGACCGGTCCGTCAAAGCCTGTGCTTTTCATCATCGCCGACGCATCATGCTTGGCCCATGCGGTCTCATCATCGCCTAAATACGCGCTGAGTTGCTTGCGACCCCAATCCGCCCCCATGGGGTTCGAGATCGGCGAGAAGGCCGAAACAGACCGGTAACGCCCGGGCAGGTTCATCGCCAGCGTTAATGCGCCATGCCCACCCATCGAATGCCCGGTGATGGCCTGACGATCAGGATCAATCGCAAAGTTCTCGGCCAGAAGGGCCGGCAGCTCTTCGGCAACATAATCCCACATGTTGAAGTGAGGCGTCCAAGGGCTTTGCGTGGCATTGACATAGAACCCTGCGCCTTGGCCAAGGTCATAGTCTTCGTGATCTGCCACGCCTTCGCCGCGTGGTGAAGTGTCGGGGAACACCAGCGCAATGCCCTGTTCGGCCGCCCAACCCTGGGCACCCGCCTTCGTCATGGCGTTTTCATGGGTGCAGGTCAGGCCCGACAGATACCACAGAACAGGAACGGGGCCGTCCTTGGCTTCGGCCGGAAGAAAAAGGCCAAATGTCATATCACATTTGCAGGCCGAGGAAGCATGGCGATAAACGCCCTGCACACCACCAAAACAGGCATTTTCCGAAAGGGTTTCCATCAAGCTGATCCTTACGTTGTGTCCGGGCCATGGCTAACGCTCTGCAGCGTCGGCGTAAAGTGCAGCCACCTCTGGAAAGCTCATTTTTCGAAAAGGTGAAGATCAGAATCCGCTGACCCATCCTATCGCCAGCGGGACGGTCAGAATGCTGGCGATGGTAGATAACAGGATGGCAGCAGATGCCCGTTGCGGGGCCACACCGTAGTGCGCGGCCAGCATGTAAACATTGCCCGCTACTGGTAAAGACGCCGCCGCGATTGCGACCATCGCCGGAAAGGCGGCAACCGGGATCAGCCAAATCACCATTAGTGCGACGAAAAGCGGATGCAGCACCAGCTTGCAAAAGCTTAACCAACCCGCGATCTGGATGCGCTCGGCCGATTTGTCCGCCAGTGATGCCCCGATGGCAAATAACGCACCTGGCGTAGCAGCGCCGCCCAGAATCGTCAGAAAATCATTCAGAGGCACCGGTACAGGCGCTTTTAATGCAGACCAGAGCAATCCGGCGGAGATTGACAAGATCATGGGGTTTCTCAGCAGGCCAATCCCGATCAGGCGCATCGTCCCCAGGCTGAGCCGACCATCGCGGCCACCGTTGATCAGGATCACGATCAATGAGGAAAACACAACCAGATCAACCGTCAGCACCAACATCACTGGACCTATGGCGGCTTCGGAGAATAACAGCGCAAGCATGGGCAGGCCCAGAAACCCAACATTGCCAATAGCAGCACATTGCGCCTCGACCGCGGCGGTGGGGATGTCCAGCCCTCGGAGATAAGCGATAGCCGTCGCCAGCGCATAGACGCCAGCAGTGCCGATCAGATACCCGATCACCAGCCGACCGTTGAAAATTTCGGCAAAGGGCAGGGTGGCGGCAAACCGAAATAGCATAGCCGACAAAGCAAAGAAAAACACGAACTTGGTTAGATATGCTGTCGCCTCGGGAGGGAAAAACCGGCTGCGTCCGGCCCAGAACCCCAGGCCGATGATTGCGAAAAAGGGGAGAGTGCGCAGAAATATCTCGACCATGGCAACGTGTTAACATGGCTGGTCTGGCTCGCAAGGTTGACGCACGGTCGGCGGTACGATTGAAGCCGTAACGTTGTGCCAAAACCGCTATCGGAGTGAAAAGCGTTGAAACTGAACCGAACGGTTTATAGTGTTGCAGGATATCGCAATCCGGAGACACCATGACCCAAGCCGCCACCATCCTGCGTACAGGCCGTAAATTCGACCAGGTGTTACGTGGGGCCCGAGAGGTTTTCATGGCGGATGGGTTTGAAGGTGCAAGCGTCGATGACATCGCGCGTGCGGCGGGTGTTTCGAAGGCAACGCTATACAGCTATTTCCCCGACAAGCGACTGTTGTTCACCGAGGTTGCCCAGACCGAATGTCGCCTGATGTCCGAGCGCATCCTGTCGATGATCGATGAGACCAAGCCAGCCCGCGAGGTGCTGACGATAGCAGCCACTCAGCTTACGGCTTTTCTCGTCTCGGACTTCGCGCAACAGGTCTTTCGCATATGTGTGGCCGAACGCGACCGATTCCCCGAGCTTGGTAAAGCGTTTTATGAAGCAGGACCGAGGAACGGCCAACGCCAGATGGCCGAATATCTGACCAAGGCAGTTGGCAAAGGTGAGTTGGCGGTTGAAGACGTCAACATCGCGGCCGAGCAGTTTTCTGAACTGTGCAAAGTCCGACTATGGGGCCGCGCGGCTTTCGGTATCCAAAATCGATTTGACCAGAACGAGATAGACGAGGTTGCATTACAGGCCGTCGACATGTTTATGGCCCGCTACGGCGTTTGAACTGCGTAAGTTCGCCAGCGATCAATCACATTGATGGTAAGAAGTCGTGTTGGTGCGGGTGGAGGGACTTGAACCCCCACGCCTTGCGGCGCCAGAACCTAAATCTGGTGCGTCTACCAATTTCGCCACACCCGCAACCCGATGCCGAAGCACCGCGACGACGCGCTGAATAGCAAAGCTTTTGAATGAGTGCGAGAGGTAAAATCAAGCGAGAGGGCAGTTTATTATCGTCTCGCTGGAAACAATCTTTTGCCCAAGTAAGTTTAACCAGAACTCGCATGTGCCAAATGTTAAAGAACGTGCCTTGGACAGTGAAAATGCAGTTTGGCCAGTCTTTCCAGCACGAACAGTGCTCAGGTGCTGGTTTTGGTCGTAATTTCACCTGTGTGAAGGCCCGTTTTCTGGTCCTTCTTTTTGTTTCCATTTAGCGAACATTTATCGCAATTTTTCTCTTTATCTTAAACTCGCATACGTTGAGTCGCTCAAAGACTTCTTTGTGTGGAGCACATTCCAAAAAGTGTAACTTGAGGTGAGTGGTTTCGTATCGAATTTCAATCAGAGGTTCCTTCGATCACAGAAATAGAAATTATTTCTATATATTTCAAAAAAGTAAGAAGCAGCATGTAAATCCTTGACGCTACGGAACCTCGGACTTTTTAACAAGCAATCAAAGCCATAAAAACTTGGGCAACTCGTCAACGTCGTGGTTTACACTCTCATAGGTTGAGGTTTTTCTATGAGACGCCATCATAATTGTGCCACATTTCAAACGCCAAAATATCCTATTCGCGTCAAAATAACACCGCGGTAATCGTAATTGATTGGGCGCAGGAGTTAATGAGTCTTTTTGCCTTCTGGCACCGTGCGAGTTTCTGCTCAACTCCAGAACAAGGGTCTCTGTCGTGACCAACCAGATCAAATCCGTTGCTTCCGAGCAAGACGCTGTCAGCCTTGCGCGTGAAAGCTTTATTGGCGAACTGAAAACCCTGAACCGTCAGCACCCTGGCACAGGATTCGGCGTCGCTCTTCGTACGCATTCGGGCAATCGCTACTTGCTGGCTAATGCCCGCATGCCGCTGCCTGCCAACAAAACAGATGATTTTCCGACCGGACGCCGTGTGGCTTGTTTGGAAAATGGTGAAGGCTTCAGTTCAATCGAAGTTCTGGCTGATTCTTTCGCATATGAATCGATTTCACCGCGAACCGAGGCCGCAATCCTCGGCAACGCGCTGGATCTGATCGCACGAATCGACACGCTTGCAAGCCTGCCTGACGGGGCAGGGAACCACATCGCTGCAACTGGTACCGGAGGCTGACCATGGCGCGTAACGACCACCTTCTGTCTGTCGGAAACGAGTCCCTGTCTGAGATGACAGAGGCAATGACCTCGTTGACGACACAGATCGACCAATTGACAGAGGTGGCGGATGCGCGGTCTTCCGCACGGCTGGCTGCGCTCAAGACCAAAATGGAGAATTTTACCGCCAGTGTCACGATGGTGGGGCAGGTGAAGGCCGGCAAATCCTCGATCGTGAACATATTGGCCGGGCGGCCAAATCTTTTGCCTTCGGATGTGAACCCGTGGACCTCGGTGGTTACAACGCTGAACATCAACACCCGCACAGAAGGCGACACCCGTTCCAAATTCACATTCTTCGAGCAGGAAGAATGGGACAATCTGATGGTTGGCGGCGGTCGTCTGGGCGAGTTGGCCAATCGAGCCGGTGCCGATGATGAGATGGACGATATTCGCCGTCAAATCGGCGAGATGAAGGCCAAATCAGAGGAGCGGCTTGGGAAGCACTTTGACCTGATTCTCGGTCAGAGCCACCAGTATGATTATTTCGACGATGAACTGATTCAGCGATATGTCTGCCTCGGGGATGAGGATGACCCGGATATCGACCCCAAGACGGGCCGTTTCGCCGATGTGACTAAATCGGCCGAGCTGTTCATGGATATCCCGCAATATCCGATCTCGCTCAAGCTCTGCGATACCCCAGGTGTGAACGATACCTTTATGGTACGCGAACAAATCACCCTACGCAGCCTGCGTGGATCAGAGGTGTGTGTTGTTGTTTTGGCTGCCAGCCAGGCGCTGACCACGATGGACATGGCGCTAATGCGGATCATCGCACAGTTCGAGAACCGCCAGATCATCCTGTTCGTGAACCGCATCGATGAATTGTCAGACCCGGTCAATCAAGTGCCTGAGATACGTGATCGTATTCAAGACACACTGAAACAGAACAACATAGACGCCAACACCAGCGTTGTTTTTGGCAGCGCTCTGTGGGCCGAGGCTGCGCTAACCGGAAACCCGGACATTCTAACTGAGGAATCGCGCGAGGCGTTGAACACCTTCTATCTGGCGGCTGGATTTGGCGATCAGGCTGCATCGCTGGATAAGATCTGGGCGCTATCAGGATTGCCTGATCTGCTGCTCGCCATGAATGAGCGTATCGCTGAGGGTGCAGGAACGCGTCTTTTAGATCGCGTTCGCCATCGGGCGCGCAACATTGCCAGCCAGATCCGGGCGACTGCAGTGGCCAAGACGCTGTCTAACTCTGACGGTATCGTTCGGGATCTGGACGGTGCGTCGCCCGAAGAAGCGATCGCAAAGGTTTCGGCTGAGTACGAAAAGAAAGCCTCGGAACTGACAACCAAGCTTCGCGACAAGGTATTAGAGCGACTTGCGTCTGCGGAAGCAAATTTTGTCAAACGTGCGACGGATTCTCTGATCTCACATCTGGAACAGAATGGTGAGCAGGGTACATGGCAATATGATCCAGCAGGTCTGCGCACCTTGCAGAAGGCGGCATATTTCAGCTTTGCCCGATCCATGCGTAAGGATGCCGGTGCTCTGTATTCGGCTGCTGCAGCGGACGTGGAGGCACTGTATCAGAAGCTGCTGGGCAACCACTTGGGTGAATTCAACATTGAAGCTCCGATCGTGCCGCGTGTACCCCCGCCATTAGGGATTGGCCGCACAATCGCACTGGACCTGCAGAGCACATGGTGGCGACGTTGGTGGCAACGCCGCAAAGGGTTCGAAGCCTATGCCGCAGATTATACGCGACTGATCGCGTCCGAGGCGAACTCGATCACTAAAGACATCGAGGAAAACCAGATCGCCGCAGTCCTAGAGAACGTGCGGGCCGCGCTGACCGACTTTATTGCCGAACAGAAAGACACGCTGCTCAGCATCTCGCAATCGCCTGAAAGGGCTGCGGCCCAGATGGCCGAGCAGAAGCCGCAGAAATCACGTGACGATATTCTGGGCGATATCCTGAAAGACCTTAGTAACGAAGCAGCATAAGAAGAGTTATGGTAAAAGAATCACAAACCCGCTTCGTCTCTCCCAAGGCTTGGAACCGCATCGAGCAGTGGTCCCGCCGCAAACCTGTGTTTGCGCTCATGGGGGAATTCAGTGCAGGCAAATCGACGTTGATGAATTTCCTGCTGCGCAAACAGGCACTGCCGACGCAGGTCACAGCGACGCAACTGCCGCCGATCTGGTTCAGCTGGGGCAATCGACCCGCCTATATCAAACGCCATGATGGTAGTACGCAGAATATCGAATTGGATCAGCTTGAACAGGTTGGTGTCAACGACGCCCAGTTCATTCGCATCTTCCTTGAAGCCGACATTCTTGAGGCGGTCGACCTGATCGACACACCCGGCATTTCGGACCCGAAGATTTCGACGGATGTCTGGCAACGCGCAGTTGGCCAGGCCAATGGTGTGTTGTGGTGCACGCACTCGACCCAGGCTTGGCGCGAAACTGAACGTGCCACATGGGTTTCGCTGCCGGAACGGCTGCAGCATAAATCGCTTTTGCTGGTGACGCGCGCAGATGCATTGAATCAGAAAGACCGGCAGAAGGTCTTGCGCCGCGTAAATCGCGAAGCGGGTCATTTGTTCAATCGCACGATCCTGTTCTCGGCCCGTGATGCTATCATGGCCCGTGACAAAACCGGTGACGCCGAGCTGTGGTCACGCAGCGGCGGCGGCAAGATGGTCGACAGTTTCCTTGAGATCACTGAGCAGATCATGGACAGCCGTGCGGATATGCTGTCGCGCTATCAAATTGACAAATCCCTGTCAGACGCACCCAAAGTTCAGCCATCGCGGCCCGAGAAAACCTCTGGTGATGCACCGCTGAAACTTGTCACGCCGATGGAAGATGACTCTGCCGAGAATGATGTGGTTACAAGTTTCCCGGTACGCCCTGCCCGCGTGGAGCGTCGCACCGAGGAGTCGGGACAGGCGCGGATTGATGCAGAAGAAGCCGAGCGGATGCGCGCGGAAATGGCTACCGAAGCGGAGCCTGCTGATGAAGACTTACGTGCCTTGTTCTCTGACAAGACGGAAGATCCGCTGGATCTGAACCTCTTGGCAAACCCCATCACCGACGTGGATGAGTTTGATTTCATGGATGACGATGATGAGGAAGAGCAGGAAGATGCCGAACTGATCGTCTTGGGTGAAGAAGAGGACGAAGCGGAAGCAGTCGAAGCTGCGGACACCGAACAAGAGCCGTCGGAAGACGCCGAAGAATCATCAGATATCGAAGTATCGGTTTCGTCGATTACGGCCCTGTTGGCGGAACAGTCGGAAAACTCGGCAGACGAATATGAACCGGAGCCCGAATCGAATGCGCTGGCTCCAAACCGCGTCGTATCAATGGTGGGTGAAGCTGCTGCCGAAGAGATTGAAGATGCAGCCGATGACAAGGCAGATGATTTGGGCGATCGCCTCATAGAAGCGCCACTCAGTGCTGCAGCAATGTGGGGTGAAATCGTGGCGCGTGAGAACCTGCCTGACGATGCAAATGGCCTGAAAAGCGCCTTTGCAGCATTCTTGTCCGAGTTTGACCAGATTGCGTTGGAACATGACGCTAAGCGGAATCAAGACATACCGCGCGCCGTTTCTGAGGCTCGCAAGAACGGCGGAGCGGAATGGCATGCGATTTAGATTAAACCCGAAGGTGGGCATCTGAATGTCGATTGACTCTGCTCTGGCTTCGGCCATCGAAACCATACCCGACTGCATCGCAGCTGGGTATGTCGACATGGAGACCGGCATGTTATTGGGCGTCGACGCGTCGGACCAAGACAGCGCTGATGCGCTCGAAAATCTCGCACTTGCAGTAGCTAATCTGTTTCAGGGACGCGGAATGAAGGGATTCGAAGAACTCCTGCGTGCGGCAAAAATCGACGATACTGAACACCCCGGATTTGGGGAAATCGCGGTGTTCTCAAACGACCGGCTGCACATCTTTCTCAGGACAACAGAATATCCTGATCACGTGGTATGCTATATCTGCCGCGACAGCGCGAATGTCGGGCTGGCGCTTACGAAATCACATCTCAGCCTCGGGCCGGTGGCGGCCGCGGTGTAGACGGGACCAGAGGGGGTCACGCATGATGGATAGTGAAATACTGGATATGCTCGAAGGGATCGGGCGGACTTCGATCGCGCGCTTATCGCCTGCAATCTACCTATCGGGTAGCAGCGCACTGTTACGCCGGAATGAGGTGCTGGGGGCCATCCGGGGCACGATCTTGCCTCGGCGTTTGGAATTTACGGCGGCTGACGGGGCAACTTTGGCTATCGAAGTCAACAGCTCTCGGGTCACCGACGTATTCCGCTGTGCTTCGGGCCCTGTCCCGGATTTTGAAACCGAAGCACGCGAAAAACTGATCGAACGACTGGCGCAAGTGGTGTCGGAAATTGCAACGGCACCCGGCCCGCTTGAGTTGGTTTCTCTGCGCCCGGATACGGCGCTTGAGGCTGATGACGTAGGGGTTACCTTTTCGGAGGTCGAAGCGGCCTGCGCGCGGATTGAACTAATCGAAGAGCCGCGCATGGCCATCGTTTCCGACCAGACCTTAGAACCAGAAGCCCAGCCAGAAACTGCGTCACAAGGCGCCACCAGTATTGCCGGAAAATTCTTTGAGGGCGCGGATCGGTTCGCATTAGGTCGAATACTGATTGGGTCGACTGAAGACGAGATGCAATTTGACGGGTTGTGTGCGCAAGGCCAAGACGCACATCCGGACACGGATATATTGGCCCGATTCACCCGGGATCTGGCCGGATGGCAGGCCGATGGTTCCGATGCTTTAACTGATCCACAGCTGATCGTCATTCGCCCGACAGGTGGACAAGGCGCGGGTCTCGCCATCTTGTGCGACGGTCAGGAAACCGCCGCCGCCGTTCATGACGCCCGCAAGCTGGGCGCTGTCGTCAACCTATGGAAAACATTGAATAGCGCCGTTGAATAACCGCGTTCCTGCCAAATAGTGTCCACTTTGCAAAGTTAAACAAAATACGAGTTACCAGGGTAAATCTTATGAGTGAGTTAAACCGCCGCGAGCTTATTCGCATCGCAGAAGACATGAACGGGACGAGCAATGACGAAACGCGTCACTTCATCTCGCGCATCGTTGACGACTTGTCGAACCTCAAGCCTTCGATAGCATTCGTAGGTCAAATCAAGGCCGGAAAATCGCGCTTGATCAACGGTTTCACCGGGCATGCAGAATATCTACCCTCGGACGTGAACCCATGGACGACAGTGATCACCGACATGCATTTCGGTCATCCGTCCGGTCGGACGTCGGGCGCCGAGTTTCATTTCTTCGACAATCGCCAATGGCAGGCCCTGATCGCCGAAGGTGAAGAGTTGCGCAACATGTTCCCTGATGAAGAGGACAGCTACAAGCGCGAGATGATCGAAGAGCAGGTCGAGGCAATGAAAACCCGCGCCAAGCTGCGCTTGGGGGAAAGCTACAAGCACCTTCTTGGCGAGCATCACGATCTGGATGAGCTGACCTCGGATGACCTGGCGCGCTATGTCTGTGCCGGGGATGACCCGACAGATGAAGACCAGTATGACCCCGGTTCAGATCGGGGCCTTTACAGCGACATCACCCGTAAGGCCGAGGTCTATTTTGACATTGGCCATTTTCCGTATCCGGTGACAGTCACAGACACACCCGGTGTCAATGACCCGCTGCTGATCCGTGAAGAGATTTCGCGCCAGTATCTCAAGGAATCCGACTTTTTCGTCGTCGTGCTGTCTGCGCATCAGGCGTTGTCGAGGGCTGATCTGAAGCTATTCCGCCTGATGCAAGCGCTAGAGCTTGGTCAGATCGTGGTCTTCATCAACCGCGTGGACGAATTGGGCGGTGGCGCCGAAGATGCCGGCAAGGTGCGCACTGACGTATTGGATGGGCTCGAACAGGCGCTTGGCAACTCGGAGATTGACGTTCTGATGGGCAGCGCCCAATGGGCCCATTATGCGCTGACCGGGGATGAAACCGGAATCGACCATGATCAGATTTTGGCGTGGCTGAGGGCGCATCCCGAACAGATGAAGCAATATCTTGACGGCGTCGAAGAGATCAAACAAGGCCCCGGCCCCATTAGCCGCGAAGGTGTATTGCGATTTGCCGCGATGATCGCGTCGGGTCTGCCCGATCTGCGCCGTCATGTGACCAAAGCCCTGACCGAAGGGCCACGCCAAGAACAGCTTAATATTGCGTGGCAGCACTTAAACAGTTTTGCCCAAGGTGAGCTTGAGCGCAGCACGGCGCGGCTTCGTGCGATTGAGGAAAAGGATGGTCCTGACACAGCGGATGTCGAAGAAAACAACAAATCGCTTTCTGAGTTGCGTGCGCTAGTTGAAGATAAATCCAAGGCCATCACCAATGATATGGACGATGTATTGGCCAATTTGCGGGGCGTTATGGATGACACCGTCGCCGAGGCTGTCTCGATCGTTGTGCGCGGCCCTGATGGGCAATCGCCTTTGCTGGCCAAAGACGGAGATACTGAGCTGAACTTTACGCCTCTGCGTGAGCGGATGCGCGAGCTTGTCCAGGGCGCGACACAGGTGGTACGGCAGCGCATGCTTAGTGAGCTTTACGCTATCGATATGCAGACCAATGCTGCTTTGCGCGCCCTGCCCGGATGGCAGGAACCCGTGGACAATCGCATGAATACCAGTGCGGTGCGTTGGTTCCGTCCGAACACAAGCGCGCTGACGCGTGGCATTACGGTTGAGTTGCGTGTGACATGGCTGTCGCGACTGATATCGCGTCGCAGTGTGTTGAACCGCGCCGAACGGATGATCGTGCAAGAGTTTGAGATGATCGGAGACGATCTTGTAGATACCGCCAGAAGCGACCTGATCGAACGGATGAAAACCGTTCTTGACCACTATATGGCGCTGCTGGCCGGGCATCTGGAACATCGCGCAGGCCCCGATGGGTCGAACGCGCGCGCCGAAGCGCAACGTGCGGTTGACCAAGCGCGGCGCATCAGCGATGAACTAGGGGCGGTGCACGGAACTGCACCCGTGGACACTCGACAGGCAGAGGCCGCAGAATGATTGAATTCCCCGGAACCGAGAAGGAAGTGCGCCAGCTAGAGCGTTTCCTGACCGCCACCGAAAATGCACCCTCATCGGCAGAGCTGGATGATATGCGCGCCCGCGCGCTGGCCCATGCCGAGCGGCTTTCGAACGCGGTTTCCATTGGTTTTGCCGGGGAGTTTGGAGCCGGAAAGTCCAGCCTTGCCAACATGCTGGCGGGGGCAGACATTCTGCCCACCGGGCCGCAGCATCTGAAATTGCCCCTGGTGATCGTGGCCTATGCTGATACGCCTGAGACAACCGTTGGTTGGTGGGACAAGGAACCCAAAGTCTATTCGGGTATAGCGCTGGAAAAGGCAGCGGCTGACGAACCCGATTTCATCTCGGTCGGGTTGAACACCCCGGCCCTGCAGGAGATTTCGCTGTTTGATCTGCCCGGTGCCGGTGCACTGGATGATACCTACAAGCAGACTCTAAATTTGCTCGACTATGTGGATTGTGCGATCTGGTGCACCAACGGCACCAACGCCTGGCGTGAAACCGAACGCCATTTGTGGTCGCAGGTCCCCCAAAAGCTGCGCAATAACAGCTTGTTGGCTGTAACACATGCCGATTTGCCTCCGGTGCGGGATGCTCTGGATCGGGTAGTCGCACGCCTGAACAAGGAGAAGGGCGATTTGTTTCGCGCGGTTGTGACCATCGGCACCCCGGTTGCGGTACGGGCCATGGAACAAGAGCCTGAACCCGACTTTGCTTTGTGGGAAACCTGTGGCGGGCAGAACTTGGCAGAACAGGTTTTGCACATAGCCTCTGATCACCGTCGCCATGATCTTGAGGCCGCCCAAAAAGATCTGGCTGAAGAGTTTATGCCTTATCTGGAGAACCTTACTGGTGCGGCTTCGACAGATGGCGTTGAGGCCGACGGCAATACTGTGCAGGCAAGCCTAGAGGCCGCCCTGCCCCCCCTGGACAATCCGATCCTTGAAGACTGGCTTGCGGCCATCGCCAGCATTTACAACGATCTGCGTGAAAGCTCGGATATTGAACCGGCGGCCTTCCTGCAAAGCTGTCAGGAAATCGTCGAGGATTTTGCCGAAAGGTTAGAATCTGGTACCGAAATCGATCCCAAAGCAGACTGGGTTCCGGCCGAGTTTGAAAAGGCCACTGACCTGTTGCTGTTGCTGCAGTTTGAAACCGGGGACGCACCGCTGAAGGATGCAATAAGCATTCTCGCACAACTCAGCGACAATCTGGCTTGGGCGGGCAGCTCTGTTGCGTCGGCGCCCCCAAAAACCGGCACATAAGTTTTTCCCGCTTGAATTGAGCCGCATCGCAGCGATTCGAAGCGTTCGGAATCAGCGCGATATTGTTTCGAATTCGTGGACCAAGCGTCTATTTCGGCGGTATAGAATCCATTTCTTCCATCAGGCAAACACGACATATAGTGTAATGAAGGTTTGGACTGACTATATAGGCGATTTCGTTTTTTGTGATCCATAGTGAAGCCATCAGGCGGCCCCAATAAAGTCAAATTTGAAACGTCTAACCGTCTTAAGTGTCCTGCGGTTGTGTTTGGTTGTGAGTTCGCGGGCTGAAGCCCTGGTTATCTATGCCGCAATAAACGAGTAGAATGGGCGGGAAGAAATGAGCCACAACCAGGCGGTCGGCGCAACGCACGACGAACCTCAAATCGAAGGATTGCAGCCAGGCGCAAAGCTGCTGCGCGGACAGTATGAAATCCTCCGGTTCCTAAGCAACGGCGGGTTTGGGATCACCTATCTCGCGCGCGATAGTCTGGATCGCGATGTGGTCATCAAGGAATGCTATCCGGGGGCGCTCTGTCAGCGGAATGGTGATCTGGTCGAACCTGCCAACCCTGACCACAAAGAAGACCTGCGCTCCATTATCGACCTGTTCATTCAGGAAGCACGCAACCATGCGCGGCTGGTTCATCCCAACATCGTCGACGTGCATCAGGTGTTTGAGGACAACGACACCGCTTATATCGCGATGGACCTGATCCGCGGATGCGATCTTCTGGATTATGTCGAAAAACCCGAAAACAAGAGCGGACCGGACTTTATCGTTCAGGTCACCGAAAAAATGCTGTCTGCGGTGTCGTTCATTCACCAAAGCGGCATGCTACATCGCGATATTTCACCCGACAATATCCTGATCGATGAGAATGGCGAACCCATCCTGATCGACTTTGGCGCAGCACGCGAGCAGGCGGCACACAAGTCAGCGGCGCTATTGACGCTGCGCGTGATTAAGGACGGGTACTCGCCGCACGAATTTTATGTGCGTGGCGCGGATCAGGGCCCCAGCAGTGACCTCTATGTACTGGCTGCAACGCTGTATCATGCGATCAGCGGCGAGCGACCGATTGATGGCCAGACACGTTTGAATGCGTTCAACAACGGCCAAGACGATCCTTATGAACCGCTGACAGGGCGATTCAAAGGTTATCCTGACGGGTTCCTTGAGGCGATCGACAAAGCAATGGAAGTGCACGCCACTGACCGTGTGCAAACCGCATTGGACTGGCTGCGTATGTTCCGTGGTCCCGGTGTGATGTTCGACAGTTTCGCGTATCGCCCTGTTTCGGTCATTGTTGGCATGGATCGCAAAGACGAAGAGGCCGAAAAAGAACGGATCAAAGCCGAAAGCGAGAATGCGGAGGCCGTCGTGACCGCGCTGCTGGCCGGGAACTCTGATCTGGCCCTCGGGAACGAGGAAAAAACGGAAGACACTCTTGCTAAATTTGCACCTCAGGACGAGGCCGTTGCTGCAGTCGACACCGTTGTAAAAAGCGGCTCGGGCGGCAGTGGCAAGATGATCGCGGGTATCGCGATTGTATTGGCGGCACTGGCCGGAGGTGGATACTTCGTAATGACGGGCGATCAGAAATCGCCCGAGGCAACTCCGGTGACTGCAGAGGCTCCGACTACTCCGGTGCCCGCAGAAGCAGCTCCGGAACCCGTCGAGCAGACCGCCGAAGCCACAACAGAGCCGCAACAGGCCGAAGTCGCTTTGGCATCAGAACCAGAAGCGGCGCAGGAACAACCTGTCGAGCAGGCTAATGAGGTGCCGGAAGCCGCCATTGTGTCAGAGCAGCAACCCGAAGAAATCGCTTTGGTGGAACCTGAAGTAGTGGAACCTGAAGTGACGGAACCTACGGTTGAAGACATCACACCCATCGCACCTGCGACGCCGGTAAATCTAGCCGAAAACCAGGTTGCATTTGGGCACTGGGATATTGAGATTCCATTCACGATGTCCAAGCGTCGCAGCTCGACCGGGAGTGTCATTGCCATCAATGGATTGAACACCGGTCAAGATAGGTCGGTGATCGGGGATTGGGTCGAACGGGGCGCTACGATTTTTACTCTGAATGGTGAACCTATTCGTCCGGACACAACGCTTGCATCGTATGTTCTAGATAATTTCTCGGTCGATCCAGACGGGTATATCCGTGTAGCAGCGCGCTATCGCAGTCTGGGCGAAACGCGCGCGCAGAATGGATTGCTGGCCCTGCCCGCCTTCCGCAGTTTTGGCCTTCTGAACGGTTATTCGTTTGATGTGGCTCATGCGGGCGAGGCAGGTTGGCAAACCGTCGTCGCATCTGTTCCGGAAGAAGTTGCTGGCAGTTTGCAGCGGGGGGATGTGCTGCTGCGCGAAACACAGACTGGTGTCTCGATCAATGAGCCCGAGAGTCTGGACGGCATCCTTGCTCAACTTGTTTCCGACAACCAACCCGAGGCGCGCCTAAGCATTTTGCGCAACGGAGCTGAAAGTACTGCGGTCATGCAACTAACGCAGGAGTGATCGCCCAGTTGATGTGACTATCGCCAGGTCAGTGTGCTGGGGGTGCCGCCCATCGCGTCACCCCGTCGGGGACCAACCCGTCGCGACGTAAATGTTTCTCTGTTTCCTCTTCATCAGTGCCCTGCGCCTACGGCGAAGCGGTTTGTAGCAGTCCCGCGGGTAAAACCCCGCATCAGAAATCAAAGAAGGTGACGACACCATGTTCAAATACAAAAGCCCTCTGAGCCGGCTTCTAGAAGGTGCCGGAAAACCGAAAGAAGAAGATGCGGTGGAAACCGAAACCGAAACCGTTGCGGAAGCGGTCGAAACAGAAAGCGCCGCTCCGATTGCGGATTTCAACGCCCTGCGCGCGGCCCTTGCGGGTGGAAACGTTAGCTCGGACAGCTACGAGGAAGCAGACGAACTGATCCCCGAAGAACCGATGCCCGAGTTTTCGGAAGACCAGATCGAAGATCAGGCGACCGAAGAAGAAGTGGCCGAGGTTCAAGAGGTCGAAGAAGATGAACAGATTGTCACGCTTCATCTGACTGCGGAAGACGAGGTTCAGGACGATGAACCCGAAGTCACCGTAGAAGAACCAGAGGCCATCGAACCTGAAGTCGTATCTGAAGTTGCGGGCGAGGTGGAAATCGTCGGAGAACCCACACCGGAACCGGAGCCTGTTGATGTAACCCCGGAACCCGCCATGGTCGCACCTGCACCTGCACCGGCTGAAGATCGGCGTTCTCGTGTGAAGACGACGTTTTTGGGTTTCGAGCGTGCAGACACGCATGTTCAGGAGCTGATGGAAACAGCTGAGCCCGTTGAAAAGACAGAAGCGGCCGAACAGACATTCCCGGTTGGCTGGCTGGTCGTGACCGCCGGACCGGGTCGGGGTGCCGCGATTACCTTGACCGAGGGATTGATGCAGATCGGTCGGAATGACGATCAGGCTATTCAGCTGGATTTCGGCGACACCGGGATCTCTCGCAGCAATCACGCCGTCATCGCATATGACCCAGAGGACCGGAAATGCTATCTGGGCCATGGCGGCAAGGCCAACTTGGTGCGCCTGAATGGCAAGCCTGTGCTCAGCACCATAGCCTTGTCCAGCGGCGATCTGATCCGGATCAGCGAAACCTCGATCCGCTTCACCGCTTTCTGTGATGACGGCTTTGACTGGCGGGATGCCGATTAATGCTGGCGACCCCTGCATATGATATTGCCCTGATCCTGGACCAGGGTCAGCGCGACTCGCAGGAAGACGCGATTGCTGCGCGGGTCTCTGACGCGGCAGACGCGGGTTATGTCGTGATTGCCGACGGTATGGGTGGTCATGAAGCGGGTGAAGTCGCTTCGCAGTTGGTCATTTCAGCCTGGCGCGATGCGATGGATGCCCAGTTGGATGGGCCCGACCTTGCTGAGAGCGCACTGCTCGACGCTCTGCCGTTGGCCGCAATGCAGGCCAACGCCGCTATGGCGAGCCATAGTGAGGAAAACGAGGTCAATCTGGGCTCCACCCTTCTGGGCATGTTGATGCTGGATCAACGAGTATTCTGGATCTCGATCGGTGACAGTCCACTTTACCTGTTCCGCAATGATGCCCTGTCACAGGTCAACGAAGATCACTCGATGGCCCCGGTGATCGACGAACAGCTCGCACAAGGATTACTGAGCGCGGAAGAGGCACAAGGCCATCCGGATCGTAACCAACTGACTTCGGTGATCATGGGGGCTGCGATTCCAAAAGTGGATTGTCCGGAACAACCATTAGCGCTGATTGCGGCAGATGTACTGATCCTTGGCAGTGATGGTCTGCAATATCTCGGCAATTCCGAGATCGAAACGCTGGTGCGCACGCATATTCATTCCCCGGCTCGCGATATTGCTGATGCGCTGCTTCAAGCACTGCATGCAAAGGCAGACCCGGATCAGGACAACATTTCAATCGCCGTGGTCAAACCGGCACAGACTTAGACAGGCAGTGAAACAGGACAAAATGCGAAACCATCTTATCATATCCACCCTCGCTCTTGCTGCTGCAACAGGTGCAGCATCGGCGCAAGAGGCGTGTTCGACTTATGAAATCCAGCCCGGTGACAGCTTGCGGGAACTGGCAATTGCCGTCTACGCGACGGAAGATTACCGGATCATCTATGATGCGAACCGGGATACGATCGGGTCGAACCCCAATATCATTCGCGTCGGTGATGTCCTGACTTTCCCTTGTCTTGAAGATATCGGGCGCGCGGCGCAACTGCCGGATACCGAAGCTGGCCGCATGGCTGCCGAAATGGCCTCGGAACTGGTCAAAGCTGCCGAGGAACGGGCTGAAAAAGCCATTGCCGAGGCCGAAGCCCGCGTGGCCGCTGCAGAGGCCGAAGCTAAAAAGACCAGCGAAGAAGCCGTAATCGCGGCCAAGGCTGCGGCCAAGAAAGAGATCGAAGCAGCCCGTGCGGAAGGTGCCGCATTGATCCGCAACGCGGATGGTGGCGAAAGCCCTGAAATTCGTGACCGTCAGATTTTGTTGATCACGGGTGGTAACTACGCCCCGTTTACGGATGAAGCGCTGCCAAATCGTGGGCTTTATACCAACCTGGTTGAAACCGCGATGCTGAGGGCCGCGCCCGAGCAGTCCTACAAGATTCAGTTCGTTAATGACTGGTCGTCGCATCTGGACCTATTGATGCCGACACTCGCCTTTGACGCCACATTCCCTTGGTCGCGGCCGAACTGTGAACAAGCCGCTACGTTGTCGGAAAATGATCGTTCACGGTGCGAAACCTATAATTTCTCAAACCCATTCTACGAGGTCGTTGATACGTTCTTCGCAAAAAGCGGTTCGGGTTACGAAGAGACTCTGACTTATGCAGATTTCGCGGGCACAACGATTTGTAGGCCGGAAGGTTGGTCATTGTCGCATATGGATGCAGTTGGTCTTTACGAGCCTGCAATCACTTTGATGCGCCCCGTTTCACCCGATGATTGTTTTCGCGCAGTCATGGATGGCACAGCCGATATTGTCGCGATCGAAGCGCATCTGGCGGTCGAAGCAATCGGGCGTCTGGGCTACGAACATCAGATCATCGAAAACCCCAACCTAGCGGCAATCAAGTCGCTTAACGTCATGACCCACAAAGATAATCCGGATGGGGAAGCGATCCTTGAGACGCTCAACCAGGGTCTGGCGATCATGCAGCAATCAGGCGAGTGGCGCGACATCGTATCTACCGCACTGCGCTATCAAATGGAAAATGGCTAAGGCCTTGATTGGCCCAACGAAACAAAGTCTGGAGGAAGTGGACATGTTTAACAAGAAATTGAAGAAAGCAGTACTGTCGGCATCAGCCTTCACCGCCCTGAGCGCAGGTGCAGCCGCCGCTCAAGAGGCCTGCTCCAACTATACGGTTCAGGATGGCGACACATTGGCGACCATCGCCATTGCCGCCTACGGCACCTCAAACTATCAGCCGATCTTTAACGCTAACCGCAATGCAATCACCAATCCCGGTTCGCTAACCCCCGGTCTGGTACTGGCGCTGCCCTGTGAGGATGGCAGCCTGCCCAACGGTCAGAGCGCGCAAGAACTGATCGCGGCAGAAGAACAACGTGCTGCAAGCGTCAAGCGCTCGAATGTCTACGCGCCTCCGATCAAGATGGTCGCTGGCAACGGTTGGGAACCGTTCACTACTGAAGATCTGAGCGGCGGTGGCATCATGACCCGTCTGGCGACGACAAGCCTTCAGCGTGCTGGTAACAGCCGTGATTTCTCGGTCAGCTTTGTAGATGACTGGAGTTCGCATCTGGACACACTGTTGCCACTGGGTGCGTTTGATATTTCGATCGCGTGGACTGTTCCGGATTGTACCAACCGCTCCTATGAGTGGTCTGCAGAGACCGAAGCCCGGTGTACCCAATTTGTCGCTTCTGTTCCGGTATATGACATTGTCGGAGGTTTCTTCACTTTGCCTGAAAGCGAATACGCAAAGGCGACAGATTTCTCCGACCTTGAGGGCTCGACCGTTTGCCGCATGGCAGGCTGGAGCATGGTGGTGCTGGAAGAACAAGGGCTGAACCGCGAGAACACAACCGTGGTCCAACCCAATTCGGCTCGCGAATGTCTCGATGCCGTATTGACCGGTACGGCAGACGTGGCTGCATTCGAAGTTGATCTGTTTGCCTCGACAATGAAAGACATGGGTTTGACCTCGGCGGATATTGTTGAGAACCCGTATGTCTCGACACTGTCTTCGATGAGCTTCCTTGCACACCGCACCAATCCATTCGCGCGCGAGTACATCGCGATGATGAACAAGGGTTTGATCGAGATGCGCGAATCCGGCGAATGGTACGCGATTATTTCCGACACGCTGCGCGAACAAAATGAAAAGCTGAACGCAGCATCAAACTAATCCCTCGGTCGTTATGACCTTTCTTAGGGGCCGGTCTTCGGACTGGCCCTTTTTTTGTCGGTGGGTCAGAATCTTCAATGATAACGGCAAAGCCAACTGACTAGGCCTCAGACGTGGCGCAGTCAGCATTTGGTCTTATTTGCACATACATAATGACTATTTTTATCCTTAATCGCTCATAAAAGGCGGCCGTCTACGGGAATCCCCGAATATTCAGCGTGAACGATAAGCGTAGGATGAACTCAACTGCACCGGTGAGGCGTAAGCCCCGCCACTCACTCAGAAAGAGGCTGGCTATGGGGGCTGGCCTTTTTCTTTTTCAGGGCATGAAAAAACCGGCCCTCTTCGGAACGGTTTCTTTTTAAGCGTTTATGCAACCCTTGGCTTATCCGATGATCGCATTCAGGGTCGCACTTGGACGCATCACCGCAGCCGCTTTGGCCGGATCAGTGTGGTAGTATCCACCCAGATCGGCGGGTGCGCCCTGCGCTGCCGCCAACTCGGACAAAATCTGTTCTTCTTTGTCCGCCAACTCTTTCGCGAGCGGTGCAAACTCGGCGGCAAGCCCAGCATCATCGGATTGCCCCGCCAAAGCTTCGGCCCAGTAACGAGCGAACCAGTAGTGGCTATCGCGGTTATCCGGCTGGCCGACTTTGCGGCTGGGTGACTTGTTGTTATCCAAAATTCCCTGCGTGGCAGCCTCGGCAGCGGCACCCAGGACGCCCGCTTTGGCGTTGCCCTTGCTGTCAGCAAGGAAGTTCAGGGATTCTCCGAGCGCACAGAATTCACCCATGGAGTCCCAGCGCAAGTGGTTTTCTTCAACCAGTTGCTGAACATGTTTCGGCGCCGAACCACCTGCACCGGTTTCGAACAGACCGCCGCCATTCATCAGTTTGACGATTGATAGCATCTTGGCCGACGTCCCCAGTTCGAGGATCGGGAACAAGTCGGTCAGATAATCCCGCAAAACGTTACCGGTAATGGCGATGCTGTCCTTGCCCGCCGTGATAGTTTCCAGCGACTGGCGGGTTGCTTCACGCGGGGCCATAATCAAGAACTTGTCGGCCACGCCTGCAGCTTCAAGCGCTGGTTTGACATACTTAATCAGCTCGGCGTCATGGGCACGGTTTGCGTCCAGCCAAAAGATCGCCTCGGACCCGGTCAGGCGCTGACGGTCCATCGCCAGCTGGATCCAGTTCTCGATCGGGGCCTTCTTGACGGTGCAGGCGCGCCAGATGTCGCCCTTTTCGACGTTGTGGGAATGCAGCGTTTCGCTATTGGCCAGAACGATACGGATTGCACCATCTGCGGGCGCTTCAAACGTCGTCGGGTGCGAGCCGTACTCCTCGGCCTTCTGCGCCATCAATCCAACGTTGGCGACGGCTCCTGCGGTGGCTGGGTTCAGTGCACCATTGGCTTTGAAGAAATTGATGGCCTCATCATACACCGGTGCATAGCAACGGTCAGGGATCACACAGTTGGTATCGCCCTTGGCGCCGGTTTCGTCCCAACCCTTGCCGCCAGCACGGATCACTGCGGGCATCGAGGCGTCGATGATAACATCAGACGGGACATGCAGGTTGGTGATGCCACGGTCCGAATCCACCATATACATCGACGGACGATCCCCTTTAATCGCATTGATTGCGGCGACGATGTCTGCGTTGCCCTGAACCCGCTCAAGCAGGTCCCCCAGACCCGAGTTCGGGTTTACACCCAGTGCGTCCAGCTCTGAACCGAATTTTTCGAACACGGGGGCAAGCCACGCCTTGACTGCATAGCCGAAGATAATCGGGTCACTGACCTTCATCATCGTCGCCTTCATGTGCAGCGAGAACATGGTGCCGTCTTTCTTGGTGTCCTCAATGGCTTCGGTCAGGAACGACGACAGCGCCTTGACCGACATGAATGTTGCGTCGGCCACAGTTCCTTCGGCCAGTGGCCAAGCGTCTTTCAGAACCGTAACGCTGCCATCTTTGCCCACAAACTCAATCTTGGCATCGCCGGCTTGCGCCGCAGTGATCGTTGCCGATTTCTCATTGGCGTAAAAATCATTGCACGGCATCGAAGACACTTTGGTCTTGCTGTCCGCGCTCCACTCTCCCATCGAATGAGGGTTCTTCTGGGCATAGTTCTTCACAGCGCGCGCTGCGCGGCGATCGCTGTTGCCTTCGCGCAGGACCGGGTTCACGGCCGAACCCTTGATGGCGTCATAACGCGCACGGATCGCCTTTTCGTCGTCCGTCGAAGGCTCTTCGGGGTAGTTCGGAATGTCATAACCCTGTGATTGCAGCTCTTCGATGGCAGCCACCAGCTGGGGCACCGACGCCGAGATGTTGGGTAGTTTAATGACATTTGCGTCCGGTGTTTTCACCAGCTCACCTAAAGCAGCCAGATCATCAGTAATACGCTGTTCGTCTGTCAGCTTTTCGGGGAAGGTCGCGATAATACGCCCGGCCAGCGAAATGTCTTTGGTTCCGACGCTGACACCGGCTGCTGACGCAAACTTGCGGATAATGGGCAGGAACGAGGCGCTCGCCAGCTCGGGCGCTTCGTCTACAATGGTATACAATACGTCGAAGTTCGATTTTTCTGCCATATTCCCTTACCTTTTTTAAGCCTTTCAGGGGCGTGCGATCCAAGAGCATGTGCCGCCGTGACATAGGCACCAATCCCAAAGGGGACATGACGGCCCCACGGGTGACTCTGATTTGACAGGGCCTCCCTTAAATGAGGATTGGCTTGGGATCAATCGTATTGAGCGGCGCAAATTGACACGGGTCGAATTAGTTTGGGCTATTGAGTGATATCACACACCCGGAAACACCAACTCAAATCGCGCACCGGTCTTGGAAGGCACCAGCAAAATCCGCCCGCCATGTGCCCCCAACAGGTTTGTAACGATGGTCAGGCCCATCCCGGTCCCTCCCTTCTCGCGCGCGGTTGTAAAGAATGGGTTGAAGATGCGGTCCCGATTACCGTCGGATATGCCGGAACCATCGTCTTGGACAACCAATCGACCGAGTTCTGCGTGCAGGACCACCTGCCTTGCCCCGTGACGGCGTGCATTGTCCAGAAGATGTTGCAGGGCAATTTTCAGGCCAGAGGCTGCAAGGTTCAATGCCTGATCGCCGCCTTCTATGCTGATGTCCAATTCGGGAAACGAAGCGCGTAACTGATCGGCAAGATCGTTCAGGCTTGCCTCCCCATGATGTTCCGGCACTCGTGCCTGTGCAACCGTGTTAAGAGCGCTGAGCTGCGTTTGCATCTGATCGCTTGCGCCCAATATCTGTTGCAGCAATGCGTGATCCTGGTCCGAGAGCGTTTCGGCCTCGGCCAACAACTCTCCTGCCGCACGGATCGCGGTGACGGGTGTTTTCAACTCATGCGTGACATGATCTGCGAAGACGCGGATCGAAGCTTCGCGCCGTTGCAGTGTATCCGCCATGCTCAGAACCGAACCGGCGAGGCGCGACAGTTCTTGTGTGCCGTAGTGATCGGGCGGCTCGGCGCGTTGCCCTTGTTCAATGGCCCCTGAATAGGTCGCCAGCGACGTTATGGGGCGGAGCAGAAGCCGAACCATAAGGTATCCGACCACTCCGGTCGCACATCCGATCACGATCGCCAGCAAGCCCGCAGCGTTTCGAAACCCGATCTCAGGTCCAAGATACCGCAGCGCGATCAGACCCAGCAGAGACAGGGCGAGCGTACCCGCGAGACCTCCGCCAAGAACAAAACCCAGCGAAGGGCGCCATTTGCGTCTCAGCCCGGCCATGCACCCATCCGCAATCCGATTCCATGCACGGTTTCGATGGCACCGGCCCAGCCCTGATCCCCCAACTTGCGTCGTAAGTTCCGCAAATGACTATCCAGTGTCCTATCCGAGACCGGACTGCCTGCGCCATAAATCGCATCAACCAATTGTGGTCGCGAGACGATGGCGGCGGGCGTTTGCATCAGGCGACGCAAAATCGACAGCTCGGTTGCGGTTAAGGCAAGCGCATTGCCGTCGACCCGAACCGAATGCGCCGACACATCCATTTCAACCGGGCCATGCCGCAGGAGAAGCTCTGCAGCACCCGGTTTGCTGCGTTTCAGGATAGCTTTGATCCGTGCAACCAACTCACGGGGGCTGAAAGGTTTGGTGACGTAATCATCCGCTCCCAACTCGAGGCCCAAAATGCGATCAATCTCGTCATCACGCGCGGTCAGGAACAAGATTGGTACCTCCGAGCGTGCCCGCAAGCGGCGGCAAACCTCAAGCCCATCGATCTCAGGCAGGCCGACATCCAGCACGACAAGATCAGGCGCTTCCCGCATCGCGTGGGTTAGCGCCATTTGGCCATCGCGGGCGGTAACCGTCTGGTAGCCCGCGCGCTCAAGCGTGATCGAGACCAGCTCTCGCAGGCGTGGATCATCATCCACGACGAGGATTTTCATATACCTTCTCCGGCATGGGTTCGACGGCCAGATTACGGATCACCCGATCTGCGCGAAAGCCCCAATTCCTCCAATTGTCGACGACCGGAGGGGTTGCGCAAGCGCGTACCCGTTTGTCATTCAGCAACTCTGCCGCCGCCATCTCATTGAGCTGACATGCGTAGTAGGCATCAAACCGTATCGGATTTTCCAGATTCCAACGGGCGATTAAGGCTGAAAAATTCACGAAGCAGCATGCATAGAGCACGCCAATCCCCAAGATCGCAGATCGCAGCAATAACCATCGGTTCGATTTACCCTGCAAAATTTGCCAACCGGTCAGACACAAACCCACAGCGACCAGCACCATCCATATTGCCGCATGAACACGCAAATAGGTCAGCCCGTAAAAATCAACGTAAAGCGAGAGGCGCATCAGCGATGAGATCACCAGCAATACATTCTGCGCCAGCCACAGCATCATCCATCTTGTCAGCCCTTGCCGCTCGTTCAGATAGGGTCGGGCGGCCAAGGCAAATGCGCCCGCCAGCAAAGCTGTGACCAAGAGTGGGTATGCCCCGCGATGAGCATATTCAGCATAGGTCATCCCTTCGGGCAACTTGGTGCTGCCCCAGAGATAAACCATGTCCATCCCCGTTTGCACCACCAGCAGCAAGTTGAACACCATTAGCGCATTGGCAACGGATTGGGCATTCAAGCCAAAGGCAGGCAATGGGCGCTTGCGTCCGGGGCCAAATCGGGGGGCAAGCAAGTCAGGCCGCAAGGTGACCGCAAGAAAGGGCCAGATCGTGATTGCTGCCCCGGTCCAGAATAGCAGTCGGTCGAACCGCAGATCAAATCGCCAAATCCGATCGATCCAATCAGACAAGACCGGATTGGCCGCAACCATCAGCGAAGCAAGGATCAGTGCGCCTCCGATCGGGAAACTCCAGTTGCGCAGTGCACGAAGGGCAACCCCGTCAATGCGGGAAACCGAATGACCTTTCTGAACCGCCTCTATCCCGTGTCTGAGCGCCAATATTGGAAACAGAGACAGAAACCGGCGAACCGAAGCGACCTCATGATTGCCCAGCACGGCCCAACACAGCGCAATGGTCGATCCACCCAGCAAGAAAGCTACGGACAGGGCCTGAACATATTCCACAACCGGAAGAATGCTAAGCAGCAAAAGAAGGGTTGGCCCGACAAGTCCACCACGGCGGCGCAGCAAGGCAAACACTACAGCGGAAACCGCCAACGTAAAGAGTGCGATTGAAAGGCCAGGAGAATGGTCGAAAAACAGAAAATCGGCGAGCGCAACCAGAAACACCAAACCCAAAAAAGCGTGGCGATTGCCGGGTTCCGCTAAGCCATCGGCTCGGTTTGTGCCTCGATCAGGGGTGTCCAGCCACCAACTATCTTGTAAAACTGATGTCGGTACACCGCGCACGATGAACTGTCCCATTTAACTGCTCCTTGTTTGTGTTGGTTCTGTCTGGCCTAGGCAGGTGCAGATCACCGCGTAAGGGTCGTGCATTTTTTGTGCAGAGGTGCTTTTCGCAGCGCAGCCTCTTCCCCTTGTGCGTGCCGGTGGCTAAGACGATCTTCCAACCGCAAGTCAGGAGGCCCCTTTGGACCGTATCGCCCGCACCATCGCCACCGAGATTAACGCCCGCGCGGAACAGGTTGGGGCCGCGGTCAGGTTGTTGGATGAAGGTGCGACCGTGCCCTTTGTCGCCCGTTATCGTAAGGAAGTGACCGGCGGGCTGGATGATACCCAATTGCGCACCCTTTCCGACCGACTGAATTATCTGCGTGAGCTTGAGGCCCGGCGCGAGGCGATTCTGTCCTCGATCAAGGATCAGGGGAAACTGACGGACGATCTGGTGAAATCGATCGCCCAAGCCGAAACCAAGGCGCAGTTGGAAGACATTTATCTGCCGTACAAGCCCAAACGCCGGACCAAGGCGATGATTGCCCGCGAGAATGGTCTGGAGCCGCTGGCCGATGCGATTCTGTCGGACCGGTTGGCTGAACCAGAAGGGCTGGCTGAAGGGTATCTGATTGAGGCTGTCCCCACGACCAAAGACGCGCTGAATGGTGCACGGGACATCATCACAGAGCGGCTTACCGAAAACGCTGCTTTGCTGGGAGAGCTCCGAAACTTCATGCAACGTGAGGCGTTGCTGAGCGCAAAGATCGTCGAGGGCAAGGAACAGGAAGGTGCCAAGTTCAGCGATTACTTTGATCATTCCGAGCTTTGGTCGAAAACCCCGTCGCATCGAGCGCTGGCAATGCTGCGCGCCTCGAAGGAAGGGATCGTAACGCTAGACATTGCTCCCGAACCCGAAGCGGGCGCCGCGCGGGCCGAGGCCATGGTTGCGGCTCATCTGAACACGCGCGGTGATACTCCTGGTGACAAGTGGCTACGCAAGGTCGCGGGCTGGACATGGCGGGTCAAGCTGTCGCTGTCGATGATGGTCGAACTGATGGCCGACCTGCGCAGCCGCGCACAAGACGAGGCAATTCAAGTGTTTTCGCGCAACCTAAAGGATCTGCTATTCGCTGCTCCGGCGGGGGCACGTCCGACGCTTGGGTTGGATCCCGGCATTCGCACCGGGGTCAAAGCCGCCGTGGTCGATGCAACCGGTAAGGTGGTTGCAACGGATACGCTATATCCGTTTCAGCCCAAGAATGATCTGCGTGGTGCACAAGCGGCAATACTGAACCTTATCGCTACACATAAAATCGAGCTTATTGCCATCGGCAACGGCACAGCCAGCCGCGAGACTGAGCGTTTGGTGGCCGATACGCTGTCGCTTCTGCCCAAGACCGTCAAAGCGCCCACCAAGGTCGTCGTTTCCGAGGCTGGAGCCTCGGTCTACTCGGCATCCGAGCTTGCCGCGCGCGAATTTCCCGACCTCGACGTCTCGCTACGTGGAGCGGTCTCGATTGCCCGCCGGCTGCAGGATCCCTTGGCTGAACTGGTCAAGATAGAACCCAAGAGCATCGGCGTCGGCCAGTATCAGCACGATGTGGATCAGCACCGCTTGTCACAGTCACTGGAGTCGGTGATCGAAGATGTAGTGAACGCTGTGGGCGTGGATCTGAATACAGCTTCAGCCCCTTTGCTTTCGCACGTCTCGGGTCTGGGACCGGGATTGGCCGAGGCGATTGTCACGCACCGCGATATTCATGGTGCCTTTGCGTCTCGGAACGAACTGTTGAAGGTGGCCCGCCTTGGTCCACGCGCCTTCGAGCAGTGTGCAGGTTTCCTGCGAGTTCGTGACGGTTCAGAGCCTCTGGATGCCTCCTCGGTTCACCCCGAGGCTTACGATGTTGCCCGTCGAGTAGTGGCAGCATGTGGGCGCGACATTCGCCAAATCATGGGGCATGAAGGCGTACTGAAAGACCTGCGCGCCGAGCAGTTTGTGAGTGAAACCTTCGGCTTGCCAACGGTTCGGGACATTTTCACCGAATTGGAGAAGCCCGGCCGAGACCCGCGACCCAGTTTCAAAACGGCGTCGTTTACGGACGGGGTTGAGGAAATCACGGACCTGAAGCACGGCATGGTGCTGGAGGGTACCGTCACCAACGTCGCCGCCTTCGGCGCGTTTGTCGACATTGGCGTGCATCAGGACGGGTTGGTTCATGTCAGCCAACTGGCCGATCGGTTCGTGAAGGACCCGCATGAGGTGGTCAAAACCGGGCAAGTTGTCAAAGTGACGGTGGTCGAAGTCGACGTTTCACGTAAGCGCATTGGGCTGTCCATGCGCAAGGACGGTGGCGCTTCGGCACGCGAGGGCAATGCACTCCGTGGCAAGGGCAAACCGGCACGAACACCCCAGCCAGGGGAACAGCGGCGCAGCCATGGGGGGCAGAGCACCCAGAACGGGGCCTTTGGTGACGCTCTTAGAGACGCCTTCAATAAACGTTAGGTGGCAACCCTGTCATAGGGCTAAATACGAGGCGTGTTTCTGCATGACCTACATTCACCTAAGCCCCGGCAGACAGAAAGAAAAGCAGGGCGCTAACATTCGGGTGTTGCAACTCGGACCATGATCTGGATGATGCTGGCCCATGATGGCCGAAAAATTCGGCCAACCGTATGAAAATGCGGCCACAACAAAAAATGGGGAGACGACTTATGTCATTCAAAACTCTGATGCTTGCCGCCAGTGCAACGGCGATGATCGCGGCGGGCGCTTCGGCGGAGACGCTGCGATGGGCCCGTGCAGGTGATGCGCTGACGCTGGACCCGCATGCGCAAAACGAAGGCCCGACCTCGGCCATGGCGCACCAGATCATGGAAACGCTGGTGATGCGTGATCACTCAGGTGCACTGGTTCCATCGCTGGCGACCGAATGGGCACCATCGGAAGAAAATCCGAATGTCTGGGTGTTCAAACTGCGCGAGGGCGTTACCTTCCACGACGGTGCCGAGTTCGACAGCGAGGATGTCGTGTTTTCGCTGAACCGCGCGATGACGCCGGATTCGGATTACAAAGAACTGCTGGCGTCTGTGAAAGAGGTGCGTGCGCCCGACAAGTTCACGATCGAGATCGAAACTGACGGACCGAACCCGATCATGCCCAACAACCTGACCAACATGTTCATGATGGACAAAGGTTGGGCCGAGGCAAACAACGCTGTCAAGGTTCAGGACTATGAGGGCGGCGAAGACACGTTTGCGGCCAAGAACGCCAATGGCACAGGTCCCTACAAGCTGGTCAGCCGCGAGCCCGACGTGAAAACCGTCCTGGCCGCCTATGACGGCTATTGGGGCAAGGATGAGTTCCCGCTGCAGGTAACCGAGATCATCTATACCCCGATCCAGAACGCCGCGACCCGTGTTGCCGCGCTGCTGTCGGGTGAGGTTGATTTCATTCAGGACGTGCCCGTACAGGACCTCGAGCGTGTAGCCGGAACCGATGGTCTGGACGTACGCACCGCGCCGCAGAACCGGGTGATTTTCTTTGGCATGAACATGGGCGATGCTGATCTGACCTCGGACAATGTGGATGGTAAGAACCCGCTGGCTGATGTCCGCGTTCGACAGGCGATGTCAAAGGCGATCAATCGTGATGCGATCAAACAGGTCGTGATGCGTGGTCAGTCTGCTCCTGCTGGTATGATCTCACCTCCGTTTGTGAATGGTTGGGATGCAGATATGGATGCGTCCTCGTCAACCGATATCGAAGGGGCCAAGGCGTTGATGGCCGAAGCAGGCTATCCTGATGGATTCTCGCTGACCCTGAACTGCCCGAATGACCGCTACATCAATGATGAGGCGATCTGTCAGGCAGCGGTTGGAATGCTGGCCCAGATCGGCGTCACAGTTAACTTGGACGCCAAACCGAAAGCCCAGCACTTCCCGTTGATCAACAACCTAGAAACAGATTTCTACATGCTGGGCTGGGGTGTTCCGACTTATGACTCGGAGTACATCTTCAACTTCCTCGTCCATTCGAAGGGCGAAAAGTACGGCTCGTGGAATGGCACACGCTACTCCAACCCGGATCTGGATGCCAAAATCGTGGCCCTTGCCTCTGAAACTGATCTGCCCGCACGTGATCAGCAGATCGGTGATATCTGGCAGGTTGTTCAGGACGAACAGCTTTATATCCCGATCCACCATCAGGTGCTGAACTGGGGCATGAAATCGGGCGTGGGCACCATCGTCGAGCCGGAAGATTCACCGAAGATCAAATACTTTGAGATGAACTAAACTATCCTCTGTGATGGTATGCAGGGCGCGGAAACGCGCCCTGTTCTTGTTTGCGCCGTCGGTAACGGACATGTGATCTCGGCGCAGGAACGGCTTTACGTGGCAGCGAAAAAGCTGGATTGTTTCAGCGCTAACAGGGAGATTTCGCCATGATCCTCAGAAACAGTGCAATCGGCCTGACCATGTTGCTTGCAAGCGCCGCGCAGGCGGCCGAATTCAAGTGGGCCTCGACCACCGATCCGCAGACGATGGACCCTCACGCGGTCAACTCGGCCCCAGTTCTCGGGTTCCTGAACAACGTCTACGAAGGGCTGGTCCGCCGCGGTAAGGATATGAGCGTTGAGCCCGCGTTGGCTGTCAGTTGGGAGCCGATCGGCGACGGCGAAGGATGGCGCTTCAATCTGCGTCAGGGCGTGACCTTTCACGACGGAAGCAGCTTTGACGCGCAAGATGTGCTGTTCAGCTACCAACGCGCCTCGGGTGAGGCTGCGGACACGCGTAGCTGGTTCGCTCCTGTCAGTGACGTCATCTTAGTTGACGACTACACAGTTGATATCATGACCACAGCACCTAACCCGCTGTTTCCGTCATCGATTGCCAACTGGATGATCATGGATCAAGACTGGACCGAGGCCAACGACGCCGTGGTCCCCGACAAAGAAACCGGAAACTACGCCACCATCAACGCCAACGGCACCGGCGCGTTCAAGGTGACCGAGCGCGAGCCGGGTCTTAAGACCGTGTTGGAACCTTATGAAGGCTGGTGGGGGGATGTTGAACACAACATCACCCGTGCAGAATTTAATCCGATCCAAAATCCTGCCACGGCCGTAGCGGCGCTGCTATCGGGCGATGTGGACATGATCAACCCGGTCCCCATTCAGGACGTCGCACGGCTGCAGCAGAACGCAGAGGTCGATGTCATCCAGGGCATTGAGGCGCGCGTGATCATGCTGGGCTTCGACCACGAGGCTGACACGCTGAAATACACAGACGATGCGGGCAAACCCAACCCGTTCCGTGACGCGCGCGTGCGGCAGGCAGTTGCGCAAGCGGTGAATGTCGACGCCATTCTGGCCACGATCATGCGCGGAAATGCCGAGCCCGCATCGCAGCTCGTCAGCCCAGCCATGAGCGGGTTTTCCGAAGCGAACGCCGGGCGCCCCGCGTTTGATGTGGAATCGGCAAAGGCGCTGCTGGCCGAGGCCGGATATGCAGATGGTTTCTCATTTGGCCTGAAATGCCCCAATGACCGCTACCTTAATGACGAGGCCGTCTGTCAGGCCGTCGTCGGTATGCTGGCTCAGATCGGGATCACCGCCGAGCTGGACGCCATGCCAGTGCGGAACTATTGGCCCGAATTACGCGAAGATAATTACGACATGTACCTGCTGGGCTGGAGCCCCGGTACATTCGACGCCGAGCATCCGGTCCGGTTCCTTGTCGCAACCCCGAACGAAGAGAAAAAGTTGGGTAGCTGGAACTTCGGCGGGTTCTCAAATGCACGTGTCGATGAGCTGTTGCCGATGATCCAGTCAGAACTGGATGAGGCCAAGCGTCAGGCGATGCTGGACGAGGTTACTCAAATCTATCAGGACGAACACGTTTATGTGCCGATGTATGTCCAGCCGCTGGTTTGGGGCACGCGCAGCAATGTCGAGGTCACGCAGCGTCCGGACAACTTCTTTCTGCTGCGTTGGGTGAATGTGAATTGATCGGCGGCAACGTCGCGTTGAGTTGACAGCACTCTCTTGACCATCTGGTCAAGGTCGGCCTAGAGAGACCGATCTACGAGGGAAACATATGTTCGCATATATCGTCAGACGGATGTTCCAGTCCGTCATAGTGCTGTTGGTCGTGGGGTTGGTCGCCTTTTCGATGTTCCGATTTGTTGGCGACCCGATCGACAACATGCTGGGCCAAGAGCGCACGCAGGCCGACATTGACCGCCTACGGACCGAGCTTGGGTTGGACCAACCCTTTGTTGTGCAATACGCCAAGTTCCTGCAAGGCGCTGTTCAGGGCAATTTCGGTGTGTCTTATCGCCAGGGGCGACCGGTCTCGACCATCCTGGTGGAACGCGCTCCGGCGACGTTGGAATTGGCCTTTGTGTCCGGCTTTCTTGCGATCACGATGGGCATTGCCCTCGGTGTCTTTACTGCAATCCGACGACAAGGGATCGCTGCCAATGTGATCATGACCGTTTCCTTGATCGGGGTTTCGCTGCCGACGTTCCTCATCGGTATCCTGCTGATCTATGTTTTCTCGGTTGAACTTGACCTACTGCCCAGTTTCGGGAGGGGCGAGACTGTTATGATTGGCAGTTGGTCCACCGGGTTTCTGACGACCTCGGGGCTCAAAGCGTTGATATTGCCTGCAATCACGCTGGGCCTCTATCAAATGACACTGATCATGCGGCTCGTCCGGTCCGAGATGCTGGAGGTTCTGCGCGCTGACTATGTCCGCTTTGCACGCGCCCGAGGGCTGTCGGACCGGGTGATCAATTTCCGCCACGCGCTGAAGAACACTCTTGTGCCGGTGATCACCATCACGGGCCTTCAGCTGGGGTCGATCATCGCTTTTGCCATCATCACCGAAACGGTGTTTCAATGGCCGGGCGTCGGCTTGCTGTTCATCAACGCGATCCAGTTCGTGGATATCCCCGTTATGGCTGCCTATCTGATGCTGATCTCGGTGATGTTCGTGACAATCAACCTGATTGTCGACCTTCTGTACTATGCCATTGACCCGCGCCTGCGTGTCGACGCGAGGGCCACATGACCGAAACGATGGAAACCCCGAAAGTCGCGCCTAAATCGCGTATGGCTAAATTCTGGGACAGCGATTTCGCCTGGTCTTTCCGGCACTCTCCGGTAGCCATGATCGCATCTTTGGTCGTGGTCATTCTGGTGCTGGCGGCGATCTTTGCCCCGCTGATCGCGCCATATAACCCGTTCGATCCAGCAACACTGAACCTGATGAACGGGTTCACACCACCAGGTACGCCCAATGCGTTTACGCAAGAGACCTTTTTGCTAGGCACAGATGACCAAGGGCGCGATGTGTTCTCGACCATCCTCTACGGGTTGCGCATTTCATTGTTCGTAGGTGCCTCTGCTGTGCTTCTTGCCTTGATCATCGGCGTGATCCTCGGTCTGATCGCTGCGTATTTCGGAGGTTGGATCGAGACGCTGATCATGCGTATCGCAGACGTGCAACTGACGTTCCCGGCCATTTTGGTCGCAATGCTGATCTTTGGGATTGCCAAAGGAATCACTCCGCCGGAATACCGCGATGAGATGGCAATCTATGTTCTGATCATCGCGATTGCGTTGTCGGACTGGGTGCAGTTCGCACGCGTCGTCCGTGGTGCTGCTCTGGTCGAGAAAAACAAAGAATATGTACAAGCCGCGCGCCTGATCGGGCGTGGATCGTTCCCGATCATGTTCCGTCACATCCTACCCAATGTCCTCAGCCCTGTTCTTGTTATTGCGACCATCTCGCTGGCGCTTGCGATCATTGCTGAGGCCACATTGAGTTTTCTGGGTGTGGGCGCTCCCCCGACCCAGCCGTCGCTGGGGACACTAATCCGGATCGGGCAGGGTTTCCTGTTCTCGGGCGAATGGTGGATTTTGTTCTTCCCGGCCTGCACGCTTCTGGCCCTTGCCCTGTCGGTCAACCTGTTGGGCGACTGGTTGCGCGACGCGCTGAACCCAAAACTGCGGTGATTTCATGAGCCTTCTGACCATCCAAGACCTCACCGTCGAATTCCCGACCCGCCGCCAGCTGTTTACCGCAGTGGACCACGCCAGCCTTTCTGTAGAACCCGGCGAAATCCACGGACTTGTGGGCGAATCCGGGGCAGGTAAATCCACCATCGGCGCTGCCGTGATGGGCCTTCTGGAACGCCCAGGTCGCATTGCCAGCGGCCAGATTAAGCTGGGCGGCGATAAGATCAGCGGCATCGATGCCGAGGCGATGCGCGGGCTACGCGGCAAGAAGATCTCGATGATCTTTCAAGACCCGCTTACGTCGCTGAACCCGCTATTTACAGTGCGCGAACAACTGGTCGAGACGATCCAGGCCCATCTGGGTGGATCCGAGGCCGAAGCAAGCAAGCGCGCCCGTGATTTGATTGATCGCGTTGGCATCCCAGACCCGGATACTCGGCTGGATCAGTACCCGCACCAGTTCTCGGGCGGCATGCGGCAACGCGTGGTGATTGCTCTGGCACTTTGCACCGAACCGGATGTGATCATCGCCGATGAACCCACGACGGCTTTGGATGTTTCCGTTCAGGCCCAGATTCTGGACCTGATCAAGGAACTGGCACAAGAGCGTCAGGTGGGTGTCATCCTGATCACCCATGATATGGGCGTGATCGCCGATACAACTGACCGCGTGACCGTGATGTATGCGGGCAAGGTGGTTGAAAGCGGCACCACGGCACAGGTGATGGGCCAGCCGCAACACGAATACACCAAGTCCCTGATCGCCGCGGTACCACGCCCGACGCTGAAACTGCATCGTTTCCCTCAGATCAGCTATGGCGGGCGTGAAACGCGTTTCGCGATCGAGGATATGGCACGCCACTGGCCCAAGGTGGATAACGACGCCAGCAAACCGATCTTTGAAATCCGCAACCTGACGAAGAAATTCCTGCAAAAGCGTGGATTATTGCCTTGGGATCGTACCTACTTCACCGCTGTCGACAACGTCAGCTTTGACATTCGTTCAGGTGAGGTCTTTGGGGTTGTCGGTGAGTCCGGATCGGGCAAGTCCACCGTCGCGCGGATGATTGCAGGGCTCTATCCTGTGGATGGTGGTACCATCACCTTTGACGGACAACTGGTAAGCGATCTGAGTAATCGTACGGTGCAGGAAGAGTACCGCAAGAACATCCAGATGATCTTTCAGGACCCCTACTCGTCTCTCAATCCGCGTATGCGGGTGGATGAAATTGTGGCGGAGCCGATCCGCCATCACCGCCTGATGGAAGGTGCCGACGTCAAGCGCCGCGTGGACGAATTGCTGGATCAAGTGGGGCTGGGGTCAGAGGCCGGGCTGAAATATCCACATGAGTTCTCGGGCGGTCAGCGCCAGCGTATTTCGATTGCCCGCGCATTGGCGACACAACCCCGGTTCCTGATCTGCGATGAGCCCACAAGCGCGCTCGACGTTTCGATCCAGGCGCAGATTTTGAACATCCTGAAAGACCTGCAAGAGCATCTGGGCCTGACCATGCTGTTCATCAGCCACGACCTACCTGTGGTGCGCCAGATGTGTGACCGAGTTGCGGTCATGAAACAGGGACAAATCGTCGAGGTTCAGGACACCAGCGATCTGTTTGCCAGTCCGAAAACCGAATACGCGCAAGAACTGTTACGGTTGATGCCGAAACTCGATGACCTGTCGACTGACGGGCTTGGGGTCGAAGCAGGATAGGGCCGCGACACCCGTTGCAGGCGCTCCGTGACTAGAGGCCTTGTTCGAATGCCCGGAACTCGGCAGCGATAGCCGCAGCTGCTATCGCCAGCAGACGCTCGCCATCCTGAGGATTGGCCAAAGCTGAATGCGATCCAACGCGGCCATCCGGGAAGTCCGCGCGATGCTCGTCAGGTGGACCATGGCGATCCCCTGCGTGATCCCGGATGTATTCGGCGCTGAGTTTCTGGGGCGGCTCAGCGGCCTGATTGGCAGGCAATGGTCCAAGCAAAGACTGGGTTATGGCAATCTCCGAGGGGGTGGCGTGCATCCCTTCCCAATCTCCATAGAGCTGCTGTCGCAGAACATTCACTGCGTTCGGCTCCCACCAGCTACGGATCAGCAATTGACCACCGGCAATTTCGCTTTCGATCTGCCGAAGAGGCGCCAGATTGGCCCCGTGTCCGTTCACTATGAACACTCCAACGAAACCTTGCTTCAAAAGCCCCCGGATCACCTCATCTGCGATGGTGCGAAAGGTTTCGGCTGAAATAGACACCGTTCCGGGAAATCCCGTGTTAAAAGGCGCTGGCGTGTAGGCCAGCGCCGGAGCGACGATACCCTCGCATTGCCTGGCAGCAGCGAGCGCGACAGCCTCGGCGCAAATCGTGTCGGTGCCAATGCGACCCATCGGGCCGTGCTGCTCGGTCGATCCAACCGGCAGCAACACGGCCGCACCGGCATTGATACGAGTGTTAACCTCGTACCATGTCATGTGCTCAAGTTTCATGACTTTGAAAACTCTCGCAGGCGCTCCAGTTACTAGGGCCTCTGATCAGAGACCCCAGCGTTCCCGGTTTTCGTCAAAGAAGCCTTGGGCTTTTTTCACTTCAATCCAGTTGTTCACATAGTTGATCCAGACCTGATCACTTTGCGGCAACAGCATCGCGATGGGAGAAGGAGAACGTGGACCGGCATTCTTGACGCGGACGACCGGGAACTTTGCTTCAAGGGTCGATCCCTCGATATTCGAGGTTATGAACACATCTGCACGACCGGCCAAGACCTCCTGAAAACCACGTGCAGGAGCTTCGACCACTTTGATATCCGCATCGGGGAACCATTCGCGCACGCGCTTTTCAAAGGTGGTGCCCAGGGTAGTAGCAACCTTCACGTCCGGCTTGTTGATCGAGTCGTAGCCATCAAATTTGTCGGCCTTTTCCTTGGTTGTGTAGGGAAACAACTCAACCGCGATGTAACTGTCGGAAAACCCTGCAACTTTCATGCGCGGAGGTGAGATAGAAGCCGAACCGGTGATGTGGTACTTCCCCGCTACCACACCATTGACCAATGTTTTCCAGTCGGTGGGCACATATTCGACCTCAACACCCAGATCAGCGGCCAGCGCGTTCATGATGTCGATATCATAGCCTTTATAGCTGTTAGTCGCCGGGTCGCGCAGTGACATCGGATTCCAGTCACCGGTTGTCCCCACTTTCAGCACGCCGTCATCCAAAATTTCATTCAGAGCCGACTGTGCTTGCGCAGCGCCGCTGATCACAAGACCGAGCGCAGCCGCAGCCGCGACTTTAACAAAACGTTTCATGTGGTTCTCCCGTTGGTGGCGTTAGTCTTTTATCACGACATTGCTTCTTGATTTAAGCGTAAAGAAAAAGATAACCTCAAGCAACTAATTAACTCATAGTAATCACAAGTGGGCCAGCAGATGCCAAACGCAGCGATCGAGCTTGTCGACGTAGACAAGTGGTTTGGCACATTTCACGTGCTCAAGAACATCAACCTGACAGTCAACAGTGGTGAAAAGGTTGTGATCTGCGGCCCATCCGGATCGGGTAAATCAACGGTCGTAAGATGCATCAATCAGCTTGAGAAACATCAAAAGGGCACCATCCGCATCGATGGGGTCGAACTGAACGATGATGCCAAATCTGCAGCCACCATCCGGTCAGAAGTTGGCATGGTGTTCCAGCAATTCAATCTGTTCCCGCATCTAACAGTGCTGGAAAACCTGACCCTTGGCCCCATCAAGGCCCGCGGGTTGAGCCGAAAAGAAGCCGAAGACAAAGCGCGCCATTACCTCGAACGTGTTCATATACCCGATCAGGCCGACAAGCGCCCGATACAGCTTTCGGGTGGACAGCAGCAGCGAGTGGCAATTGCCCGTTCGCTTTGCATGGAGCCCAGGGTCCTTTTGTTCGACGAACCCACCTCAGCGCTCGACCCTGAGATGATCTCCGAGGTGCTCGACGTGATGGTTGAACTTGCCGAGGAAGGCATGACCATGGTTGTGGTGACCCATGAGATGGGATTTGCCCGAAAAGTGGCCGACAACATGGTGTTCATGGATGCAGGCGAGATTGTCGAACAAGGTAAGCCCGAGCATTTCTTCACCAATCCAAAGTCTGAGCGGTGTCAGAAATTCCTGAGCCAAATTCTGCAGCATTGAGTTGGGTCCGATGAAAAAAACACTTCTCTTCCTTCCCCTTTTCATGCTGATCACGGGCTGTTCGTCCTCACAGACCTGGGGTTGGTACGTCATTGACCCAACCACGGCTTCAGGCTGGACCAATGTAAAATTCCTGATTTCGGGCATGGGTGCGACCATTCAGATTTCGCTGATTGCGGCGATCTTATCGATTGTCATCGGGCTGCTGGTTGCCCTGCCCGGTTTATCGGAAAAGCGCGGCTGGCGGCTGGTAAACCGGGTATATGTCGAGTTCGTTCGCTCGATCCCTCTGTTACCTATGCTGTTTTGGGTGTTCTACGGGTTGCCGATTGTTTTTCAGTCGATGGGTATGAACATCCCAATCGATCCCTTCTGGGGCGCAATTATCACCCTTGCGATATCGGACAGCGCCTTTACCGCCGAGATCTACCGTGCCGGTATACAATCTATCGCAAAAGGGCAAAGCGAGGCGGCGCAAACGATTGGCCTGAACTATTTTCAGACCATGCGCTACGTGATCCTGCCGCAAGCGATCCGGCGCATTCTGCCGCCGCTGGCCAACCAGTTCATCTACATCGTGAAGATGAGCGCATTCGCCAGCGTCATCGGCATGCAAGAACTGACACGCCGTGCGAATGAGCTGGTAGTGACGGAATACCGCCCGCTTGAGATCTATACCTTGTTGATCTTCGAGTATCTGGTGCTGGTACTGATCATCAGCGCCGGTGTGCGTTGGCTCGAGCGCCGGATGGGCGCAGATGAGCGCGGATAAGGAGCATAAGATGGACTGGAAAGACTTCATGGCCGAGACCGAGGCCAATATTGGTGCATTCTCGAAAGAAGTGCCCGAAACCATCCGTGGTTTTGGCATCATGGGTAAGGCCGCCAAAACAGATGGTGCGCTGAGTGAAAAGACAAAGGAATTCATGGCGTTGGGGATTGCCATCGCGACGCGCTGCGACAGCTGCATCGGCTTCCATGTCAGCTCATTGGTGCGGCTGGGTGCGACCCGCGAAGAGCTGTGCGAAGCGCTGGCTATGGCCACCTATATGGGCGGCGGCCCGTCTTACGCCTACAGCGCCAAGGCGTTGAAGGCGTTTGATGTGTTTTCAGAGTAATAGACCGGTACGCGGTCCGATTTCATTGGATGGTTCTTGCCATGGCAGTCACCGAAATCCGTAATGAAGGGATGCGAATTGGTGGCAAGATCATCATTACCGCTGAGACCATCCCGGTTCACTACCCCTATACCAATGAGGTCGTGGGCCATGTGCCCGCAGGGCAGGCTGAACACGCGCGCCGCGCCCTCGAAATTGCGGCCCACTACAAGCCCGAACTGACCCGCTATGAACGCAGCCAAATCCTGCAACGGGCTGGAGAGCTGATTGGTGAACGTCGCGATTACCTCACCAAATGGCTGGTGCTTGAGCTTGGCATCTGCCATCAACACGCGATCTACGAGACCAAGCGCGCGCAGGATGTCTTTCAATTTGCAGCGGCCGAGGCACTGAAGGATGATGGCGAAATCTTTGCGTGCGATCTGACCCAAAACGGTAAAGCCCGCAAGATTTTCACGATGCGCGAGCCTGTGACCGCTATCAGCGCGATCACTCCATTCAACCATCCACTCAACATGGTCAGCCACAAGGTTGCTCCGTCGATCGCCACCAATAACTGCATGGTCTGCAAACCGACCGAGTTGACGCCTCTGACCTGCCTGACGCTGGCCGATATCCTTTATGAGGCAGGCCTGCCGCCTGAGATGTTTCAGGTGGTCACTGGCTGGCCACAGGACATTGGGAATGAGATGATCACCAATGAAAACATCGACATCATAACCTTCACCGGTAGTGTTCCCGTGGGCAAGATGATCGCAGAGAAAGCGGTTTACAAACGTCAGGCGCTGGAGTTGGGCGGTAACGATCCACTGATTGTTCTGAATGACCTCAACGATGCCGATCTAGACAGGGCCGCAACGATCGCCGTAGCCGGGGCCACCGGCAATTCGGGACAACGCTGCACTGCGATCAAGCGAATACTGGTGCAAGAGAGTGTCGCGGACACCTTTGTGCCTTTGGTGCTGGAGAGGGCCAAAAAGATCAGGTTCGGCGATCCGCAGGATCCTGAGACCGAGCTGGGTTGCGTGATCCACGAGGATGCGGCCAAGCTTTTCGAAGATTGTGTTCACTTGGCCCAGAAAGAGGGAGCAGAAGTCCTTTACCACCCCGGACGTCAGGGCGCGCTGCTGCCGCCGATCGTGGTCGACGACGTTCCCCACGACTCTGCGTTAGTGATGGAGGAAACTTTCGGCCCCATTATTCCCATCATTCGCGTGCCCGACGACGATGACGAGGTCATGCGCATCTCGAACTCTACTGTGTACGGCCTGTCGTCGGGGGTATGTACCAATGACCTGAACCGCGCAATTGCCTATATCAATGGGCTGAACGTGGGCACCTGCAATATCTGGGAACAACCCGGATACCGTATCGAAATGTCCCCCTTTGGCGGCATCAAGGATTCGGGCAATGGTGTCAAAGAAGGGGTCATCGAGGCAATGAGGTTCTTTACGAATGTCAAAACCTACTCGCTTCCTTGGCCCGGTTGAAGACTTGTTGAAGATTGCAATGCACACCACTAGAGATTCATGCTCACTCAGCCATGAAATGACCGCTTGAGCCCTTCGGCTCTTGGCGTCATATGTGCCTTCGAACGCACGCGCGATGCCCCGAAACAAGGAAATACCTCATGCAAAAGGTTCTGATCACAGGTACTGCCGGATTTATCGGGTTCCATCTTGCCAAACTTTTGCTTGAGAACGGTTGCCGGGTTCATGGCTTTGACGGGATGACTGATTATTACGATGTCCGCCTCAAACAGAGCCGACATGCGCTGTTGCTGGAGAACCCAAATTTTTCGTGCGATGAAGGGATGCTGGAAGATACCGCCAAGTTCGACCAGATCGCTGATGCTTTTGAACCGGACGTGATCATCCACCTCGCGGCGCAAGCTGGCGTCCGATATAGCCTGGAGAACCCGCGCGCCTATGTCGAAAGCAATGTTGTCGGGACGTTCAACGTTATGGAAGCTGCGCGGCGGCACAAAGTGCGGCATCTGCTGATGGCTTCGACTTCGTCGATCTACGGGGCAAATCCTGACATGCCCTTCGATGAGTGCGAAAAAGCAGATCATCAACTCACTATGTACGCAGCCACCAAAAAGGCAAATGAAGCGATGGGACACTCCTATGCCCATCTTTGGGATATTCCGACGACAATGTTCCGCTTCTTCACAGTCTACGGTCCTTGGGGGCGCCCGGACCTTGCGTTCTTCAAATTCACGGACGCGATCCTCAACGACCGCCCGATAGACATCTACAACCACGGCGACATGTATCGTGATTTCACATATGTGGATGACCTGGTGCGCGCAATCTCTCTGCTGATCGACGTTGTGCCTGTTCGCCCCAAAGCCCCCGAAGACATCGCCGAAGGTGACAGCCTGAGCCCGGTCGCTCCCTATCGCATAGTGAACATTGGAAATTCAGACAAAGTGCGTTTGTTGGATTTCATCGACGCCATCGAAGAAAGCCTCGGCAAACCCGCGATCCGAAACTATATGGAGATGCAGTTGGGCGATGTGCCTGCAACTTGGGCCAATGCCGATCTGCTGCACCGCCTGACCGGTTATCGCCCAAAAACCGAAATCAGGGACGGCATTCAGGCCTTCGTGGACTGGTATCGCGCATATTACGGTAAATAGAACCTGCAAACCTGCCTAAACCTGAATTCGCCGGCCACAGCACCGATTAAACCGTCAGCGCGATCAGATCGCTTTTCTCAGTGCCTCGATTATCTGCTCTTGCGAATTCTCCTGCAGATACGGGTGCATCGGCAGGCTAATCACTGTTGCGGCGGCCTGATCGCCAATAGGCAAGTCGGCATTTGGGTCAGAAACAGCTGGTTGCTTGTTCAACGGCAGTGGATAATGCACGGCGGTCGGAACCCCGGCGTCTTTGAGCTTAGCTTGCACATCCTCACGATTGTCCACGCGTATCGTATACTGCGCCCAGGCGCTGGTCGCCCCCTCCATCAGCGTTGGAGCGGCGATATTGGTTTCCTTCAGTAGCACTTTGTAACGGTCCGCGACGGTGTCTCGCAGGACCAGTTCATCCTCGAAAATATCCAGCTTGCACAGCAGGATCGCAGCCTGCAACGTGTCCAGACGGCTGTTAACGCCAACCCTGATATGGTGATAACGCCGATCCTGCCCGTGCCGGGCAATCTGGCGAAGAATGACGCTCAGATCATCGTCCGAGGTGAAGATCGCACCACCATCGCCGTAGCAGCCAAGGGGTTTCGATGGGAAAAAGCTGGTGCAGGAAATCGTTGACAGGTTTCCTGACCGTTTGCCACGCAACGATCCGCCAAAGCTCTGAGCAGCATCCTCGATGACAGGTAAGCCGTTTGCCACAGCTACCTCGTTAATTCGTTCGAAATCAGCAGGTTGGCCATACAGCGACACCGGTATAATTGCCTTTGTCCGGGGTGTGATCGCAGCGTCAAGCTTGTTGGGATCAATGTTATAACTAGTCTGGTCAATATCGACATAAACCGGCTTTGCGCCCAGCAATCTGACGGCTTCAGCCGTGGCGATATATGAAAATCCGGGCGTGATGACCTCATCCCCCGACCCGACCTCAAGCGCCATCAAGGCAATTTGCAATGCATCCGTTCCATTGGCGCAAGTGATGCAATGTTTGGCACCCGTAAAGGCAGTCAGCCGTGCCTCTAGTTCAGCCACTTCTGGGCCAAGAATGTACTTTCCATGCGCCAACACTTTGGCAATGCCGGCATCAAGCTGATCCTTGATACGTTTCTGTTGTTCCGCCAGGTCAATAAATTGCATTGATCTAATGACGCCCTATCTTCTCTTGAAAATATCGTTCTAGGTGCTCTGCCTTTGCATCCTTAACATAATCCATAAGTGCTCGGCCATGCATATCTGTTCGCAAAGGATCTGCTCCACTTGCCAACAACGTATCCAAAAGTTCAAAACTTGCATTTGGATGAGCCATAAGCGCGGTTTTTGCATACATTAGAACAGTAGTGCCGTTTCTTCCGGTCGCGTTCGGATTTGCCCTGTGCTCTAGCAGGTAGTTTGTCAATTCAAGGCGCTGATTGAAGGCAGCCATGATCAGTGGCGTCCACCCTTTTTCAGTGCGCTCTTCCAGAAGATCAGGGTGGATTTCAAGTATCTTCGAAACAGCCTGTACGTCACCCTGGTTGCACGCCACCTTCATGCTTTCAAATGCCTGCATACGGACCCTAGTTGCACGCCAAGCTGGGAAGTTAAGTAAGGTTTCCCATTTTTTGGAGGGTGCCATGGGCTCATTTTTAGTGGGCCTATGAAGCGCAGTTGGCGACAGCTCCGATTTGGTCCAGCAATCCAAGAATTGTCTTAGCGCTGTGATTTGCAGTCGATAGGTGTTTTCCTGAACTATTTCAGGAGTATCCGTCGCGCTGATTTGAGTAGCGTCAAATGCCAGATGTTGCCCCGCGTCAACCCTGGGGTCTATCAGGTGAGTCGTAACCCCGGCATCGACTCCATTTTTGAGAGTATAGAAAAATGCATCCAGGCCGGATGTCTCGGGAATCTTTCCAGGATGAAAGTTCACAATACCCTGCTTGAAGGCTTCGATAACTGGTCGTTTGAGGATTCGCGCGCCGGATATGATACCTAGCTCCAAACCATGCTCATCAACCAGATTAATGATGCCGTCGATATCACTATGCGGCATTTCAACGAAAGAAAAACCTAAGCGCTCGCAGAGTTCCTTTGTATCAAGCGGTGGTACTGCCCTGAGCGTATGTGGGAAGTAAACTGTGCGATCCATTGATGGCAGCTTTTGAAAAGGTGCACCGATTACGGTCACCTCTCGTTGACCCATCAGCGCTAGCTCTACGAGAAAATCATGAGATTTTCGATGAGGAAACGCGTAGGCGAACACTGCAATCATTGATCAGTGCCGGAATTCAACTTGGGGTGCTGCTCGCCCTTGCGAGCTTCGATTGGTGCATTGCGGATATAGTTGACCATACCAATCGCTGGTCGATTTTCGTTAAGCCCAAACCCGTTCCCTTTCAAAATCTCTTCGTAGCTTCGCGTATGCAAATCAGCGAAACCACCAGAAAACTCGACCTCTTCTTCATTGATCGTGATCGACCGATAGGTTCTGGCTCCAGCTTCCCGCGCATCTGCCGGAACGTCGTTAATATCCAACGACAAGAACCAACGGCACCGGGCATGTTCGAACTCCAGATAACCCGCAGCCTTTGTCGGGGCATTGAGATGGACGTGGTTTGCCTGAAGGTCTCCGAAGAGAAAATGCAACATGTCAAAGAAATGTACGCCGATGTTGGTGGCAATACCACCAGATTTGCGGACATCCCCCTTCCAGCTCTCCAGATACCAACGTCCACGGGACGTGATGTAAGTCAGATCGACCTCGTACTTGGTATCTTTGGGGCTATTTCGAATCTTGTCCCTCAGAGCAATGATCGATGGATGTACGCGCAACTGCAGGATCGTGTTTACGGTCTGTCCGGTCGCCTGCTCGATCGCTTCCAGACCATCGATATCCTCGGGGTTCAACACCAGCGGCTTCTCGCAAATCGCATCAGCGCCTGAACGAAGGGCAAACCGCATGTGGCTGTCATGGAGATAATTCGGCGAGCAGATCGAAACATAATCAACTTTGCCCGTTTCGCTGCGACGTAACATGTCAACGTAGCGATCAAAACGCTCAAACTCTGTGAAAAAATGTGCATCGGGGAAGTGGCTATCGATAATCCCAACGGAGTCGCTTGTGTCTAGAGCAGCCAACAACGTGTTTCCGGTATCCGTTATCGCCTTCATGTGGCGCGGCGCGATGTATCCTGCGGTTCCTATCAGTGCGAAGTTGCTCATTCGGTGCGTCCCAAGTGCTCAAATTGTGCTACAGCGCTTCCAAGAATTTCTTTGGGAAGTCAATAGAGGCAGGCATTTCAAGCATCACCAATCGCGCTGGAAACCCCGATCAACCTCTGTTAGAGCAGTTCGGAATTGTCAGAGCTAGATTGATCTTCGACCGATGTCAGACACCCGTGCCAAATCTCAAAAAACCGTATTCTGTCTTACCTACCACGAAATTACGGCGGATGCGCGCGTTCTCAAAGAAGCGCGCGCGCTTCAAGCAGCGGGCCACAATGTCCACATTTTCTGCGACTGGCCTGGAGGCTCGCCGCAAGAAGAGGTCATTGATGGCATTCAGATCACTCGATTCAACTGGCAGTCTTGTGAGAACATCACTGAAAAATTGCTTGAACGTTTCTCGTTTATGGAGCGAACGTCCGCTCAAGTCGAGCAACGTGTCTTACCGTATGTCGAATCCGCTATTCAGCTAAATTCTTTAAAAACCTGGTTGAAGACTTTCCTCACGGACGAAGCCGTCCAAAAGCTTGACCCGATGTACTACAAAAACTTCGGTGGTGATGAAAGGCGGGCTAGAAAACTCGTACACAAGCGGCTGCTTTGGAAAACACGGCTTGGACTTGGATTCGGAAAGGGCCCGAAAAACCTCAAGTCATTTATGTTGATGGCCCGAAAAGTCAGAGAGAATTTCTTTAAACTCTATCAGTTGGAATCATTGATTTACGCAGAAAACCTTTGCCACCTTAAATTTGATGATACCCCGGACGTCATTCACGCTCATGACATCTATTGTCTCCCGGCGGGCGTTGTGCTTGCAAAACAGTTTGGGGCGAAGCTTGTATATGACGCACATGAATATGAACCAGCACGGGCGACGAAGAATCCAACTGATGGATCGAACTTTGCAGAAAACCTAGAAGACGATTGCCTCCCCTTCGTCGATTATATGATCACCGTATCGTCGTCCATCGCAGATTTGTATGCCAAACGCTTCAAAGATAGTCCGACACTAATCCTCAACGCTCCAGAGATAGATGTCGATTACATAGACGGTCGTAATAAACAGGAATTGGATCAGCTTTCAATTCGTGCTCAGGCAAAAGTTGCAGACGGGGCGCCCTTGATTATTTTTACTGGCGGCATTCAAACATCGCATCGTGGGTTAGATAAAGTACTTGAGGCTTTGGTTCATCTTCCCGAAGTCAAGTTAGCTTCGATGGGCCCACGGCACCTCCGAAACGACAAGTGGTTCATGAGTGTCGCTCATGACCTAGGTGTGGATGATCGCGTTACCTTGCTTCCACCAGTGGCTGCTCCAGATGTACCCATAGCGATTAGTACCGCAGATGTTGCAGTCATTCCGATTCAAGATGCGTCATTAAGCTATCGGTTTGCAATGCCCAATAAGCTATTCGAAGCCGCGTTTGCAGGATTGCCGATCTGTGTCTCCGATCTTCCCGACATGCGCCGTTTTACAGAATCGCTCGGTTTGGGGCGAGCAATGGACGAAACAGATCCTCAGAGCATTGCTGAAGCTATTCGGGATGTCTTGGACCATCCCGAACGCTTTACGTTAAGCGTCGACAACAGAAGGAAGCTTTGGGAGACCTACAGCTGGCCTGCGCAAGCCAAGAAGTTGGCGGCGCTCTATGAAGGTATTTAAACTCGCGCGGCTAGTATCTGTGCGATTTGTTGCGAAGCGGTTCCATCACCATAGATTTCTATCTGATTTCCGCTAGTCCCTATCGCACTTAGGATACCATCCTCGATATCCCTTTCTATGGGCGAAACGATACGATTCCAGCCGCTTTCATCAAGCTCAATCGACCCTGTTTCCGTTCTAATAGTGACGCAGGGTACGCCGTAGAGATACGCTTCTTTCTGCATTCCGCTAGAGCCCGTAGAAACCAGCACCGCATTGCTTTCTAGAGCGACCATATCCAAGTACCCGACTGGGTTTATCGTTTAGACATGTCCGAATTTACGACCGATTCCATTTATCCTTGCGGCAGTACGTTGATGAAATGGCAAGACAACCGGATTTTGTTTCGCAACCGCCTCCAGACCATCCACAATGCTCGTCAACGTTTCTAGCGAACCCGTATTTTTAGCTCTAAGGATCGTCGCGAGTATGAATCCCTTTGCGTCAACCCCAATGTCAGTCGAGATCGTTGATTTCTGCTTGGACTCACCTCGCAGATCGCGGCTCTGATGCAAACCAGTTCAGGGAGTCTTCACAAGACAAGGGGATACGCGCTGGCATTCCAGGCCGAAAGCAACAAAGTACAACTTCAAATACGACAAACGCAGATGCAAGCGGCAAAACCGCGTTGAAATCATGTTCGGCCGGCTCAAGGGCTGTAGACGCGGCGCAACGCGCTATGAAGGCTGCCCAAAGGTCTTTCTCGCAGACATCGCTCTCGCGGAAACCGTCTCTATTGGTTGGGGATCATGACCCTACTGAAATGGCTAAATCTCATTCCGCAATACAAGCATTGCTAGACTTATCGATTCAGAATGGATTCTATTAGACAGCATAAGGCCGGTGCGCCTGAGCGGCGACCGGCCTTTTCCAATCAGAAATGTGCCGAATTGGAATTTGCGGGCTTGGCGACCGGAGGTGCAAAGCGGGTCAGGTCGATCCCTTCGACAGCGGCCTTGTATTCCTCGATTTTCGGAGTTCGCCCGAGGATGGCAGACAGTACAACTACCGGTGTGGAAGCCAGAAGGGATTCACCTTTCTTATCTTCCGAGTCCTCGACAACACGCCCTTGGAACAAGCGGGTAGATGTCGCCAGAACAGTATCACCTTTCTCAGCCTTTTCCTGATTACCCATGCAAAGGTTGCAGCCCGGACGCTCAAGATACAGCGTATTTTCGTATTCGGTTCGCGCTGATGTCTTGGGGAAAAGATCGTCGAATTCGAAACCGGAATATTCCTGAAGAATGCTCCACTCACCTTCTTCCTTCAACTCATCAACTATGTTGTAGGTTGGCGCCGCGACGACCAGAGGGGCCTTGAATTCAATCTTGCCCTCCTTCTTCTCAAGGTTCTTAAGCATCTGCGATACGATGATCAGATCACCCTTGTGGACCATGCAAGATCCGACAAATCCCAGATCCACTTTCTTTTCCCCTTTGTAGTAGGAAACAGGCCGGATCGTATCGTGCGTATAACGCTTGGAGACATCCGCGTTGTTCACATCAGGGTCGGCGATCATGGGCTCGTTGATCTCGTCCAGATCAACGACCAGCTCGGCAAAATACTCGGCATTTTCATCCGGCCTCAGGGCTGGAACTGCGCCGGATCTGATCTCGGCTATACGTGCGTCGGCTTTGTCGATCAGGCCTTGCAGGGTCCGCGCCTCATTCTCCATGCCCTTGTCGATCATGATCTGAATCCGACCTTTGGCGATTTCCAGTGACTCGATCAGGGTCTCGTCTTCGGAAATACAGATCGAAGCCTTCGCCTTCATCTCGGCCGTCCAGTCGGTGAAGGTGAAAGCCTGATCCGCCAGAAGGGTACCGATATGAACTTCGATAATACGCCCCTGGAACACGTTATCGCCGAACGCCTTCAGCATCTGCGCCTGTGTCGCGTGGACCACGTCGCGGAAATCCATGTGGTCGGCCATTTTGCCTTTGAACGTCACCTTCACGGATTCCGGAATGGGCATGGTTGCTTCGCCCGTGGCCAGTGCCAAGGCAACGGTGCCCGAATCCGCCCCGAAAGCCACACCTTTGGACATGCGCGTGTGCGAGTCGCCCCCAATGATGATGGCGCGATCATCCACGGTGATATCGTTCAGAACCTTGTGGATCACGTCAGTCATCGAGTGATATTCACCCTTGGGATCGCGCCCTGTGATCAGGCCGAAATTGTTCATAAACGCCATCAGTTTGGGGATGTTGGCTTGCGCCTTCTTGTCCCAGACCGAGGCGGTGTGGCAACCGGACTGATACGCACCATCGACGGTTGGAGAAATCACGGTCGCCGCCATCGCCTCAAGCTCTTGCGAGGTCATCAGGCCAGTGGTATCCTGCGATCCTACGATGTTGACCTTGACCCGTACGTCCGACCCGGCGTGCAAGACCGTGCCTTCCGCTACTCCCAAAGCGTTGCGGTTAAAGATCTTTTCGACCGCGGTCAGGCCCTGTCCATCTCGGCTGATCTCTTTCGACGGCGCAAATGCCGACTTCAGCTCGACTCCCAGTGTCTGTGCTGCAAATGTTTGCAACTTCTTGCCGAACACGATGGCGTAGGATCCGCCGGCCTTCATGAACTCCTGCTTTTGCGGAGTGAAGGACGAGGCAATATCAACAAGCTCTTTGGCGCCATCGGCGTCATAAAGCTTTTTGTCTTTCGTATTGATCGTGAGCACTGTCCCGGTTTCGACCGAGTACTTTTGCTCCAGGATAGGGCTGTCGTCATTGTTGAGGATCGGATTCCCCTCGGAATCGACTTTCTTGACCCAGTTTTTCAGGTCGATACCAATCCCGCCCGTCACACCAACGGTGGTCAGAAAGATCGGAGAGATACCGTTCGTACCGGCCACGATCGGGGCAATGTTTACGAATGGCACATATGGGCTGGCCTGCTTGCCGGTCCAAAGCGCAACGTTGTTGACACCCGACATCCGGGACGAGCCAACGCCCATTGTCCCTTTCTCAGCAATCAGCATCACGCGTTTATCTGGGTGCTGGCGCTGTAATTCTTGAATCTCGTCTTGCGCTTGCTGCGAGATTAAGCACTTGCCATGCAGCTCCCGATCCGAGCGCGAGTGTGCCTGGTTGCCCGGCGACAGCAAGTCAGTCGATATATCGCCCTCGGCAGCGATATACGTGACAACTTTGATCTCTTCCTCGATATCGGGCAGCTTGGTGAAGAACTCGGCCCGCGCATAGCTTTCAAGAATGTCGCGTGCGACCGGATTTCCGGCAGAAAACGCCTCCTTCAAACGATCCGTATCAGCCTCATATAGGAAGACCTGTGTTTTCAGCACTTCAGCCGCCTGCCCTGCGATCTCGGGTTCACCACCCAAAGCCAGATCAAGAAGAACCTCAACCGAAGGACCGCCTTTCATGTGCGACAGCAGTTCAAAGGCAAAGGGTACTGAAATTTCGTCAACCAGCGCTTCGCCCTGAATGATCTCTTTCAAAAAACGTGCCTTCTCGCCAGCGGCGCTGGTCGTGCCGGGCAGCGTATTATAGATGAAATAGTTTAGAGAATCCGCACGATGCGCATGATCGACGTCCTTGATCTGCCTAACAAGCTCTTTGACAAGCGCGCCATCATCAATCGGTTTCGGATGCAGACCCTGCGCTTTGCGGGCTTCAATTTCGTCGAGGTAGTTGGTGTAAAGGCTCATGGCTCGTTCCGGTATATGTGGCTCGATTAGCAGGGGCTCAAAGACGTTATGAACGCCCGAGGATCCTAATTGTATGCGGCGGTATACTAAATGATCGGAACTTGCAAGCCTTGCACCTGTGGCGCGATGTCCCGTCTAAAAGCAACACTTCACAAAGGATCTTGTGCCAGCCAATGACTTTCGATAAGTCCGCTATGTCCTTATCTGAACCCCGTTCCTGGACGATATGCATATAGACCGGCGAGGTAATGAATAGCCATAAGGCGTAAACCGCCCCTGCTTCGAATTGCGTCAGGCAGTTGCTCGGGTCAGATAATCCTGAACCATGTCGCCAAAACTCTGTTCAACCGCAAACTCAAAACCAGCCTCGCAGCGCATCACAAGTGCTTTTAGGCCAAACAACTCGGAATAGGTTACTGCGTCTTCATCAAAAGCAGTGACATGCAGATCAAGCGGGCAGGCAATAGCCATCACTTCAGCGGCTTGGGGTCCGGCGACACTAAAGAAGGTAAGGGTGTCCGATATCCGCACTATACTGATGTCCGCAGGGCAATCCGTTGGTTTGAGCTGTGCTTCCAGTGCCTCTTCCAGTTCCAGCGAAGCACGTACAATCCAGTGATTGCGTCCAATGTGATATACCTCAACCGCTTCCTGCATCGCCCTTGTGTTGGGGCGGCTTGGCAGAGAAAACTCGGCCCAATTTTGAACGACCTCGGGATCCCCTTTGAGGTCAAACAGCGCATTCAGGGTTTGGCGTTCGATCTTGACGTCGTAGCTCATCTCAGGACCTCAGGCGCTGACCCTCGGGGTCATGGAATACAGGCTTTGTGATGGTCACCGGGATCACCTCGTCTTTCAGCCGAACATGCGCGGTTTGCCCGTGTCGCTCCTGCCCGTTCTTCAGCAACGCCAGGCCAACCCAGCGATTGTTGACGACGCTCCAGACGCAGGCGGTAACCAATCCTTCGGTCGCTTCTTTGCGACCTTTAGGGGTCAGTGGCGCGCCTTCGGGCACTTGCTTGTCAGGGTCTTCGGGCAAGATGCCGACCAATTCCCGGCGTTTCCCTTCCGCTTCACGGCGCAAGTGGACCGAGCGCTTGCCTAGGTAGTCGGGCTTTTTCTTCGACATTGCCCAGCCCATGCCCAGGTCATAGGCGTCCACGGTACCATCGACCTCGTGACCCAGCGAAAGAAAGCCTTTTTCCACACGCAAGACATGGCTGGATTCCGATCCTACAGGCAGGATATCAAAGGGTGCACCAGCCTCCATCACCTTGTCCCACAAGGCGGCCATGTGGCGTGGGGCAACGTTGACCTCATAGGATAGCTCACCGGTGAAACTGACGCGCACAACCCGCGCAGGGAACCCCGCTACCGTACCGTCCCGGAACGACATGAAGGGGAATGCCTCGGGCGACAGATCGATATCCGTACACAGCGCGTGCATGACATCGCGCGCGCGGGGTCCACAAATGGTGGCGTTGTTCCACTGGCTTGTCACAGTTGTGATCATGACTTGCCAGTCAGGAAACTCGGTCTGAAGCAGCTTTTCCATGTGCTGGTTGACGGCGTCTGCATGGCCCGTTGAGGTCGAGATCATCCAGCGGCGCTGATCCAGCCGAAAGGCCACCCCGTCATCTATGATCAGACCGTCATCCGACAACATAAGACCATAGCGACCATCGCCGGGCTTCAGGCTGGACATGATGTTCGAATACAGAAAATCCAGAAAGCGCGGAGCATCGCGCCCTTTAAGCTCGAACGTGCCGAGCGGCGAACCGTCGTATACGCCAACGCCTTCACGCACCGCGCGGCATTCCCGGTTCACCGCCTCTTGCAGGCCCTCACCGGGTTTGGGAAAAAACCCCGGACGGCGCCATCGGGCACCAGCCTCATACATCACTGCGCCATAATCCTTGTTCCATTGGGTCACCGGCGTGTGCCGGTAGGGGAACAACACCGAGTCCTCACGCAGCCCCCCAATCGCACCGAATGAGACCGGCGTGTAGGGAGAGCGGAATGTCGTCGTGCCAACATCTTGCAATAGAACGCCCTTTTGCAGAGCAACGGTGCCAATAATGTTGATATTGCCCGTCTTGCCCTGATCTATGCCCATCCCGCCAGTGGTGTAGCGTTTGACATGTTCCACGTTGTCATATCCTTCACGCAGCGCCAGATGCACATCGCTGACCGCAACATCGTTCTGAATATCCAGGAATGCCTTTCCACGTTGCCCTGGCACATTTACGCGCCATAGCGGTTCAATCGAACAAGGCAGCTCTGAACCGTCATCGATGATCCGATCCAGTGTGAGATCCCCCGCCGCCGCGCCGACGGCCCGACAGGATTGAATCGGTTGATCGGGCAAAAACGCAGCGAGTTCTTCATCAAACCGAAGTGTGCTGCGGGACTGAGACCACAGGTGCACCGTCGGATTCCAACCGCCGGAATGAGCCAGCAAGTCGCAGTCGATCCAGGTGCCTGCGCCCCCGGACTTGGGAACGGCCTTGACAGCACGGATGCTTTTGTACCCTCGGATATCGGCGGCTACTGTTCCGGCATGGACGGTTATCCCCGACACCAGATCAAGAGCTTCCCTTGGAACCGTGTCGCGGCTATCGAGGATCGCGTTAACCGTTACCTCAGCTGCGACCAGATCGGCGGCCACTGCGTAAGCGCTGTTGTTGTTGGTGAACAGAACCACACTCTGACCGGGTGTCACGCCCCAACGATTAACATAGGCCTGCACGGATGAGGCCAACATGACGCCCGGCCTGTCATTATTGGCAAACACCATCGACCGTTCCGTGGCCCCGGTGGCAATCACCACCTCAGCAACACGGACCCGCCAGTTGCGTTCTAGAATGCTGGCCTGATCCGGCTCGCGTTCATTGACGATCACTAGGTTGTGTTCGCGATAGGCCCATACGGTCGCGTTCTGAAGATGGGTGACGTTTGCCATTTGGCTTAGTTCTTCAACCGCTTCGCCTACCCAATCCATCGCCGGACGCCCGCCAATGGTCAGGGTGCGGTTCAGGAGGCTGCCGCCCGCTTCGGTTCCCTCGTCTGCGAGGAAGACTCGCTTGCCTGCCAGACCAGCCTCAAGTGCAGCTTGCAGGCCGGCGGGACCTGCACCTGCAATCAAGACATCTGCATGAGCGTAGCGCGCTTCGAAATGCCCCGATGAAGGCGGTTGCGCAGGCGCTGCTGCCAGCCCCGCCGCCTTGCGGATGTATGGTTCAAACAGATGCCAGTTAGGCCATTTGAAAGTTTTGTAGTAGAAGCCCGCAGGAATAAAACGGCCAATCAATTGATTGATCCCGCCCAGATCAAACTCGGGCGATGGCCAGCAATTGACCGAGCGTGCATTCAGCCCTTCGCGCAATGGAACCGTGGTCGCTGGACGGTTGCCCGAGGCGTCCTCGCCTTCCAGCTCCACAAGGGTTCCCGGCTCTTCAGGCCCGTGTCCGACAATGCCGCGTGGGCGGTGGTACTTGAAACTACGGGCTGTTACTCGCACCCCGTTCGCCAGCAGGGCCGAGGCCAGAGTGTCCCCTTCGAACCCTTCGTAAGTTTTCCCATTGAACTGGAACGTCAGAAGGCGGCTTCGATCAACACGACCACCCACCGCGCGGCGATTAATCTGAGCCATCGGGCACCTCCACAATGTCATGTGTCACGGTATCCCGCCAGATTGTCAGCCACTCGCCGCAGCCCCGTGCGTGCCACCACCGCTCTTGCACAGGCCCCATCGGGTTGGGCGTTATGGTCAGGTATTCGACCCAATCAGCATCGCTGACGGCGTTGGTATCGGGTCGAGCAGCTCCGACCGGGCCGCCATAGACGAACTCGCTTTCATTGCGCTTGCCACAGAATGGGCAGGGGATGAGCATCATGATCCTGTCCCTTCCTATCTCGCCGTTGTGGTGCCGGCTTCCATCACAAACTCTAGATGGCGGAAGCGGTCCAAAGTGAACGAGGCCATCAGCGGATGCGGCTCGCCTTTGGCGACCAGATGCGCAAGCGTCAGTCCGCCCGCAGGAATGGCTTTGTATCCGCCCCACCAGCCAGCGGTCACGAACAGCCCCGGTACGTCAGTCTGATCCATGATGGGCGAGGCATCATGGGCAATATCAAGATGCCCACCCCATTGGCGCATTAGTTTGAGTTTCTTGAAGCTCGGGAAAAGCGATAGCATCGCGGTCACAGTGTCTTCGAACACATGTTGCTTGATGTCGCGACGAAAGCTTTGCCCCATATCAGGAGCGCCGCCGATCACCATCTCACCCTTGTCAGACTGGCTGAAATAGAACCCACTGTCCGGGCAATTTACGATGACATCCACCAAGGGCTTCACTGGTTCGGACACAAAGGCCGTCAGGTTCATCGTGCGCAATGGCAGCTTGAGCCCCGCTGTCTCGGTCAATGTCGTGGTATGGCCCGATACGGCCACCACAACCTTTTTTGCCCGCACGGTGCCGCGATTGGTCTCGACACCTTCGATGCGCCCATCAGCGCCACGGATCAATGCTTGCACGGCGGTCTGCTGGTGGATCTCGACCCCCATCGCATCCGCCGCACGGGCATAGCCCCAGGCCACCGCATCATGCCGGTTTACACCTGCATCCGTGTGGACCATGCCGCAGATGATCGGCAGGCGCGCAACTGGCCCACCACCTGTCAGAGCAGGTATGCGTTTGCGCAATTCGTCTGTGGTGATCTGCTCATAGGTCGAGCCATATATGTCCATAATCAACTGCCGACGCCGCAACTCTCGCAGTTTGGGCCAGGTCTGCACCACATCCACCATGGTGCGCTTGGAATGCATCATGTTGAAGTTCAACTCATGCGTCAGCCCTTCGTACATCTCGACGGATTTGACGTAGAACGGGATCGACTCGTCACGCATGTAATTTGACCGGATCGTAACCGTATTGCGCGCTATGTTTCCGCCACCCAACCAGCCCCGTTCCAGCACGGCGACGTCGGTTATGCCAAACTCTTTGGCCAGATAATAAGCCGTGGCCAGCCCGTGACCCCCTGCCCCGATCACCACCACCTCGTACCGGTCTTTGAGCGGCGGGCTCCGCCAGGCTCGGGACCAGTTCTTATGACCAGAAATCGCGTTACGGGCGAGTGAAAATGCCGAATATTTTTGCATAGCAAGCACAATATTTATCAGAAAAAATATATCGTCAATAAATATATTTACCATTACGCAAAAACTGCTTGGGCAATCAAAGGTGGTGGGCTACCATGGCGCATGACCTTCAAAATTGAACAGTTTCATCGGAATCTTGCTGGCAAATGGTCGGCCCGATCCCGCTGGCCCTGCTTCATCATAAACTGCCGCAGTTCACCCTCTCTCTGACTCCATGCAGACCGTGGCGCTTTGCGCCTGAATTCAAACCCGACGGGAAATGAGGCGGATGCTATGGATGGAAGAACTATGATAAACACACCGGATACAGATACTGTTCAGCAAGCGTATGCGCGCGACGGCGTCGTTTTATTGAGAAACATCCTCACAGACGATTGGTTAAACAAGTTGCGTGATGCCGTGGACGAAGAGGTCAAAAAGGGTGACCGGTATTTTGCCTATAAAAATATGCGTGAAAAACCGGGTATCTTTCAGGACTATTGTCTGAACTCAGATATTGGAAAGCGCGTGGCCGAGGTGGCGGGCAGCCCCTGGACTTCGTTGATCTATGACCAAATTTTCGTGAAAGAACCTGGCACACGCACCCAGACCGGCTGGCATACAGATCAGCCCTATTGGCCTGTGGCCGGTCCCATCATGACAATGTGGATCGCACTTGATCCTGTCGACCCAGACAATGGAGCGCTGGAATTTGTCCGTGGCTCGCACGCTTGGGGCGCAAAATACCGGCCTTTCAAAACTGACCAGCTTGGCAAGTTTCTTCACTATCTGGAAGAGGATAACCCGGACTATATCGACATGCCCGATTTCGAGGCGGATCGCACTAAATATGACATATTCCACTATGAACAGATGGAACCTGGCGATGCCCTGGCCTTCGATGGAATGACTGTGCATTCGGCGATGGGCAACCGAACCTCGACCCGTCGCAGGCGTGGATATGCGGTACGTTTTGCCGTTGAAGGTGCCACCTATGAACCGCGCGATAGCGTTACTGAATGGCTGCATGATGACGACCTGAAACCGGGTGCTCCCTTTGCCGGTGGGCGCTTCCCTGTCATCTATAGCAACACCTAAGATAAGGGGCCGGGAACTGGCCCATGTTCAGGTTTCAGGCTTGCCGAATTGCACCCTCTGGCACAGCGGCCTCGGCCTCGATCGCTCGGTCGAGCACGCGTCGGTATGTTTTTGCCCCGGCATCCAAACCCAGATCAATATGCGGTGTCTGAGCGTTTTTCATGCCCTTGTGCACTTTTTCCAGCACATCTTTGTCTTCAAGAAACGCCATCCGCGCACCATCATTCATGAATTTCGAAACCTCGGCATTGTCCGGATCAGAGTTGCGATGCTGGAACCAGAAATACCTGGTCTGATCCTCGTTGATTGGCGTCATGAAGTTGTAAGAGATGTTGATGAATGTCTCATCGACAGGATCTTTGTCATATCCACCCGTGCCAACCGGAGTATAGATGGACTTATTCAGCCCGATTGCGGGCATGCACATTTCGTAATGCTGCAAGCGGTCGCAATCGCCGTCGAACGAGACCAGTTTGGCATAGTAAGGCGATGGAGGTTTGTTTTCGATCCAGCGCGAGACAATCACGCCGCGATCTGTCTTTTTGACGTCCAGAGGCTCTTCATCCGTTCCCGCGCCGGCGAATGACGAGACATGTACCCAGGCCACGTGGCTGGGATCAAGCAGGTTGTCGCAAACCCAAAGATAATGGCAATCGATATCCATCACCCCGCCATCGGTCAGGCCCCAGCTCGTGTCATCAAAGTTTTCGATTGGGAAAATCAGGTCCGGATCAGCCAGTTCAGGATCGCCCATCCAGATCCAGAGCAGGCGATAGCGGTCGACAACTGGATAAGACTTCACCACCGCGCGCCGAGGCGTCATCCCCCGCTGCGTTGGGCTGTCCGTACATTTGCCCGAACAATCGAATGTCAGCCCGTGGTAGCCGCATTCGACCAGATCCCCTTTCAGATTGCCATCGGATAGCGGGAGCTTGCGATGCGGGCAGGCATTCTCAAGCGCAACGGGCGTCCCATCCTGCTGACGATAGAGCACAATGTTCTCACCCAGATATGTCTCAGCCTTCAGTTCACGCCCGATATCCTTGCTCCAGGCGGCAACATACCAGCAATTTCTGAGGTACATGGTTTGCTCTCCAATTTGATCAGTTGGCTTAGCGCCATTATGGCAGCGTCAGTGCAATACACCATTCTGGATTTGTAATGATACATATAAGGCAAGCTAATTCGGCAGCATTACCGACGGGGGCAGATCGGGCTGCGAAGCAACTTCGGCCTTGATCCAGTTCAGGAACTCGCTGACTTTTTGGCTGTCTTTGCTATCAGGGCGCCGGACGAGCCAATAGGAAAGTGGCGATTGGGTCAGTTGCTGAAACGGTCGCACCAGACGGCCATCGCACAACGCATCAATAACCAGCGGTTCGCGCCCAAGCGCCACCCCCAGCCCCTCAATCGCTGCCTGTATGACCATGTTTGATTGGCCCAATCGGCGCGTGCGCACTCCAGACGGCAATGTCAGATTGGTTTGCCGCGCCCAGAACTCCCATGTTGGGCTGGACGTACCATGGTGCAGATTTTCATCTACCAGCAGTGTGTGCTGTGACAAATCTTCAATGCGCTTCAGTTCAGGCAACAGCGCGGGCGCGCAAACGGGAAACAGCCTTTCCCGCATAAGCAAATCCACTTCAAACCCGGGATATTCACCAAGACCATATCGAATGCCGATATCGGAATCTGCGCCGGAAAACGGATAGTATCCCGTATCCGTCGCGATCGAAATAGACAGGTCCGGGTGGGCCAAATCAAAGTGCAGAAGTCTTGGAAACAGCCAGTTGAATGCAAACCCCGGCAAACATGAAATCACGATGGTCCGGTCCGCACGCGTTCGATCGCGAAGTTGCGCACACACATCTGAAATGCGCCCCAACCCATCCGAGATTGCCTGCGCCAATTGCTCACCTTCGCGGGTAGGTCGCGATTGCCGCGCACCGCGCACCAGCAAATCCCGCCCAAGCCATTCTTCGAGCGATCTGACGTGCTGGCTGACGGCACTTTGGCTGACCCCCAGTTCCTCGGCGGCGGGCGAAAAGCCGGAATGGCGTACAACTGCCTCAAAGGCTCGCAGCGCGGAGTATGGCAGATTCAAGATCATATTAGTCATCCTAATGTCAGCCATTATCACTTTCAAATGGATTGCCGGCGGCCCTAGGCCGTAAGTTGATAGTGTCAAGTAATCAGGAGATGTCGATGTCCGACATGACGCCAGAGCGGGGCGCTTACAATCTGCTGGTCAATTGCGCCCGCGCGGCGGCGGGTGAAAGGCTGCTGATTGCCTATGAACCTGCAGAGTTTGGATATTTCGACGCCGACAGCGTGAATGTTGTCAGTCAGGCGGCCCGTCAACTTGGGCTGGGGGTCGACACGATTGATGTGGGCTTCAATCCGGACAATCCGCAATTATCGCCCGATCTGCTTGCCCGGTTCGAAGCGGCAGACATCATTCTATTTTTGGCCCGGCTTGGGGATCAGTTGCGGTTCTCGGACATGCCGCAGGATAAGAAAGTCATCGTTAGCTTCGCTTTAACCAAAGAAATGCTGGGATCTGGTTTTTCCAACGGCCACCACGATGCGTTCATGGAGCTTAAGGCCGATATCAACGCGGTCTTGGACGCGGCCAGCGAGGTGCGGATCACTTGCCCTTTGGGCACTGATGTAAGCGGTCGGCCAGTGATGAACCTGCAACCCTCGGGCGACACCTCGATCCTGCGTTTTCCGATGTCAGTCTTTACCCCGGTTCCTGCCCACAGTTTCTCGGGCCGTGTGGCGATTAGTTTTCTGACGGGAACGGGGTCGAAGTATTACGATGACTACACCATCGAATTCGACCGCCCCGTCTTTGCGATGATGGAGAATGGGCGGCTGCAGCGTTTTGACGGCGATCCCGCCAACGCCGCACGGGCCGAGGCGCATTATGATCGGGTAGCCAATCAGTTGGGAATTGATCGCAATTTCGTGCACTCTTGGCATGCAGGTATCCATCCGGGCTGCGGCTACCCCTGGGATATGCGCGAAAACTATGAACGCTGGGGCGGCTCCGCTTTCGGAAATCCACGCATCCTGCATTTCCACACCTGCGGGGCGTACGCCCCCGGTGAAATCAGCTGGAACGTTATTGATCCTTCCATCGAAATCGATGGCGTAACTTATTGGAACCACGGTACATTCCATGCCGAACGGTTGCCTTGCGGCCAATCAATCCTGGATCGGCACCCTTGCGCGGCCGCCCTGTTCGCCCATCCCGATCCGGATATCGGTCTGCGTGCAGTTGGCTGATCAATAGCGGCTTGATCGAATCACGAGCTGTGGAAATACTCTTAGATAATAGGGTCTGTTCGAGTTGGCCCTATGGTGCGGAGCACTCCCGTCTCCGGTGCCGGAATATGCGCAGAGGGCAAGACCCCCGCTCCGGCAAAATCATGGAAATCACATGTCAAAAGCTATTGTTACGCCGCTGACTCAGGCTCTGGCCGAAGGAAAACTGACGCGCGAAGAACTCAAAGGATTCATGCAACGCTCGAACGCGCACGGGTTACGTCATCTTGCAATGTGGATTTTAGTGCTGGCCTGCACGACAACATTGATCACCCTAGCCTGGAACAGTTGGCTGATTTGGCCCGCGATGTTTCTGCAAGGGGTCGTCTTGGTGCATCATTTCTCACTTCAGCATGAGTGTGTGCACTATACCGTGTTTCGCACCCGGTGGTTGAATGATCTGGTTGGTCAGATTTGCGGGCTGATCATCATTCTGCCCCATCGGTTCTTCCGATACGAACATTGTGATCATCACACGTTTACGCAACTGAACGGAGAGGATCCCGAACTGATCCCGCTGCCCAAATCCCTTGGCGAGTACTTTTTGTACCTGTCAGCCCTGCCTTATTGGCGCGGTAAGTTTACTGAGCTGTTCCGACATGCCTTTGGGAAGCTCAGCAAGGCCGAGTTGAGTTTCATTCCCAAAGAGGAGCATCAGTCGGTCTATTGGGACGCGCGCCGCATGCTGGCCATTTACGCTTTGATCTTTCTGGCTATGGCCTCCACCGGATGGTGGGGATTGATCTGGTATTGGATCATACCCCTGTTTCTGGGTGAGCCGGTGATGCGATTCATACGAATGACCGAGCATGTCGGACGTCCCACCGTGGCGCAGATGTCAGAAAACACGCGCACCAATCTGGTGTCAAAGCCGATGTCATTTTTATGCTGGAATATGAACTATCATGCCGAACATCACTATGTCGCCTCAGTTCCCTTTCACGCTCTGCCCCGTCTGCATGAGAAGTTAAAGGATCATATCTTCGTCGAGAAAGGTGGATATCTGGCTGCGCATCGCGACATTCTGCGGCAGATCATGCAACGCAAAGCCGAGGCCTGAGAGATGGTGGCAGACAAATCTTGGCGCGATGTGATCGAGGCATCGAAGCTGGAAGAAAACTGGGTCACGCGGGTTCAGATCGGGCCGAGATTGATTGCAGTTTATGATACACCCAGCGGTGTCTATGCCTCGCTGGCATTGTGCAACCATGGTGGGGCTGATCTGTGTGACGGCTATTTTGATGGGCATGTTATCGAATGCCCATTGCACCAGGGCGCGTTCGATGTGCGTGATGGCAAGCCCGTTTCAGCGCCTGCGACCCGAGCAATGCGGGTCTTTGAGACACGGATTCAGGATGGAATGGTTCAGGTCCGAATGTGACCTGAACCTAGCGCTTGTCAGATCGTTTCTCTAGCCGCGCAAAGATGCGGCTGAGGCCGAAGCAGACGACAAAATAGAATGCAGCCGTTGTGATCCATGCCTCAAAAATCATCCGGGACGAAGCGACCAACTCGACGGTCTTGTAGGTCAGTTCCTGAACCGAGATCAGCGACAGGATTGAGCTGTCCTTGATCAATGAGATGAACTGGTTCGCTAACGGTGGCACAACCTTTTTCATCGCCTGCGGGAGAACGACATAGCGCAATTCCTGTATGCGGCTCATACCGATCGAGCGTGCAGCTTCGCGCTGACCTTTCGGGATCGACTGGATACCTGCTCGGACAATTTCGCCGACAAATGCGCTTTCAAACAGCGCCAGAACGATGACACCTGAGACAAGCGACGGAAAGCGCCGCATCTCACCAAAGAAAAATGTCCAGATCTGGTTGTCTTCCTGCCGCGCAATTCCACGCGCCCAGCGTTCAAGGTTTAGTGCGTCGATCAGTTGCTGCGAAAGGAAGAAAAAGAAAATAAAGACAACAACAACCGGTGGCACATTACGCAGAAATTCAAGATAAGTGCGTGCCAGCATGCGTATGGTCAGGTTCGCAGAACAGCGCGCGATCCCCAGAATCGTACCCAGAATGAGCGCCAAAATGCCGGAATAAATGCTGATACGAACCGTCGCCACCAAGCCTTGCAGCAATAGATTGGCAAAATACTCTTCTCGCCCAGTATGCCAGCCGACGATGTAGCTGGGGATCAATTCCCACCGCCACTTATAGTTCAGCGTGCCTTCGATCGACAGCCAGATATATCCGAAGAAGGCGATCAATACCGCCACGATCAGATAATCCGGCCATCTGAGTTTTCTAAGAAATTCAGGCACCTGGGCGCTCCGCTTCAGGCCCGAGGGCGGCTGATCCGCCCCCGGCTAATTGGTTATTGGGCAACCTGGTCTGCCCACTCTTCAGTTGCGAACCAATAGTTGTGACGCTCTTCCAACCAACCCGACCGCCAGTTCTGAGCGATCCAATTGTTGAAAAAGTTCATGGCATCCGGATCGCCCTTGCGTACTCCGAACGCTTCGCCACGCGGATCATACAGGTTATCGAACGGAACGGTCAGAGTTTCCGGATGGCGACCGGCCTCGCGGTTCGGCGTAGGTTGAGCCGCCATCGAAGCATGCGCGTTTCCGTTTAGCACTTCTTGCGTTGATGCACCGTCTTCATCAAACAACAGCAGCGTCGCGTTGGGGAAGTTTTCCGCGATCACCGTAGCTGGTGTCGCCCCGCGACGAGCGGCAAAGGTGACCTCAGGTTTATTGAAATCTTCCAAAGACATACCATCGGTCAACTGTTTGTTAGCCATAATAGCCAGGCCCGAATACGCGTAAGGATCGGTGAAGTTGATCGTCAAGTTTCGCTGCGCAGTCACCGACATGCCCGAGATGATCACGTCGAAATTGCCGGATACGAGCGCCGGGATGATGCCATCCCAGGCGGTCGGTACAAACTCGACCTCTACACCCATATCCTCGGCCAGCTTGCGACCGACATCCAGTTCGAACCCGATCAGATCACCATTCTTGTCGCGCATCGACCACGGCACGAACAGCGACAGACCAATCCGGATCACTCCATCCTGTTTGATCGTTTCAATCACACTTTCGCGGGACAGTTCCTGAGTCGCACTTTGCGCCCAGCCTGAGGTCGCCATGCCTGTTGCCACGACCGCGCCCAGGGCCGCCCCGAGCATTCTGCGAGATAGCTTCATCTTGGTTCTCCTTGTTGTCCGGTTAAGTTCTTGTGGTTATTGGTCGACGGCATATTTCTTCTCCAGATAGCTAACGCCAATCGACAGGATCAGGGTCACCACCAGATAGACCAGCGCGATAGTGAACCAGATTTCAAAACTCATATACGTGTCGGATATAATGTTGCGCCCGAAGGTGGTGAGTTCGGCCACGGCAATGACGCTGACAATAGCCGAGGATTTGATCAAGTGGACGACCTCGCCCGTCATGGGCGGTAGCATAAAGCGAACAGATTGCGGCAGAATTATATATCTGTAGGTCTGATAGGGGGTCATACCGATAGACTTGGCCGCCTCCCACTGACCAGATGGGATGGCGTTGATCCCCGCCCGTAGGATTTCTGAAATCAAGGCTGAATGAAACACCGCCAAAGTCAGGATGCTGGCGGTATATCGATCAAATCCAAAGATAGGACCCAGGACATAATAGAACAGGTAAAGCAGAACCAGCAGAGGGATATTGCGGATCAGTTCAAGGTAGGCAACCGCGACAGCAGTGCCAACTACCAAGCCGGACAAGCGCAGTAACGCCACTAGCAACCCGATAGCTGTGGCCAGCAGAAACGAGGTAACTGACAGCTTGATCGTGGCAACCAGTCCGATGGGGATTTCGCCCCACTCGAACCCAATCTCGGTGTTGCGGTACAGGAATTGGGGCACGCGATACCACTGCCAATTATAGCCCATACCCTGCGCGCCAACATATGACCCGTAGGCGATCAACCCGACAATAACCGCATAGATCACGACGGACACTAACACCGAGCCAAAGAACCGCTTGTATAGTGGCGGCTTCGGCAGCGCTTGCCCGCGTCCCTGTGATATGCCCAGATCGGTCACGTTAGTGTTCCAATATCTGGTTCAGGAATAGACGGCAGCGCTCGCTTGACGGGTTGGTGAAGAACTGATCGGGCGGCGAGATTTCAACGATCTGCCCCGCCTCCATAAAGACCATCGTGTCGGCGACCTTGCGCGCAAACCCCATCTCATGCGTGACAACCACCATGGTCATGCCCGTATCGGCCAGTTCAACCATCACATCCAGCACCTCATTGATCATTTCGGGATCAAGCGCGGATGTCGGTTCATCAAACAGCATGATCCGTGTTTCCATGCATAAGGACCGCGCGATCGCGACGCGCTGTTGCTGCCCCCCCGACAATTGCGCCGGGTACTTGTCGGCCTGCTCGGGGATGTGAACGCGATCAAGATAGTTGCGCGCGGTTTCCTCGGCCTGCGCCTTGGATAGCTTGCGCACCTTCATCGGTCCGATCATCAGGTTTTCAAGCACAGTCAGGTGCGGAAACAGGTTGAACTGCTGGAAGACCATGCCGACTTCCTGTCGCAGTTCACGGATTTCCTTGGCACCCTCATAGACTTCGATCCCATCGATCACGAGACGCCCGGAATTATGCCACTCTAACCCGTTGAAACAGCGGATCAGCGTGGATTTTCCCGATCCGGACGGGCCGCAGATTACCACCTTCTCGCCCTGATGAACGGTCAGATCGATGTTCTTGAGCGCATGGAAAGTCCCATAGAACTTATCCAGATTGGTCACTTCGATCATGGGGGAGAGCTGTGTCATGCCGAACCTGTCAAGATGCGGATCAGCTGGCGTCGCTGATCTATGACGCTGTGGTAGTGCGATCGCAACATGAGGTCATGCACGCATGCGCACGAAGTCATTCGCGGCGATTCAGGCAGAGTGGAGAGATCTGGCAAAGCTTCAGAATCCTCAAATTCGTTGCGCGCTGTTCAATATGGTTGCTTAATGTGCAATATTCGTCAATAAAAAACTCAGCCGAACGGCACACGCCGCGAAAATAGAAACAGAAAACACGAGAGGAAACGTGAATGTCCGCCTGGATTCGGATGATATCTGACGAAGATGCCGACGAGCACCTGAGAGCGACTCTGGATCTGGCGCGCACACCACACGGGACCGTGGACAACGTGATGCGCGTGCATTCACTGCGTCCCAACACCATGAAAGGTCACGTCATTCTGTATCGCGCGTGCCTGCATGATGAAGCCAATTCCATACCCATGTGGTTTCAGGAAGTCATCAGCTCTTACGTATCGACGTTGAACACCTGCCCCTATTCTTATGCCAACCATTGGGCAAACGCCCGACATCTGATCGGTGACGACGCACGCGCCGACGCAATCGAGGCCGCGTTAAAGGCCCATCGTCCGCAGGACGCATTTGAAGGTGCGCAGTTGGCCGCGCTGATCTATGCGCAAAAGCTGACCCTGTCGCCGGGTGCAATGGAGGAATCCGAAGTTCGCGCATTGAAAGATGCCGGCTGGGAAGACGGAGAGATTCTCGAGATCAACCAGATCGTCGGATATTTCAATTATGCCAACCGATTGCTGAATGGTCTGGGTGTCACAACGGAAGGGGACGTGGTGGGCTACTACGCCGAGGATTGACGGATTGAATCATGCACGATGACACGCCGGGAAGACAGATTGATCGCGCTATTGGTGCCTCGCTCAGGGAGCTGCGCCAAAGCCGCAAGCAATCCGCCCGTCGGTTGGCAGAACAGTCTGGTATCTCGGCTGCAATGGTCAGCCGTATCGAAAACGGGTTGGTCTCTCCGTCAATCGATACGCTGGCTGCACTTGCCGAGGCGTTGGAAGTACCAATCGTATCGCTGTTTCGCGAAGCGCGGACAGATCACACCGACTATACGCTGGTTCGCCATGGCGAAGGACTAAAGTCTACGCGACTGGCGGGCGGCCATTCGCACGAATACGTCAACCTTGCGCTGCATTCCCGGAAGGACCTGCGCTTTCAGGCCCGTCGTGTCACGTTGTTGCAGGACGAGGGGCAGCCGCCCACTTATGTCGGCCATGGCGTCGTGTTTGTGCAGGTTCTCGAAGGGCAGGCCATCTATCGGTATGGCGAAGCCCGATTTACTCTTTCAGCAGGAGACAGCATCAGCGTCGATGCAGAGCTGAATCACGGCTTCGAAGAGGTCCTAACGCCAGAGTTCGTTTTCCTGACCGTTCAGGCCGAACGTCCGTAGTGGCCAGTTGATATGGCCATCCCAACTGAAATTGATCTGACACGCGGGCCAATCTCGACCCATTTCAGAACCCTGGCGATCCCGGGCGCAATCGGGATGTTGTTCAACACTCTCTACAACGTTGTCGACATGTTCTTCGCCGGCCTTCTCTCGACCAGCGCGCAGGCTGGATTGGCACTAGGGTTTCAGGCCTTTTTCATTGCCATTTCGGTCGGGGTCGGGTTGGGTGCCGCGATGAGCGCGCTGGTCGGCAACGCGTTAGGCGCTGGAGACACTCGCGCAGCGCGGCGTTTTGCAGCACAGGGAATGATCTATGGTTTCATTGCAGCCTGTGTTCTGGCGGCGGCGGGTCTCTGGTACGGCCCTGCGCTGATAAATCTGGTTTCGGAACCGGGACCTTATCGCGATGCAGGTTTACGTTATTTCCACTGGCTCCTATTGGCCTTGCCCGGATTTCTTCTGGCCTTCGGTTGCAATGGCATTCTTCAGGCACATGGTGACGCGGTATCGATGCAACGCGCCCTCATGGTGGCGTTTTTTGCCAATATCGGTCTGAACCCCCTATTGATCTACGGCATTCCGGGCGTGATCCCGGGCATCGGATTTGATGGCCTCGCTGTATCGACGGTGATCAGCCAGACCGGTGTGATGGTGTTTCTGATCCGTCAGGTCCTCAGACGCCGCAGGATGAGGCGCATGCGCCCCCGAAACTTCATTCCGCGCCTACAGAAGTTCAAAGAGATCTCGGTTCAGGTACTTCCCACAGCGACATCTTTCTTCGTGATGCTGCTGTCAGGTTTCGTCATGCAGTTCGCCCTGAAAATCTTTGGAGAGCACGCAATCGCTGGCTTTGGCATTGCCATTCGGCTTGAGCAGATTTTGCTTTTGCCGGTGCTGGGGGTCACGGGGGCACTGCTGCCCATCGCGTCCCAGAATTTCGGTGCCCGCGACTATGAAAGGGTTCGCGAGGCACTGTTTTATTGCTGGAAAGTCGGGTTCATCATGACCGCCATCGCAGCCCCCATATTGTGGATTTTTGGCCGCCTTATGATGGGCTTTTTCACCGACGATCCCGAAGTGATCCGCGTCGGACTTAGCTATCTACGTGTCGATAGTCTGATCCTCCCGATCTACATGATGCTTTTTTCCATCAACTCGCTATTGCAAGCCTTGAAGCGACCGATCTGGACCGTGTGGATCAGCCTATATCGTCAAGGATTTGGCGTCGCCTTTTTTGTCTGGATTTTCGTCGGCCTGCTCGGCTTTAACGAAATTGGTGTCTGGTTCGGCACCGCAGGTGCCGTGGTGACTGGCTGGATGATCGCGTTGCTGATGACGTCCCATGTGGCTCAAAAAGAGCTGGGCGGGCTTTGGCTCAGGACGAGAACCGATCTGGGCTGAAGGCTTCTATATCGATGTCCGGTGATCTGCCAGCAATTACATCTGCGATTATCCGCGCCGTCGTCGCGCCTAGTGTCAGGCCAAGCTGTCCGTGACCCGTCGCAAAGGCGACGTTAGCCAGTCGCCTGCTGCGGCCAATGATCGGACGTGTGTCCGGTGTAAACGGGCGGCGACCCATCCGGCGTTCCGCACTATCGGTCTTCAAACCCGGTAATACGCGGCACGCACGCCTGACCAGCACATCGGCTCGGTTCCAATTCGGCTGCGCGTTCAGGTCGGCAAATTCTGCGGTACCGGCCACTGCCAGCGCCTGCTGATACGGTGTAATGCCAAACCCGCCTTTGGCATAAAACACCGTATGGCGGAGCTCGACCCCGCTATCTTTCAACGCAGTCGAATATCCGATCACCCCTTCCATCCTCAATTGAACACCCAGCGTCTTGGCCAAATTCCTAGACGGCGTTCCCGCAGCGATGACGAAATCATCTGCGCTGATCGATCGCCCATCGCTCAGCTTCACGCTTTTCACATGTTGTCCGTCCTGCGTAAAACCGATTGCTCTTCCTGCCACGACTGCCCCGCCGCGGCTGCTAAAACTCTGCGTCAGCGTTTCAACCAATACTTTAGGGTCCGTCACAAAACTCCAGTCTCTAAGCAAAGCTGCATGTTTGAAATCAGATGCTATTGCAGGATCGATTTCATGCGCTTCCTGACCTGTAACTTGATCAATCGTGCAGCCCAACTCACGCGCCAACTCAAAAGCTGGGCGCATGGTCGCAAGGTCATTGTCGTCGTCAAACAACTTGATTACCGGCCGTTCGACCAAAAGCTCAGGATGGCCTACATCTAAAAGCTGAGCCTTGAAATCCGCTGTTGCAGCAAACGTAAGTCTTGCCAGATCGGAGGCGATTGCGCGCATTTTCGAGCGACGCGCATTGGCCGTAAACCGTGCAAACCACGGCAGCAATTTCACCGCTGAGGCCGGGCGCAATGTCAACGGGGCCTCGGCATCCAGCAACCAGCCCGGCACTTTCATCAGCATCCCCGGCTGCGACAACGGCACGATCTCACCGACTGCGATACAACCGCAGGAAGCCCAACTCGCGCCCTCACCAACCGGACCCGGTTCTACGACGGTGACCTCGTGGCCCTGCGACTGCAATGTCAGCGCACAGGATATTCCGACGATGCCGCCGCCAATTACAACCACCCGTGCCATTACTGGGACCCCTACAGAAGTTCGCGAAGTTGCTTCATCAAGTCCGCCGTGACGCGAACACCATCCGCTTCGGCGGCAGCACGGTTCTTCAAGCGGCCATCTCCGGGAACGCGGGCATCCCCGTTACCTTCAATTTCAGCGCAGATGCGTTGGACATAGCCTTCAAATGCGGCATTCCCGAAACGCGCCGGATCAATCGCGATCAACGTTGAGCCGCCCTTGATATTCAAGGCACCGTGCGCTTCGCGGTTGGCATTGTCCACGGACAATGTTCCACCGGCCAGTGCCGCGCCAAGAACTTCGATCAGGAAGGCGATCGCCGCGCCTTTGTGCTCGCCAAACGGCAACAGACTGCGGGTCTCCAAAATCGCGTTGGGATCGCTGGTTGGCTGACCGTTCGGGTCAAGCCCCGCAGGGCGCGGCAATTCGTGCCCTTCAGCCGCGGCCATCCGGATGTCCATCAGCGCAACCATTGACGAGGCCTGATCCCAAACAACCGGCGCACGACCCGGTCGCGGGCAAGCAAAGGACATCGGATTGGTGCCAAAAACAGGGCGGGTGCCGCCTTGCGGCACCACCATCGAGAGCGAGTTCACAACACCTAGCGCTACCAGCCCAGCGTCCGCCAGCAGACCTGTATCGAAACGTAGTGCCCCCAGATGGTGGCAATTGGCACAAGTAAACGCGGCAATACCATTCGCGCGCGCCATTTCAATAAGTTCGTCTCGCGCTTTGGCGGCCACGATCTGGTAATAGCCATTGTCACCATCTCCGCGCAGAACCCCCGGTGCGATCCGTTCGACACTCGGGTCGGCCTCGGGGTTGGCATATCCCGAAGAAAAGCTCTGCGCATAAACAGGCAACATCCTTAACCCATGGCTACGCGGGCCGTCGCGCTCGCTCATCCGCACAAGCCCGGCCAGAACCGTGCTGCCATGTTCATCCATGCCTGCAGCCACAAGGACAGATTTTGCCAATTCCTCTACTTCGTCGAGTGAGAGAGCGATCGTCGAGTTATCGGCCATGTGCCTAATCCTGTCGTTGGTTGAGGAAACGGGCACATAAGTGCCCGCTTGCAGATCTGTTTAGGCGCTGTATTCCACCCGCTTCTTAGCGACGAATTCATCCAACGCCCCGCGCTGATCGTCCGGCATTGGTGGTTGGACGTAGGTGTTCAGCATACGCTGCGCCTCTTCCGTGCCAACGGTTTCTGCGGTTTTAGCACCTTCTGCTTCCCACTGTTCAAAGCTGTCATTGTTTTGCAAGTGGTTCATATGCATTGGGTTTTCGCGCGTGTGGTCAGTACCAAGGAAGTGCCCACCCGGTCCGATTTTGTCAATGTCGCCCAGCAACGTGTCCAGATTTTCCTCTTGCAGGCCGCTGAAGAAACGGTGGAAGTTCTCCAACTGCAACGCGTCCTGCACCCATTTTGAGTAGCTGACCCCAAGCGCGCCTTCAAGGAAGCCTGCTGAGTGTACGATGTAGTTTGCACCGCCCAGAAGCACCGGCCACATGGTGTTTGCGGTGTCGAACGCAGCCTGCATATCCGGGGATTTCGATCCGGTCCACATGGTACAGGTCCGCCATGGCACACCATAAAACCGTGCCATCTGCCCCACCAGAAGGTTCATCAGCCCGGGTTCCGGAGAGCCCATCATCGGTGCACCTGTCTTCATCGAAACGCCCATGATTGCCACCCCCAGCACCATCGGGGCTCCGCGCCGGATGATCTGGCTGTAGGCCATACCGGCCAGAGATTCTGCAATCAGCAGCGCGACACCACCCTGCGGGCTTGCAGGTGTGCTCGCCCCGGCAAGAACAAAGGGCGACAGCAGGCAGGGCTGGTTGGCGGCGGCATAGACGCGTAGGCTCTGCAACATGGTCTCATCCCAGACCAACGGTGTGTTGCAGTTCAGCAGGGCTGCCATCACCACATTGTTGTCAACAAACTCCTCACCAAACACGATGCGAGTCATCTCTACCGAGTCCAACGCTGCCTGTTCGGATAGAACTGAACCCTTGATCGGTTTGTCGGTCAGCGTCAGCGCGGCATGAACCAGCTCCAAGTGGCGTTGCGGCACGGGGACATCCTGCGGCTCAACCGGCAAAATACCCGGCACCATCATCGACTGACTCATCTGACTGAGTTTGAAGAAGTTATGCGCATCCTCCAGCATCGAAGGGCGGCGCACACCATCCAGACCATAGACAAACGGCGCACCATACGCATTGGCAAAGACCGAATGCCGATTGCCCACCCGCAGCGAGCGTTCCGGGTTGCGCGCGGCATAGCCCCATTCCGAGGGAACGGCCGAGATCAGGTCCATCAGCATCTCGCGTCCGATGCGCACCCGCTCACCCTGCACATCCGCACCGTACTTCTTCCAATCCGCTAATGCCACCGGATCGCGGAACTCAATCCCTGTGGTTTCAAGTATAGTCATGGCCGCGTTGTGGATTTTCTCAACGCCTTCGGGACCAAGCAGATCAATCGGGCCAACTTTGCGGTTCAGCGTCGACAAGTAGACTGGGGGCGGGTTGGTGCGAGCCTTGACCCGCGCGGCACGTCCACCGCCACGGCCCGAGCGTGCTTTGACTTCTGCCATCTCAAATCCTCCGGATCAGGCGCGCGCGCGGGCGCTGGTGGGATCAACGGCGCAGGTATCGATCACTTCGGCCTCGCGCATTTCATTGTGGATGAGCACCTGCATTTTGGTGCCGGGTGCCGTCATCTCGTGTGGAACCAGCGCCATCGCAATGTCGTGGTTGCAGTAATACGAGAACCCGCCCGAAGTGACGCGTCCGATCAGCTTGCCATCGGCATAGACGCCTTCGTCAAACATCACCGAGGTGTCGCAGAACGGCAGCTTCAGTGTGACCAGTGTGTTGTATCCACCCTGCTCCTGCTGCTGTTGCAACGCGGCTTTGCCGATGAAATCACGTTCGGCCACCTGCCCGCCGATCTTCTCGGTCATTGCAACGAAACGGCCCAAATCGGCCTCATATGGGGTCAGGTCCTTGCAGATTTCGCGGTTGATTGCGCGATAGGATTTCTCAAGCCGCATCGACTCCAACGCTTCAAGCCCGAAAGGTTTCACACCCGATTTCAGCAGCAAATCAACGAGGTGGCGATTGTACCCGACCGGGTGGTGCAGTTCCCATCCCAACTCACCGGTGTAGGAGACGCGCAACAAGTGCACACCTTTGGCATAGCCCACCTCGCCCATCTGTGCCGACAGCCATGGGAATGCTTCGTTCGACAAATCATTATCGGTCAATGGTTGCAGGATGTCCCGTGCCTTGGGCCCGGCCAGTGCGATCACGCCCAGCTGTTCTGAGATATCCTCGATCACCACCGAGCCATCACCTGGCAGCACGCGCTGTAACTGATCCCAATTGTAGGCTCGCCAGTTCGGCGTCGATATCAGGTAGAAATCGTCGTCGGCATAGCGCACGATTGTGTACTCCGCATCCATGCCGCCCTTATCGTTCAACATCAGCGACAAGGTCATGCGGCCCACCTTGGGCAGCTTGTTGGCCATCAGGCTATCCAGCCATTTGGCGGCACCCGGCCCGCGCACTGTGAACTTGGTCATCGGCGACATTTCGATGAAGCCAGCCTCTTCACGGGTGGTGCGCACCTCTTCCTGAACACGCTCCATATGGTTGGTGCGGCGGAAACTGTGTTCGGGGATCGCCTCTTCGGGCGATTTGGCAAACCAGCGAGGAAATTCGTAGCCGTTAAAGCTGGTCCAAACCGCGCCCTGAGCAGTCAAAAGATCATATGACCCCATGGTCTTCATCGGGCGCGCATCCGGGAAGTCCTCACCCGGAACATGCGCATCCATATGGGTGCCCCATGTCTCGCGCACCTTATCCATGGTCCAACGTTTTGAGGCGTAGTCCGAGAATCGACGCGGGTCGAGCTCCGACATATCCATGCCCGGATCGCCATCGACGATCCATTTGGCCAAACGGTTACCAACGGTGCCGCCCCAGAGGATGCCACCTGGCATGCCTTCGGCCAGCCAAAGGTTCTCATGCCCCGGTGCGGGTCCGGCCAGAGGCAGCTCGTCCGGGGTCATCTGGAACGGGCCACGGGTGTTGGCCTTGATCCCAACCTCACCCAAGGTTGGCACCCGTTCGATGGCGCGTTCCCATTGGGTTTCCACGGCATCAAAATCCTCGGGCAACAGATCGGCTCCGAACTCGGGCGGGACACGATCCTCGGCAAACAGTTTGAGGTCTTTGGTGAATTCATACGGCCCGAACTGGATCCCGCCCACATCTTCGCGCAGATAAGCGCCGTAGTCCTCATCCCGCAGGATTGGGAATTCGGGCAAGCCTTGCGCCCGGCGCTCTTTCAACAGCGGCACCGTCTCGGTCGTCCAATACTGGTGAACGATCGGGATACATGGCAGGTCCAGCCCCACGCGGCGCGCATTTTCGCGGGCGTAGTTGCCGGTGGCAAAGATCAGATGCTCGCAGGTGATCTCACCCTGATTGGTGGTCACTTTCCAGTGGCCATTGTCCAGCTTCTCATAAGCCTGCGCTTCGGTGTTCTGGTATACCTTGGCGCCGGCATCCCGCGCGAGCTTGGCCAATGCCATGGTAATGTCGGCGGGATTCACATAACCGTCTTCCGTGTGCAGAATACCACCCCGAATATCTGAACTTTGATTCAGCAAGGGATGAATCTCGGCAATCTCCTCCGGCGTCAGCAGTTGGCAGGGCACGCCTGCAGCTTCGGCAATCGAGATATAGGACTGGAACTCATCCCAGCGCTTTTCGGTATTGGCGACCCGCAGTTGTCCTACCTTACGCAGCCCGACCGAACTGCCCATCTTCTCTTCCACCTCGGTGTAGATGCGGATGGTTTCCATCGTCATCTTCGACACGTTGTGCGACCGCACAAAGGTTACTAGCAAACCAGCCGCATGCCACGTCGAACCCGAGGTCAGTGTGGTGCGTTCCAGCATAACGGCATCAGAGCATCCATGTTCGGTCAGCCCATATAGAATTGACGCCCCGACGCATCCGCCACCGACAACCACGACTTTTGCATGTGACTGCATACTGCAACTCCTTCAACTTGTGCACGACCAACCGGGGGTCGCATTGCATGAGGAAAGATCGATATGAACGCCAAGAGTTTTGAGGACCTTTGGCACATCCCTTGATCATGTCTCAAACGGTTGTGGCGAATTTTCACCGTGAACCGCTGGCGGGCAATTGCAAAAAGATTCACTTTGAATAAGATCAGCTAAGCCTGATCTTCGGATAGTGCTTATATAATATTGGATGTAAAAAACATCACAGGTCAAATCACCTTGCTCAACAGGCCCTACGATCTTCCACCTGTAAGTTCGCTTATCAGCTTTGAGGCTGCTGCGCGGCATGTAAGCTTCAAGACCGCTGCAGAAGAGCTGAACGTCACGCCGGCCGCAATCAGCCATCAGGTCAAAGCGCTGGAAAACGAGCTGCAATGCGCGCTGTTTCTGCGCCATCATCGCGGCGTGGAACTTACTGAAAGCGGTGCTTATCTTCTTGTTGCCCTTCAACGTGGTCTGGAAGGCATCAGCGAAGCACTTGGGCAGTTGCGGCGTCAATATGACAGAAAAGGTGTAACGATCCGCTCAACCACGGCTGTCAGTTCACTTTGGCTCACCCCGCGCCTTGCGCAATTCTGGAAGCAATACGGACATGTTTCCGTGACGCAGGTCGTGACTGACCTCGGCATCGACACGTCAAAATGCGACCTAAGTATCCATTACGGCGATTCCAGTCGCGAAGCGGGCATCTTCAAGACACTATTTCACGACAAGATCATGGCGCTTTGCAGCCCAAGGTTTGCGCAACAGAATCCCATCAAACGTGTTGAAGATATTGCCAGGGTCCCCCTAATTCATCTCGACGCTCCGGATACCGGCTGGACCGACTGGCGTGCCTGGACCCGTAAACTGGGCTATGAAGGCCCGCTGAATTCCGCGCATCGGGTCAACAATTACACGATTGCGCTTCAGGCCGCTCAGGACGATATGGGCGCAGTGCTGGGATGGGAAGGACTGACCTCGGAACTGATCGCATCCGGAAAGCTGGTCAGGCTGTTGCCGCAAACCATCTCATCGCAACTGGATTTCTACGTGAAACTACACAACACCTCATCCGACCGCGCCAAGCTTGTGTTCAAGTGGCTCGGCCAAGCGGCTGACGGAAAGGTTTAAACTCGGCTCAGACCTGATCAGGACGAAATATCTTGTGAGCGAAGATCGAGGGCCTTACCGTTGATTTCTCGCAGTCCTGAATAAAAGCAAGAATACAAACACCGATCCGATTGAAGTTGTGACGATCCCCACCGGCAATTCCTGCGGAGCCAGCATAAGCCTGCTGAGAATGTCAGAGCCGGTCAACAAGGCAGCACCAACCATAGCGGCGGTTGGTAGAAGGTTTTTGTGCAAGGGACCTGCGATCCCGCGTGCAATATGCGGCACCATCAGACCGACAAAACCAATCACTCCGGCTACGGAAACAAACACGGCCGTTGCCAACGCTGCGGTGAAAAACATGCTGAACCGCAGACCCCGAACCGGCACACCCAGAGTAGCGGCAGTCAAATCCCCGGTCAGCAGCGCATCCAACCAGCGGCTGCGATAAAGCGAATAGCTCAGGATCAGCAGCAGACCGATGCACACCAGCGGGAACGTCTCCCAACGGGCCAGGCCCAGCCCCCCCAGCATCCAGAAGATGACAGAATGAGCGGCGCGGCTATCACCGGCGAAGATCAGATAGTTGGTGATGGCCGAAAACAAAAATGACACAGCCAGACCCGCAAGGATCAGCTTTTCCGGTGCGCTAGTGCGAAGCCCATGAACCAGCGCCAGCACGATGCCCGACGCCACAAGACCGCCGCAAAAGGCAGCCAGCGGCAGAGTCCAGAAACCCAGAATATCTCCGGTCACGGTAATTACAAACACCGCCCCCGCTGCCGCGCCCGAGGACAGGCCGAACAGAAATGGATCGGCAAGGTCATTACGTGTGGTCGTTTGCAGCACCACGCCAACGATGCCCAGCCCGCCACCGATCACGGCTGCAAACAAAGCGCGGGGCAATCGCAGGTCGAATACGATCCTATGCAGCGGTGACATCTCTCCGTCCTGCAACCCGGTACCGCGCAATATCGCGGTGAAGGTGTCGGACAAAGGAATCGAGGTTGTGCCGTAGATCGTGGAAATCAGCAAAAGGGCGGTCAGAACGACCGCCCCCAGCAACAACGTCAGGCCCAATCGGCCCATATCAGCTCTGACCCGGATGCATCGCGCGCGCCATCTTCGAGATCGCTTCGATATTTGCCGGTCCCGGCGTCAGCTCCTCGTAGCGCAATCCGATCCAGCGCTCGTTCTTGACGGCGTCAGTCTGCGACATGACGGGATGTTCCTGCAGGAACTTGAAGGTGTCCTCGGCGCCATTGCCGGTCTGATAATCCAACAAAACCAGGAATTCCGGGTTCGATGCGGCAACGGCCTCCCACGAAGTGCGGCCCCAGCTCGTGTCCATGTCATGAGTGACGTTTTCACCACCGGCGGCTGTGATCATCGCATCGGGAATCGCGAATTTACCAGCGGTAAACGGAGCATCTGCAGGACCATCCAGAAGAAAGACGCGGGGCTTGGGCAGTTCAGCAGTCTTGGCTTCGATCGCTGCCAGCTGCTCTTTCCAGCCCGAGACCAGAGCTTCGGCCTTGTCTTCGACTTGCATCACCTTGCCCAAGCGCAACACATCGCCAAACAGAAGATCCATGCTGGCTTCGGGGCGATCCTTGTCCAGATGGACACAGCTTTCGGTTAGAACCAAGGTCTTGATTCCGAACGGTTCCAGTGTATCTGGGGTCACATCACCACCCGGCTTCATGCCATAGTACCAACCGGCAAAGAACAGGTCGGGTTCAACCGCCACCAGGTTTTCGACGGTCGGATATTTCGGCGCAAGCTCGGGGATGTCGCCGCGCAGAGCATCAAAATCAGGGCTGGTCTTGTACCAGCCGGTGATGCCGGTCAGGCCGACGATCTTGTCCTGCAGACCCAATGCAAAGGCCATATCGGTCATGTTCATGTCATGCACAACCAGGCGCTCGGGCGCGGTATCAAAAACCAGCGGTTCGCCGCAGTTGTCTACGGTGACTTCTTGCGCAGCAGCACCGCTTGCCATGGCGGTGGCCAACGCCACGGGCCAGATGTATTTCATCTCAGTGTGTTCCTTCGACTAAGTTGAGACTGTGGTTCTTCGAATATCAAGCGCCGGAATCACGCGGCCTTCGTGGAGAAAGCAGAGGAAATCAACGCCAAAAGTTTCGCGGACTCTTTCGGGTGTCAGCACCTTGTCCACCGACCCAAACTCGATCATGCGGGTCGATTTCATCAGCGCCACGTGTGTGGCGAATTCGGGGATCATGACCAGATCGTGTACGATCATGACCACGGTGATCCCAAGCTCGGCGACCAAAGACAGCATCCGCCCTTTTGCATCAGGATCCAGATGGTTGGTCGGTTCGTCCAGAAACAGCAACGAAGGGTTTTGCGCCAAAGCGCGCGCGATATGGGCACGCTGACGTTCGCCTCCGGACAGTTGGGCCATGCGCTTGTCCGCGAGATTGGCGAGACCAGTCAGGTCTAAAATCCGGTCCAGCTCTTGCGCGTGGCCTTCGGCAGAGCGGTCCGCACGGATGGGTATTTGCCCCAGCGCAACATAATCGCGTAACGCCAAGCGTCCATCGGGCAGTTCCTGCTGACCTACCACTGCAATCATGCGCGCACGCTCTTTGGCCGTGAGCTTTTTCAGACTGCGTCCTTTGATCCGAACATCGCCAAGTGCCAGCGGCTCAGCGCCGCACAACAGATTGAGAAGCGTCGTTTTCCCCGCCCCGTTCGGGCCGGCGATGGCTAGAATGGAACCCTCGTCCAACTCGAACGAGACGCCCTGCAACAGGACATCTCCGTTAAGGGCATAATACTCAAGGTTTTCGGCAATCAGAAAGGGTGGCAACGTCATTGCGATGCTCCCTGTTCGATCCGCGGCATGCGCGAGAGGGTTTTATTGGACAACGCCTGCGGGCGATCAGTGGCATTTGTCCAGCCATCCGGGCTTTCACGATACTGCGCTGCAAACTCAGCCAGCGCCTGCACCTCATCCGCGGTCTGAATGCCACCAAAAAGGTATTGCGCCTTTCCTACGGCCTGGAACCCAACCGTTCTGGGACTATCGCAGCCTGCCATGCAAGACGACGCGCGGATCGCAAAACTGCGAGGTAATTTCCCAGTCAACGCATCGCAAATTTCATCAAGGGGCAGCCCTTCAGTGCAGCTTTCGCAGACTAGAATGAAATGATCAGGCGTATCTGGCATGGTCCACTCCACTTGTTTCCAAGCGCATGCGGAAGCTGCCGACAATGTAAACACGCGATTGACGCGCCATCAAAGCCTCCTTCCAGGACGCCCCGCCCCGGGTTGGTTAAACATCTGATGGCAGGTCTCCTGACTTGCGGGTCCGCGCTCGGCCAACCTTCCCGATCCTGTGGACCAGTGGCTGTTTGGCCTTGCTCACCGCTTACAGTTGCGGGGGCAGTTACGGAATTGGCACCTTTTGGCAAGCCTCACCGTATTCCCTTTTCATCCCGCGGCAACGCCACCGGGAACCATCAATCGATTGAGTGCCCGAGAACACCGGACACGTCAATGATAAAGTCGAAGGCACCCAACTCTGGTCGAGGATCGAGCGCCGCCAACCACGTGTCCGAAGCACCAACCGAATAGCTTGGGCTGCGCGCCGAATTTGTCTGGCCACGGTTGTCCATAGTTGGTGTGTTTGGAAATTAGACAATCTGAGGTAAGCTGAACAAATTTAGAGGTTTAGCTTTGTCAGCACCTTACCCCTGTTTGATCATTGCCTGGGTTTATCCAAGGAGACGGTTCTTTGACACATGTTTCGCAAAACGCATTGCCGCCGGATATTGTTGATGATGTCATTGACCACAATCTCGAGGCCGTTGCACGGTGGAAAGGCCATCGCTTAAGGGCTCAGCATGGGCGCAGTCACGGGTGTGTGGCTGCAATATTCACCGTCAGAAACGATCTACCAGAACAGTTCCGTCACGGCCTGTTTGAACAGCCCGCAGCCTATTCAGCCGCACTTCGCTTTTCCAACGGCGCGCATCTGGATGACCGGAAATCGGATGCCCACGGGATGGCGATCAAGCTTTTTGACGTGCCAGGCCCCAAGCTGATCGACGCCGAAGCACTTGCGCATCTGGGGACCACACAACTCAGCGACGAGTTCGATTTTGTATTGGTCGATCAGGATGTGTTTCCCAGCTACGTCCCCGATGAATATGAGCGATTGGGCAGGCTTGTCGCCACATTACAAGCGGTCCAGCACGCGATCAAAGGGCGACGAAAATGGAGCCTTAGGTTGATCACCAAAGGGCTGCGCGCAGGATTTCGCGCCTTCCTCACTCGTGAAGGCAAGCGTCAGTTTCGCGTCGCGAGTGATTTTGCCTCGAACTATATGCACTCGCCTTTTGAGGTCCATTTCTGGTCGACAACACCGTATCGGCTGGGCCCCGATCTAACGGTCAGATACTTGGCCCGCAGCGCGAAACCAAAAATTCCGGCACATCCGGTAGACGACCCAGATGGGATCGGGCAGTGTTTGCGGCAAGACGTGGCCGATGGAGAAAATCACTTCGAGCTGTGTGTGATTGAGCCCCCGCGCCCGGCCGACGAATTCGATGTGCTCGACAATCGCATCCGGTGGGCATGCGACCCGCAACCAGATGCACCTCTTGATCCGTACCATCATACCGTCACGCCCGTGGCGGATATCACGATTCCCAAAGGTGCAGAATTTGATCCGCAGAATGGAGACGCGATGAGCTTCGCGCCCTGGCGTGTCACGGCAGATCACGAACCTTTAGGACCGATTAATGCGATCCGGCTCAGAACCTATCTGAGCTTGGCCAGCGCCCGGTTCCCGAATCGATGACCAAACGGAGATGTATTGATGCTGGACGTTGATGATCTGATCAAACTCGGATTCAAGATCTCCCCACCCGTTACGAGCTATTTAGCCGCGATCAGGCTTGCAAACGCCGCGAAGATCCACCGACCGCGGCCCTATACGATGGGCGCAGACTACACGACATGGCCCGGCGTGTTTTCCCATCGCTGGATCGGTCGGCATACAACGCCAGAAGACCTCTCACCCGTCCTGCCGTCGGAAAGCGAAGTTGCTGATCTCTTTCGCCGACGGACACAAATGGATGGCAGCCCGCTTACCTTGATGTGCCCGCAAGGATCGACACTTTTGTTTATCTCGGCCGCACAATGGTTTACCGACAGTTTCCTGCGCACCTTTGGGGCGAAAGGACCGGTTGATCAGACGGATTCGAACCACGAGGTCGATCTGTGCCAAATCTACGGGCTGAACGATTTTCAGACCGACATGCTGCGCGAACGCGATCCCGATACCAATGAATTAACCCACCGGTTGGCCTTTCGTCTGGATACACAAGGCGAGATGTGGGCCCCGAAGCTGTTTCAAAAGAACCAATCCGGTGGTGTTAAGCTTGCGCCCCCCTTTGATGGCAGTCTTGCCACTGGCGAGAATTACGGAAAGCCCCTGCACGATCCATGCAAGCTGTGGAATGCGGTGAAACGGGCGCATCCGGGTCTCAGCGATCACGCGATTGACCAGCTACTGCTCGATTTTCATGCAACCGGGCTCGATAATGGCAATGGTACCATAGGTTATATCGCGATCAATACACTGATGTTGCGCGCCCATAACACCTTTGCCGATCTGTTGTGGCGCGAAAAGCGCGGCATATCAGGCTGGGATAAAGAGCGTGTGTTCCAGACCACACGCTGCACCTTGATCGCATTGCTGATCAAGCTTGTGCTTGAGGACTACATCGCCCACATCGCCAATATGCCATTCAAACTGCCTGTTGGCGTCAATCGCTGGCAACCGTGGCATCATTCCAACCAGATCGCGATTGAGTTCAATTTGCTCTACCGCTGGCATTCGATGATCCCCGAGCGATTCATAATCGACGGCGCACAGGTTGGCCCGGAGGGGTTCAGATTCAATCCACGACTGGTCGAACAAACGGGCTTGGCGGAAATGATCCGATCATTGTCGCGCCAACCTGCGGCCCGCATGTCGCTGCGCAACACGCCCGATTTCCTGTTCCAAAGGCCTGCGCCCGGTGCTCCTGCCCCTGTCGAAGCTACAATTGCCCTGACGCGTAAGGCGCGTCTTCCGTCGCTGAACACTTATCGTCATCATTTCTGCCGCAAACCGCATTCAAACTTTACTGAGATGGTTGGTGATCAGCCGTTTGCGGACGAATTGATTGCCGACCTGAGCCGGCTTTATTGCGACGTCAATAGGGTCGAGTTGTTCCCTGGTCTCTTTGCGGAACAGCACAAGGGCGATGTGATCATGGGCGATCTGATGACATCGATGGTGGCGTATGACGCAATCACGCAGCTTATGAACAACCCGATGGTGTCCAAAAACTTGTACTCGGCTGAGACTTTTTCAGAGAAAGGTTTTCAGTTGTTGAAGAAAACTTCGTCATTCTCGCAGGTGGCGCGTTTTGTTGGCTTGGACCTGCAACCCGAAGACTGCACTTTAGGTCGACGTCCCGGCGGGACCTAAGACGCGACCGCGCTCTTCCAGCTCAGTAATCCGCGCGGCAACTTCCGTATCGGCTGGCCGGATGCAGGCAAGATCACTCAGCGCGCGCAATTCATACAGCGCCGCGCCCTGATTATTTGCCACGGCAATAGCTTCACGCAAAGCCGCCTCAGCCGCGTCGAACGGACCACCTTGTTCCAGTAGAAGAGCCGCCTTTATCCGGTAGATTTCAGCTTCATAGTTCCGCTCGTCAGTGTTTTCTGCACATGTCAGACCAGCCCCCACCGCATCCAACCCTTTTTGAATCTCACCCAGAGCAAGATAGCCCCGTGCGAGCTCGGCGTTGACGAGCACGCCAGCCGCCTCGGCACCCGTTGCGTGCATCCTTCCCCAAGCGGCCTGCAGCATGGCCACGCCCTCTGTGGCCTCGCCGGTTCTGATGGCAGCCCCGGCAAGATGGGCCGTCGCAACAGCTTGGTAATAAGGGCCGCCCTTGTCCTGAACAGCCGCGCTCAGCGCCTTGGCCATACGCGCATAATCCGGGTGGTCCATCTGCATGTGGATTTCGGTCAACCAATGCATTGCATTTGCGATGATCAAGGGCTGGCCCGATGCAATCGCGGCGTCAACTGCCCGCTTGGCTTTGGCGAGTGCCGCCTCAGTTTTGCCCTGAAAGCTGTCAACCAGCGCGCTCATACTCTCGATTTGTATCACGGCTGCAATATCGGGGCTGTTTCCAGCTTCGGCGCGATGCGCATCCGCATGAGACGCCGCTTGTTCCAGAGCTGCTGCCGCATCCTGAAACCGACCGCGCGGGGATAGCGCGGCCCCACAGATGTAGTTTCCGACCATTCGGGTGTGGTGATCGTCATACGCATCGATGATCGCTTGCCCCCATTGCTCGGCGTTCTGGTAATCACCTTTGACCATTGCAGCGGTAAAGAGACCCCTGCCCGCGCGAACAAGAGTACGTCTGTCGCCCAGCTTTTCAGCCAGTTCAAAACTGCGCCCAAAGGCATCGATTGCGGGCTCGGCACCATAACCGACATGCACGCGTTCGGCAGCGGCCAGAAGGAATTGCAAGTTCAATTCAGCTTCATCGCGTTGGTCTGCGGGCAACTCGTCCAACAGCCGCAATCCGTTTCGGGCATGCTGAGCCCCTTCGCGATTTGCGTGCCGCCTCAGGTTCAGCCGCGCGGCCTCCGACCAGGCGGCCACCGCCTTCGTTGTTTCACCGGCCAGTTCCCAGTGCCGCGCTATTTGTTCAGGCTGTCGGGCGGCTTCCGGTTGGGCGGCAAGGGCTTCTGCCGTGCGTCGATGCAAATGAATGCGACGGTCCCGCACAAGGCTTTGATATGCCGCCTCGCGCACCAATTCATGGCGGAACCGCCAGATCATTTCTGCGTCGTCATTCGCGCCGGGCAGATGTTGCAAAATACCCGTGGCGGCGAGCCCGAAGATAGCGTCTTCGGACTCGTCTTCAGTCAGTTCACTGATCTGAGCCAGCAAAGGTGCCCCAAAGGCACCACCAATAACAGCGGCCTCGATCGCGGCGCGTCGGAGTTCTCCGACCTCGTCCACCTGTTGCGCCAGGAGGTCATGCAACGTGGCGGGAATGTTGTCCACGATACGTTCAGGCGACGCAGCGATGGCGGCAGAGCACTCCTTGATGAAAAGGGGCACGCCATTGCCCCGCGCCAAAATCTGCGCCGTGGTGCGGTCGTCAAGGCGCTCACCCGAGGCCGCCTTGGCCAGTTCTGACGATGTCGCATCATCGAGCGGTGGAAGCGACAATTGCTCAAGAGACGGTATGCTCTCTTTGATCGCTGATGGCGCCGGCATCCGCGAAACCATCAACATCAGGACGGGAAGTGATGTCAGATGCTCGGCCACGTCGCGCAGCACCGAAAGGGTCGATGGGTCGACCCATTGCATATCCTCAACCACGACAAGCACCGGCCCCTCTCGGCTGAGTTTTTGGTAGACGCGGATGAATATGTCACTCAGTTGCGCGCGCAGTTCGTCCTCACTGGTCGTCCCGCTGTCGCCAGGGCCCGGGGCAAGAATGAAATACAGCGTGCGAAGTTGCGCGTCGTCCAGAATATCGCTCAGATGTTCTGACAACCGGTTGCGACGCGCGGCAATATCGTCCTGATTGTGGATGCCGCACCACCGTTCGACCTGTGATATGAAGGGAAAGAACGGTGTGCTGACATGGAACGGGCTGCAGTGATAGGTCACCCATGCCTGCGGCCCGACCGACGAACGCAGATCACGGATCAGGTGCGATTTGCCAATCCCTGCCTCACCCAATATGTGAATCACCCGCCCTCTTCCGGCTTCCACATCTTTCCACGCGCGGCGGAGTTGTCCGCGTTCGGCTTTGCGGCCAAGCAACGGGGTGCGGTTATGGCGGCGGGCCTGATCCTTGCCTTCACCGGTCAATCGATAAACTGGAACAGGCCGGTCGAACCCCGCGAGGTTCTGAACGCCTTGCGGCTCGAACTCCATTTGCTCGGCCCCAAGCGCTCGTGTTGCCGCAGAAACCATTGTTCCACCGGGGGTCGCCAACGACTGAAGACGTGCCGCAAGATTTAGCGTCGATCCAAAAATCGCGTCGGGCTGAATATTGGTCCCAAGCGCGATGTCCCCGACAAGAACCACGCCGGATGCGATCCCAATCCGACACCTGAGATCGAGCGGACCCGCCATTGCGGGCAGATCAGTGTGGATGCGCAGCGCCGCGCGTAGGGCGCGCTCGGCATTATTTTCAGACGCAGCAGGCCAACCAAAGGCGACGAGGATACCGTCGCCCACGATCTGCAGCACCCTGCCCCCGAACTCATCGGCAATTTGTTCGACCAGTTTATGATAACGTAATGTCGTAGACAGCAAATCTTCGGGCTCAAGCATTTGAGCCAATACCGTGGACTCGACAAGATCCACCATCATGACAGTCAGATGGCGGTGCTCCATCGCGCCAAGATCAGTTTCCGGGCCGGTGGGGTGCAGCACCATCAGCGCGCTCCGCGACCGGCGCTCATGCGGCGTGGAGATTTAAGGCCAACGCCTTCCCCGGAACCCAAAAACGAGAACATGCCCCCCATCGCGAAGCCTTAAAATAATTAACAGATTGCTCGCACCGCCGCTCGACACCACGAAAACTGATTGTGAGACTATATGAAGCTTCGCATTCTGGCTATGCCCAACGCCTGCTGAAGCGAAGAAGTGCCTGATATTACGTGTAGGATTGAGAATGCGCGCCAGCGGTCGAACGAATGCCATCGTCGAAAATCCGATCTGGCAACGAATCTTGATCGCAACACGCCGTTCTTCGCCGAGACCAGATAGCCAGTTCAACGCAAGCCACGAACAGCACTTGAACAATTCACCACAACAAGCATATTCGGTCGCCAAGAGACAGTCTGATGATTTTGCCCTATCGCCCGCAACACCTCAGAAGTGCCGAGCTGTTGTCGAAAGCAGCCGGCAATGCCTAGGCGGTTGTAATTATCGAGCCCCAAAAGCTCTTAGTTCAGCGGTTGAAAGAGACCAGGAAATGCGCCATTGGCGAAACCCAAAAGAAGGAATTCGATAAATGCGCATTGCGATGATTGGCACCGGATATGTCGGTTTGGTGTCCGGGGTTTGCTTTTCGGACTTTGGCCATGATGTGATTTGCGTCGATAAATCCGATCGCAAGATCAAGATGCTTCAGAATGGAGAGGTGCCGATTTACGAGCCGGGCCTTGATGTGCTCATGGCCAAGAACGTGGCTGCTGGCCGCCTGACCTTTACCACCGACCTGGCCGCTGCGGTCGACGGCGCGGACGCGGTGTTCATCGCGGTGGGCACACCTACGAGACGCGGGGACGGGCACGCTGATCTGACTTATGTGATGGCCGCCGCCGAAGAAATCGCTCAGGCCATCACCGGCTATACGGTTGTCGTAACCAAATCGACTGTCCCGGTCGGCACCAACCGCAAGGTTCATGAAGTTGTCTCGGGTGCAAATCCGAAGGCGGAATTCGACGTCGCATCGAACCCCGAATTCCTGCGCGAGGGCGCTGCAATTGATGATTTTATGCGCCCGGATCGTGTTGTCGTAGGGGTCGAAAGCGAACGAGCGGCGGATGTCATGGCCGAGATTTACCGCCCGCTTTATCTGCGTGACTTTCCGATCCTGACCACTGATCTAGAAAGCGCCGAGATGATCAAATACGCGGCGAACGCATTCCTGGCGACCAAAATCACGTTCATCAATGAAATCGCCGGTCTTTGCGAGCGGGCAGGCGGCGATGTCAAAGAGGTGGCGCGCGGTATTGGTCTGGATGGGCGGATCGGCAACAAGTTTCTGCACGCAGGCCCTGGCTATGGCGGCTCGTGTTTTCCGAAAGACACCGCTGCACTTGCCCGGATCGGACAGGATTTTGCCCACCCGATGCAGATCACCGAAACCGTCATTCGTGTGAACGATGAGGTCAAGAAGCGGATGATCGAGAAGATCCGGGATGCCTGCGATGACAGCTTCAATGGCAAGACCGTGGCGGTTCTGGGTGTGACTTTCAAGCCCAACACCGATGATATGCGCGACGCACCTTCCCTGACTATCGTTCCCGCCCTGATCGGTGGCGGTGCCCAGGTCCGCGTTGTCGATCCGCAAGGCCGTGCCGAGGGGGAAGCGCTGCTTCCTGGCGTCAAGTGGATGGATGATCCCTACGCCGCGGCCAAAGATGCGGACGTTGTTGTCTTGCTGACAGAATGGAACGAGTTCCGCGCCCTGAACCTGAGCGAACTGGCGGAGACGATGAAATCGCCCCGCATGGTCGACCTGCGCAATATCTACTCGTCCACCATGGTGCTGGGATCGGGTTTTGAGGCCTATGTCAGTGTCGGGGTCGGGGATCGGCAGTAGGGCTGGTTCCACCAACGTCTCTGACTTAAATCAACTGGTTGCGGAAGCCGTCTGATACAGTCGGCGCATGATCAGCGGCGTCAGGTACATCGGTATCTGATAGGCCCCGATGAACACCATGATCGGCGCGGTCACTTCAGGTGGCAGTGCAACGAAGAATATTGCGATGTTCCGGTTTCCGGCGATCAGAGACACCGCCGTAGCCTCGGCACCGGGCATTCGAGTTCGTGTGAATTGGAATGAGACAACCTGAGCCCCAAAGTTGATCAGACAGGCAAACGCGATCCAGAACAGCGCGACACGCGGGTCCACAAGTGCGGTTGCGCTCAGTGATGGCATCAGGCCAACAACGAAAACGGACAGAGTAATCGTTGCCGCACCTTCCACGTTCAAAAGCGTAGACTTTGAAGGTTGGCGCAGCATCGTGCGGCGCAATATGACAGCCGCGAGAATTGCTATTGTGATGGTAAGAAAAAGCCGAAGCGCGGTCATCAGGACCGCCCTGAGATCACCCAGTTCCGGCATCAGCCAAAAGATCGGTAACGCGGTCAGTGGCAAAACAGCCGTTCCAACCACGACCAGTCGCATCGCCGGTTCCGCAGAATAGCCCATCATCAGGCACATATTGGGGCTGCCGGATATTGATGGGGCTGCAGCCATGACAAGCAATGCCAAAAAAACTGGCGAACCGGTCCATCCGCAGGCAATTCCAATCCCAACGACAGACAACGGCAAAACCAATTGAAAGGCGGTAATCGTTCCCGCAACTTTTCGCAGGTCAACCAGCGAACCCACAATGGCCCCCGGCTGCATTCGCAGCAGCGTCAAAAACAGCAGGAGCATGACCAAGGGCGGCAATAGAGGCCGCATCGGTGCGGCCAGCCCCGGCAGCAGAAGGCCTGCGGCAAGGCCCGATACCAACACATATGGGCCGTGACGCGCCGCGAGGTGAAGCGGGTTCAACGGAGTCTACCCACCGGGGCTTTGACGCAGGTTTTCGGGCAGCCACGTCGCCAACTCGGGGAACCAGATCAGAACGAACACCATCAGCACCATGATCAGGAACATCGGGATCGCAGCGCGGGCGATATAGCTCATTTCATGGTTAGTCATGCCCTGCATCACGAACAGGTTGAAACCAATAGGCGGTGTGATCTGCGCCATCTCGACAACGACCACGATGAAGATTCCGAACCAGATCAGATCGATCCCGGCGTCCCGGATCATAGGCTCGACAACGGCCATGGTTAGCACAACCGAAGAAATCCCATCAAGGAAGCATCCCAGAATGACGTAGAATACCAGCAGAACCATGAGCAGTTCGAACCGGGTCAGTTCCCAGCCCGCGATCAAATCCGCAAGCCCGCGCGGCAGGCCGGTAAAGCCCATCGACAATGACAGGAACGCAGCACCCGCTAGGATCAGCGCAATCATCGCACTGGTGCGGGTTGCGCCCATCAAACTTTCAGTGAAGGTCTTCCAGTTCAACGATCCCTGCCCTGCTGCCAGTAGCAGTCCGCCAATCACACCGAAAGCCGCCGCCTCGGTCGCCGTAGCATAACCCAGATACATCGATCCGATTACCACCATGATCAGCAGGATCACTGGCAACAGAAAGCGAGAGTTCTTAATCTTTTCGGAAAAGGTCAGCTTGCTCTCATCGTTGGGGTTCCAGTCTTTGCCAACTTTCGAATAGATGGCGACATAGCCCATGAACATTGCGGCAAGCACAAGACCGGGCAGGATGCCTGCAAAGAACAGCTTGGTAATGGACTCGTTGATCGTAACGCCGTACACGATCAACGTCAGTGACGGTGGGATCATTAGCCCAAGTGTTGCCGCGCCGGTCAGCGTGCCGATGACCATGCGTTCGGGATAGTTGCGCTTTCGCAGTTCCGGGATCGACATCTTGCCAACCGTGGTCAACGTCGCGGCAGATGACCCCGATACCGCGGCAAACACCGTACAGCCTACGATATTCGTGTGAACCAGCCCTCCGGGCAAAGGTGCCATCCACGGCGACAGGCCTTTGAACATGTCTTCGGACAATCGCGTTCGGTAGAGGATCTCGCCCATCCAAATGAACATCGGCAAGGCGGTCAGCGTCCAGGATGACGAAGCCGACCAGATCGTCGTGATCATCACATCACCCACCGGGCGCGTCGTGAACAGCTCCATCCCGACCCAGGCGACGCCCATCAGAGCGAGCCCGACCCAGACACCGGTGCCCAGCAAGGTGAAAAGGACAAAGAGGAAGAGGATAATAACGGATATATTTTCCATGCTCTTACTCTCCGTGGCTCTGATCGGCCAGATCACGGGTGATGCGGTGATCACCCTTGAACAGGACATGGAACAGGTGATCAGTCAGCGCGATGGCCAGAATGACCGCTCCGATCAGCATGGTAGATTGCGGTATCCAAAGGGCGGTTTTATCTTGCCCCTGGCTGATATCGTTGAACTTCCAGCTCCAGTACACAAAGCGATAGGCATACCAGCAGAAATACCACATGACCGCCGAACCAATCGCAAAGCACCAGATTTCCAGAATTCTGCGAAAGCCATCGGGAACCGCGTTCAGGAGAATGGAGACTCTAATATGGCTGCCTCGGTTCAGGGCGTTGGCGAAGGCCAGAAAAGACGCAGCGGCCATCGCATATCCAGCATAGTCTGGCGCGCCGGGAAACACCTCACCGGTCCAACGGGCCAGCATTTGCACAACAATCAACACCAGAATGGCAATCAGGCTGAGCGCCGCCAGAACCCCTGCTGCCAGATAAATGAAATCCAGTACGGACCTGAGCCCTCGCATTGCCGCCATGCTGTCCCCGCTGTGCTTTTTGTGGATTGGGAGCAGACGGCAGGATGAACTGCCGCCCGCATTCGAATGGTTACTGAGAGTTGAACGCGTCGACGATAGCTTTGCCTTCGTCTCCGGCGGCCTCAAGCCATTCGTTGGTCATGGTGACGCCGATTTCTTTCAGCTCATTCGTCATCTGTTCGGATGCAGGACCAACTGTCATGCCGCCATCGCGCAGACCCTGAAGCGTAAAGCCGGTATATTCCTTGGCGCGCCAGTTACCTGCATACTCGGCCAGTTCCGCACAGCCTTTGATGACGTTCTTGTTCGCATCCGAGACACCGGCCCAGACATCCGAGTTCACCATCACGTAGTTGCGCGGCAACCAGGCATCCACTTCATAGAAGTAGTTCAGGCTTTCCCAGACCTTCCGGTCATAGCCGGTCGACCCGGATGATACCATGGAATCCGCTACTCCGGTGGCAAAGGCCTGGCTAATCTCAGCCGCCTCGATGGTGACGGGCAGCATCCCAGTCAGTTCGGCCAGGCGTGAGGTGGCGTTGTTGTAGGAGCGGAACTTGATCCCCTCCATATCCGCAACCGAGTTCACTTCGTTCTTGAAATAAAGCCCTTGAGGCGGCCAAGGCACGGCGTAAAGCAGCGTCAGGTTCTGTTCAGCCAGCAGCTTTTCGATGGACGGCTTTGCCGCATCCCACAGCTTGGCGCTATCATCGAATGACGTGGCCAGGAACGGGATGGAATCAAAGCCGAACAGCGCGTTTTCGTTCTGGTGCCCAGACAGCAGACGCTCACCAATCGGGGCTTGCCCGGTCTGGATCGCACGCTTGATGTCGGCACCTTTGAACAGCGAGCCGGAAGGGTGCGTGACAATCTCAATCTCACCACCTGTGCCGGTGGTCACACATTTGGCGAACTCCGCGCCCGTGGCCGAGTGGAAGTTTGATGCCGAATAGGCCATCGGCATATCCCATTTCTCTGCCATTACTGGCGCTGCTGCGGCAGCCGTCAGAGCGGTTGCTGCCAGAAGGCTTGTCAGTTTTTTCATCATGTTTCTCCCTGTTGAGTTTTGAGGTGCCGGCGTTCTTCGCCAGTCATTTCTATGTTGCGAAACGCGAGGGCGCGTAGACGCTCATGTCAGTGTTCGGTGTTCTGCCCGCAATCATCTGGGCCAGAAGTCGCCCCGTTTTCGGCCCGCCTGTCAGGCCAATGTGATGGTGCCCAAAGCCCATATACGCACCGCTGATCCCCGGAGCCTCACCGATAATCGGGATCGAGTCGGTTGGTGCTGGGCGGTGCCCCATCCATTCCACTTCCTCCTTCCATGTCAAACCCGGGAAGGCCATCCGGGCATTCTTGCGCATCAATTCAAACGGCGCGCGTGAGGGTGGCGCATCAAGACCGCCAAATTCCACGATGCCAGCCAAACGAATGCGGCCATCCATCGGTGTGGCGACAAATTTGCCGGAAACCACCATGACCGGACTGCGCGGCATGGCAGAAGGCTCCACCAATTCAAGATGATAGCCGCGTTCGGTTTCAAGGGGAACAGAAATGCCTAAACGCTTAGCCAAAGGCCCCGACCAAACGCCCGCAGTTACAATTGCCGTATCGCACGCGATGGTTTCGCCTGCCGCCCGTATACCAGTTACGCGGCCATTTTCCTGAACCACGTCATCGATCGCTGCACGTAGGATTGTGCCCCCATGTGCCTCGACATACGCCGCCAGATCTTTGACGTACCGACCTGGATCCGTGATGTGGCCATGATTCGAAAGTTTCGCCGCAAAACCGATATCTTCACTATAGACCGGGTCGTAGGCGTGAAAGCCCGGGCCTTCCAATTCGTCCCATGTGAATCCGTTTCTGCGCCGAATGTCCCAGCCAAACGCATCATCATTGAAATGCGCGCGGTCCTTGTACAAGAACAGATAGTCAGACGGCACAATCCACTTTTCAGCGCCTGTTCCCTCGGCCAACGCTTTGTGGTCGTTCAGGCTATCGCCAACAATTGGCGTCAAAGCTGACGCGATGCGTTCCACATCTGATGCATTCGCATGACTCAGATAGCGGGTTAGCCAAGGGATCAGCTTTGGAAGATACCCCCATCTCAGGAACAACGGCTGAGACGGGCTTAGCAGCATTTTGGGCGCCTTCCGGAGCAGCCCTGGAACAGTCACCGGAACAATCGAGCAGGACGCCAGCACGCCCCCATTGCCATGTGAGGTGCCCTCTCCCGGTCCGGCCTTGTCGATCAGGATTACCTTGTGACCATCCCGCTGCAGCCATACCGCAGCAGACACGCCAACGATCCCGGCGCCGATGATCGCTATGGTCTTCTTCTCGCTCATGCCACGACCGCCTTGGCCACTGCATACTGCTCAAGCTTGGTTACATCAGGCCTGTTTCCGAGGCCGGGTGCGTCAGGGACTACAACTTCGCCGCTGCTTACTTGGAAGGGGCTTTCAAGAATGTCTTCTTTCAGGAAGTAGGAGGCTTGATAGAACTCGCAGCCCAACGTTATCTCAGGTGTTGCAGCAATCATATGTGTGCCTGCCAGATGCGCCAATCCGGCCTCGAACATATCACCGCCATAGGCTGTCAAACCATGTGCAGCAGCGATACGGGCCACAGTCTGGCCTCGCGTCGGGCCACCTGATTTCATGATTTTCACTGAAACCCCGTCACAGATACCGTCACGCGCTGCCCGTTCCATGTCTTCGGGGCCAAAGACGCTCTCATCAGCTAGAAGTGGGACGTCAATCATCTGTCGCAACTTGCCCATCATGCTGAATTGATGAGCGCGGACAGGTTGCTCAATGAAATCCGGAGCGAATTGCGCAACATCGCGAACCTGTGCCGGTGCGTCCTCGATACTGAGCCCCTGATTGTAATCAACACGAACCCTGAAATCCGGATGGTTCTGCGCGAGATACTCCAACCGCATGATATCGAAGGCGTGATCCTTGAACCCGGTCTTGAGCTTTACAATCCGAACGCCGTCGGCCTGCAATTGTGCCAGCAGCTCAACATCCTGAGCAAAATCCGGGTTCGCAATTGAGCAACTGAGTGGAATGGTTCCTCGGCACTTCCCGCCCAGCAGAGACCAAACAGGAACCTCGCTGATTCTGCCCGCAAGATCCAGCAAAGCGGTTTCCAATGCAGCTTTCGCCTCGGTGCAATGAGCCACGGCATAAGCTGCCTGTGCCATGATCGCTGAACGGTCGCCCACTCTGGCCCCAACCACAAGTGGGCGCAAATAGCGATCAAGGGCTGCATAAGTGGCCTCTGGGGTGCCCGTGAAGACAGACCAGGGAGAGGCCTCACCAAATCCTTCACTGCCGTCCTCGGATCTCAGCCGCAGGACGACGACTTCGCATGTTCCTTCGACGGACCCGATGCCATGATCACGGCGAGACGTCACGGGCAACTCAAGGTGCCAAAGATCATAGCCGATGATTTTCTGTGTCAGATCGCCCATTGCACCCCCTGCCAATGGCCGAAGCCTGCCTTGACGAGGATATCATTTCAAATACTATATTATCTAGAGGTCATCAGGAAAAATGATACTATAGCGATGTCCCTGCGATTTCGTCAGCTACAGGCTTTTCACGCCATCATGGAAACCGGCACTGTCACGGGTGCGGCCTCGGTGCTTGGGATTTCACAGCCCGGGATCAGCAATCTGTTGGCACAGCTAGAGCGCGAAGCGCGTTTGCCGCTGTTTGAACGCAACAAAGGCCGGTTGCTGCCTACGCCAGAAGCTGAACTTCTATACCGCGAGGTTGATACGGTTGTTCGGGGGCTGGATCACGTAGCGCAGGCGGTCACGGATCTGCAGAACAAGCATCCGGGTCAATTGCAGATCGCCGCACCACATCTGCTATCCTTCGGCTTCATGCCGCGTGAGATCGCTCGCTTCGCAGAAAGCCGCCCGAACCTGTCGGTGAGTTTTCAGTCGCAGTATTCCTCGAAGATTCAAGAATGGGTAATCTCTGGCCTGTTTGAGATCGGCATTGTCGAGATGCCCATTCTGCATGACACACTGAACTATCAGGTCTTTGAGTTCGAAACGCTGGCGACCTTTCCGGAAACCAGCCCTTTGGCAGATTATGATGTACTCACACCTGAAATTCTAGAAAACGAACCATTCATCGTGATGGGGCCAGAGCATCAAACCCACCGACGAACTCGGGACATCTTCCAATCAGCAGGGCGCAACTGGCGGACCCAGATTCACACCCATCTGTCAGAAAACCTGCTAAGTTTCGTCAAGCAGGGCATGGGGGTCGCGATGATCGATCCCTTCACTGTCACCTTTGACGACGAGAGCGGGTATCAAACCCGCCCCTTCCGACCGGCTGTGATGCTTGATCTGGCCATTATCACCGCGAAAGGGCGACCCCTATCAACGATTGCACAAGATTTTCTGGCTCAGCTAACCCCTTCGATCGCCTCTTATGCCACCCATTCCGAAACCGGTGCAGCGGCCTCGTGAAGCGGTTGTGAGTGAATGTCGACCAATGTCGGGCCATCATGCTCGATAGCCTGTTTCAGAACTTTGGACAGGTCTTCGGGATCTTTGACAGTCCATGATTTCACACCAAAGGCGCTTGCAACAGCGGCGTGGTCGGTGCGGTTGAAATCAACATTGTAGTATCTCTGCCCAAACCCTGCGTCCTGTCCGGCCTTGATCCAGCCAAAGACCGAGTTCGAGAATACAATTGAGGTGATCGGCATGTTGTGCCGCACCATGGTTTCGAACTCACCACAGGTAAAGCCGAATGAGCCGTCACCCATCACCGACAAGGTCTTGACCGAAGGCCGTCCAATATGCGCACCCATTGCAGCACCCAAGGAATATCCCAGCGCCCCATGCGCCCGGTTGGTGATGAAATGCCGCCCAGGTGTCCGCCAACGGTAGTGCGCGCTGAAATAGGGGCACGGCGTGCCGGGATCAGCGACAACAATTGCATCGTCATCCAGGATGTCCATTAGCGAAGCCATGACAGCCTCAGGCCGGATCGGCGTTTCTCGGCTGGCTGCATGCGGGGCAAACGTAGCCAATTTGGCCGCCCATGCCGCGTTTGATTTGGCCGCACCGCCCAGCCTGGGCAGGTCTTGGCGTGCCGCCAGTGCGTCCGCCAATGCTTCCAGCGCAAGACGCGCGTCGGCACAAATAGCGACTTCGGTCGGATAGTTGGCTCCGATCACCATCGGGTCACTGTCGATATGAATGATGGTGGCATCGCGCGCAGGGCTTCTCCAGCGCTCGGTCGTGACGGATCCTGCACGACATCCGATGAACAGAACGACATCCGCCGCATCTACCACAGCGCGGGTGGCAGGCACCCCGCCATTCGATCCGACAACACCAAGCGCGAGCGAGTCTGTCTCGGCAATCGAGCCCTGCCCCGACACGGTCGTGGCGACAGGCATATCCAACAGTCCCGCAACCCGGCGCAGTGCGTCGCTTGCCCCTGATAGAACGGGTCCACCGCCACAAACGGCTACGGCGGATTTAGACTTTGAAAGTATCTCTGCTGCCGCCTCGACCGCATCCATGTCGGGGCCTGCACGTTCCGCCGGATAGCTGCGATGTCTTGCATCCGCCCAGATCTCTGCCTCGTCCACCGGCGCTTTCTGAGTATCGAAGGGCAAGGCAAGATGTGTGGCCCCAGGTGTACCGGTGGTCATTGCACGGAATGCCGCACGAACCATGGCCGGCAATCGCCTGGCATCATCCAGCGACGCATTCCACTTGGCCAGCGGCTTGAACAGCGCGGGTTGGTCCAATTCGGTCAGCGGGTACTTTCCCCGGCTGGTTGTCGCCACATCCGAGGTGATCGCAAGAATAGGAACCGAGCTTTCGTTGGCTTCGACCACGCCAGGTAGAATATAGGTCGCCCCGCCTCCAGACGGGCCTTCGCAGACACCCGGCTTACCTGTCACCCTTGCATAACCATCCGCCATGTAGGCCGCATGACGTTCATCCCGCGTCAGAATGTGCTGAATACCGTGATCCATCCGAGATAGCGCATCATAGAATGGCAAGGTTGTATCACCACATAGGCCGAACATGTGCTTCACGCCATGCGCCTCAAGCATACGGACCATTGCCTCGGCTCCGGTCAGGTAATTCGTTCCTGTCATGGTCGGCGACTCCCTCAATCTAATCTGCACACAGACCTGTATACAGTTTTGTATATTGATTTCAAGACTGGCCTGTGGCACCTGTGGGGCAATGACCAAAAGGCAGTACCAATGGCAGGTCCACGCGTTGATGATATCTACGATCAGGTGAAGGCCATGGCGGTTTCATTCCGCCTGCGTCCCGGCGATCGTTTGAACGAGGTCGCCCTGTCGAAGGAGCTGGGCGTCAGCCGCACCCCTTTGCGCGAAGCACTGAACCGGCTGGTCGCCGAACGTTTGTTCGACTTCCGCCCGGGACAGGGTTTCTTTTGCCGCCCATTGGATGCCCAAAGCATTTTTGACCTGTTCGAGCTGCGCCAAATCATCGAAACCGCCGCCGTCCGCGCAGCGTGCACCAAGGCCACCACAGAACAACTGCAGGCGCTTCACGACGAACTTTATGCGACGGGTATCGATATCACGGGGCTTACCGTTGAAGAGGCCGTCACGCGAGATGAAGCGTTTCATCTGGGCATCGCCCGGCTGTCTGGCAACATGGAATTGCTGCAAACTCTGATGCGGATTAATGAGCGCATTCGCTATATCCGATGGATTTCCATGAGTCTGGACCGGGTCCAACGCTCAAAAGACGAACATAAGCGCGTCATGCAGGCCTTGATGAATCGCGACGCTGATGAGGCCGCGCAGGCTTTGGGCACCCATATCAACAAGCGGATGGATCAGGTGCAGGACGCGGTGCGCCATGGGATATCAAGCATCTATATGGAAGGGTCGGACGATATCTCGACCCGCATCATTCAGGAGGCGCAGTCATGATCGCGCAGGGCGGAAAATCCATATACGGCGCATCTGTCGGCATCCTGATGTTGGACGCACAGTTTCCACGTATTCCCGGTGATATGGGCAACGCTCGGACATGGCCGTTTCCCGTGCTCTATCGCATCGTGCGCAACGCCTCGCCTGATCTTGTGGTCCGACAAGGTGCTGAAGGAATGCTTGGAGCGTTCATCGATGCCGCACGGGAACTTGTCAAAGACGGAGTAGACGGGATCACCACCAATTGCGGCTTTCTTTCGCTGTTTCAGGATGAACTGGCCGAGGCGGTTCCTGTTCCGGTCGCGACGTCCTCGATGATGCAGGTCGATATGGTGAACCGTATCCTTCCTGCAGGAAAGCGCGCCGGCATTCTAACCATCTCCGCCTCAACACTTACGGATGAGCACCTGCGAAAGGCACAGGTCCCCGACGGAACTCCAATTGGCACCACCGAAGGCGGCAGCGAATTCACAACCGCTATTCTCGAAAACGCATTGACGCTTGATGTGGACAAAGCCCGCGACGACAATGTCGAAGCAGCGCTTGCGCTGCAAGCGGGCAATCCCGACCTTGGTGCAATTGTACTGGAATGTACAAACATGTGCCCTTACGCGGCGGACATACAGCAGGCGACTGGTTTGCCAGTGTTTTCTATTGTTACTTTCATCAACTGGTTTCAGGCCGGACTAAACCCGCCAAGGTTCTGATCAAGTGAACAGTAAGTCCAGAGTAGCCGCCGCCTATAGCCAGATGGCGATTCTGGACCTATCGGCAACAGCTTGACGGTGAACCAGAACCAAGCAATCAAGAAACGAAATCAGAACAGCGCCAAAACGATCATCGTTAACCTCAAGGCACCTGTTCCGACGCCGATTAACAACAGTTCAGGAACCGAGACGCATGACGAAAACACCGATCGAGCTGTTGGCGGCCAGTGCCTCGGAAACCCGCCCAATTGTAGCGCTGAGCGAAGGCACCGATCCCCGCATTGTTGCCGGAGGATTAGCCGCCCATAAGGCTGGTCTGGCCAATATTATTCTCGTTGGACCTGAGGCCGACGTTAAAGCGGCGCTCGCGGCAGAGGGTGGCTCAACCGGGGACGGTATTGCCATCCATGATCCTGCGCATTCGGAACTGACTGACGCTTTTGCGGCCGAGTATCATTCTCTGCGCAAACACAAAGGTGTCGATGAAGCCAAGGCACGCAAGGCCGCAGAAACTCCGCTGGTCTATGCAGCGATGCTGGTACGGCTGGGCCACGCAACCGGGACCGTGGGCGGCGCGGTCCATACCACGGGCGATGTGGTCAGAACTGCCATCCAGGTTATTGGAATGAAGCCCGATGCTGGTATGGTATCCTCGTTCTTTCTGATGTACCCACCCGAGGCCGCCGCTGAGGGCGCGCGCGCCATGCTCTATTCTGACTGCGGCTTGGTGATCGATCCGACCTCCGAAGAACTGGCAAACATTGCAGCTGCTTCAGCGGTTTCCGCGCGGGCATTGCTGCAGGAAGAGCCAAAGATCGCGATGTTGAGTTTCTCAACAAAAGGCAGCGCCCAACACCCAGCGGTGGACAAAGTCGTCAACGCGACAGAAATTCTGCGGGCGAAACACCCAGAGTTGAATGTGGATGGAGAGCTGCAATTTGATGCCGCCTTCGTGCCGTCGATTGGTGAGCGAAAATCCCCCGGGTCCTCGGTCGCGGGTCAGTCGAACGTCAAGATTTTCCCAAATCTGGATGCCGGAAATATCGGGTACAAGATGACTCAACGGCTGGGCGGTTATCTGGCGATCGGTCCGGTTTTGCAGGGGCTCGCCAAACCGGCCAATGATCTATCGCGCGGATGCAGCGCAGAAGATGTGACGCAGATCATCGCGGTGACCATCCTGCAGGCGCGCGAACCCTAAACTCGGCAGCCCGCCTGCTTTATCGCGCAGGCCCGCGACCCATTCATTAAAAACAAAGGACCATCCGTTATGGCGTCCGCCGATCCCTCAGCCCTATCCCTCACCGAGCGGAGCAAGGAGCGTGTTCGCGCGCTCTTTCCCGGCGTCATGATTGCCGTAACCGTTGCCGTCGCCGCCAAGTTCCTGTCCGAGCATTATGCTACCCCGGCCATGCTGCTTGCCCTTCTTTTGGGGATTGCGGTCAGCTTTCTGGGCGAAGAAGGAAAAACCGTTGAGGGGATCGGATTCGCCGCACGCACACTTCTGCGCCTTGGCGTGGCCTTGCTGGGTGTGCGCGTGTCGATGACCCTGATGCTGGGTCTGGGCTGGGACCTGATTGCCCTTGTGATCGTCGGAGTGCTGTTGACCATAGGTTTTGGCCTGTCCGTAGCTCGTTTTTTTGGCCACAAATGGCGCTTTGCCTTTCTGACCGCCGGTTCGGTCGCAATTTGCGGTGCATCGGCGGCAATGGCGATCAGTGCAATCCTGCCCAAGGACGAACGCTCGGAAGAGCGTCTGATTTTTACGGTCATGGGCGTGACCGTTTTGTCCACCATCGCCATGATCGCCTATCCGATCCTCGTACGCACATTGGGGATGAACGAGATTGCGGGCGGTGTGTTTCTGGGTGGCACCATCCATGATGTGGCTCAGGTTGTCGGCGCGGGATTTTCGATCTCGGAGCAAACCGGAGATACGGCGACGCTGGTAAAATTGTTCCGCGTGGCGATGCTGGCACCGGTGGTTTTGGTCGCTTCACTGATTATTCGTGGCTTTGCTGAAATGGACGAAGACGGGAAACGTCCACCGCTGTTGCCGGGATTCGTGTTAGGATTCCTGGTTCTCGCTGCGGCATCCTCATTCGGATTGATCCCGCCAGCGATTTCAGAATTTCTAAGCCAATGCTCTCGATGGTTGTTGCTTGTTGCGATCGCAGCTGTGGGGATGAAGACAAACCTTAAACAGATCCTGTCGGTCGGTGCAGCCGCAATCGCCCTCATCATAGTGGAGACGTTGTTCATCGCCGTGGTAATTCTGGCCGGGATTAACCTATTAACCTGAAGCAGTTACCAAGAGTTTTCCGCCAACTGCGACGGCTGAACGGCAACCCCTGACAGTCCGGTGCGGGTTTGCCGATTGCCTTCGTGCGCGGTGTTTGGTTCATTGGCGACTGGCGCTTTGCAGCGCTTTTTCGTTCGATTCCGAATGGTCCCTCAAGCGAGATGAAGAATATGGACAACACCTTGCCTCTGCCACCCGGCCCGCATTCCGAACCGGGCTTTTGGCTTGATACATCTGAACACCGCACGTGGTTGAAAGATCAGGCTATGCGACAGTTGGCGTTTTTCAGCGCAAGTTGTCGGACCGAGCCAGGATTTTTCATCCTCGACCATGATGGCAGCCCGCTGCCAAACACATTGCAGGAACTGCACACGACTACACGCCTAGTGCATTCTTACGCTCTGGGGCATCTGATTGGATTTCAAGGCGCAGAGCGGATCATCGATCACGGTATGGCCTACCTCAACAGCCACCACAAAGACCGGGATCACACCGGTTACCTTTGGGCTTTGGATGGCGACAACATCAAGGATGATCGCAAACTTGCCTACGGGCATGTCTTTGTTCTGCTCGCTGCCTCAAGCGCAAAACAGATAGGGCACCCGGAAGCTGACAAACTGCTGACCGAAGTCCGAGATGTTTTGGACACCCATTTCTGGGATGATGAGGCCGGGTTGTACTGTGACGAGTGGAACCGCGATTGGACTCCGTTTTCCACATATCGCGGAATGAACGCGAATATGCACGGAGTTGAGGCACTGCTTGCAGCTTTTGAGGCGACAGGCGACGAAATCTATCTTACGCGCGCCGGTCGTATTCTGGATTTCTTTATCGGCCGGATCGCACCTGCTGAAAACTGGCGCTTGCCCGAGCATTTCACCTCAGATTGGCAGATTGACCGGGGCTATGCCGGTGACCCGATGTTCCGTCCCGCAGGCACGACCCCGGGCCATTCGTTCGAGCTTGGGCGACTTCAGCTGCAGCATTGGGATTTATCAGGCCGACCAAACTCGGGCGCGCCCGAGTCATCGCGACGATTGATTGAGCAGGCCCTCAAGGATGCATGGCTGGCCGGCGGCGGCATGGCATATACGCTGGATTTCGGGGGTCGGGTCGCAAATGCGTCGCGGTTCTGGTGGCCAGTAGCTGAAGCCATTGGTGCGGTTGGAACCCTGATCGCACTGGATAAAAGGCAAGAGGATGAAATTTGGTACAGAAATCTCTGGACCTTTGCGAATGAAACGTTCGTGGATCACCAACATGGCGGCTGGTTCCCTGCGGTGGATGAATCCGGTGACATCGTGACATCCATCTTTGACGGCAAACCGGATATCTATCATTCATTGCAGGCTTGCCTGTTCCCGCTATCGGGGCGCTTATCGCGGATGGTGCCGCTTTAACGCGCGCGAATTCAAGCAGAGCGAGACCCGCATCGAGCCGGCTCAATTGAAGAGTCGGGGCAAATCTGCTATGTATAGTGCATTCAACACCATCCGACGACCTGCGAATTCGGATGCGTTTCTTGACGAACGGATAGGAGAGTTGAATGGCAAATCAAGCACGTGGAAAGCGAACGACCCGAAAGGGCACACTTGAGGTGAGACCACAACCATCGGCCCATTCCGCCCTGAGCGAACGGGCCGGGGCGTCAGGCCTCATGACCCCGCAAATGCTGAGCGAACGCGATGAGCGCGTCTCAAAAACTCGCAAAAAGGGCGGGCCTGCTTTGGAAGAAGATAATTCGGATCAATCCGGCAATGACGCTGATCCGACGGAACTGGATTACTAATCAATTAAGCACATTTTTTTGACATGAATAGATTACGGAGGCTGCTATGCCCTCGACCCATCAGCCAAGGATTTTCAACACAATAAACCTTACGGATTTCGATACTAACGGCCAAACCTCTACTGTGGGCGAGCCGACAGTTTCCAGCAATGGAGGCCAGATTCTGGCCACTGGCAACTGGTATGCAAGTCGGTCACTGGACGGCGGCCAAAGCTGGTCTCACATGAGTCCTTTCACGTTGTTCCCACCTGTTGACGGGGGGTTTTGCTGTGACCAGACCACGATTTACGACCCAAGCCGGGATCTGCTTATCTGGCTGCTTCAATATATCGAACAGGGGGGCACCAACACACTGCGGGTTGCGGTCAAACAAGGGCGCACCTTGGGGAACGACACATGGAACATTTGGGATTTCACCCCCGCCGGGCTTGATCCCGCGTGGAACAATGAGTGGTTCGACTATAATCACGTTTCGTTGTCCGAAAACTATATGTATGCAGGCACCAATGTGTTCTCGGCCGGGGCTAACCAGTTTACCCGCTCGGTCATTCTGCGGATTTCACTGGACGAACTGGCGACCGCGGCAACGCTATCATTCGACATATTCGAAACAGAAGACAACTTCTCTCTGCGCTGCGTACAAGGCGCACGCGGCGCGATGTACTTTGCCAGCCACAACACGAACTCGCAGATCCGCGTATTCAGATGGGCCGAGAACGCCTCGGACGTAGATGAATTCGACATCGATGTCACGCCTTGGTCCGCAGGCAATTATTCCGCGCTGACCACCGGTGGCGACTGGATGTCGCGCACTGATCCACGCATTATGGCTGGTTGGCTGGGACGCGGCGTTCTGGGCTTTATGTGGACAGCTAATCGTCAGACCAACAGGCCACTCCCTTTCGTCAGGACCGTCCGCATTGACGAAGCAACCATGTCATTGATTGACGAACCAGATATCTGGAACAGTCAGATCGCGTTCGCCTACCCCTCAACAGCTGTAAACCGGGTTGGTGATGTAGGGCTTTCGGTCTTTGCGGGTGGTGGGAATTTGCATCCGAGCCATGTTGTTGGCTCATACGACGATATCGATCTGACTTGGCGGCTGGCCCTCGCTCGACGTGGCACAGACACTCCGGGTCTGGGAAAATGGGGCGACTACACCAACTGTGCCGAGGTTGCCGATGATGGCTTCACCTGGCTGGCAGCCGGGTACACGCTGCAGGGCGGGAACACCCAAACTGACATCGAACCAACCATGACCTGGTTCGCACAGCAGCGCTATGACGCACCACGTCGCCATCCGCCCGTTATCGTCTAAAACATTATAACCATTTATAATTCAGGGATATACATCATGCACAGAGCGATTAAATCACAAGGCGTAAAGTCATTCTTGCGGCAGGAAGCCCCCTGGCTACTTATCGCCTTTGTTATTGCTGACCTATTCTACAAATGGGGGTCATTCGCCCTGGAATGCGTCGGCTTTCTGCTGACTTGGTACGTCCTGAGCCTTCTAGCCAGCCTGGTGTCACGTATGCTGTGGGGGGAAAACTCAGCTGTCGGAGATTGAACCATCGATCAATCTTTTTAAGCTTGCGGACTATTGGTTTGCCTCCCGCCCTGGTACATTACGAGTTTGTTGCGCGTAGGTCTGAAATCACTTCGGACAACAGCTCAATCCCTTTTCGGATAGAACCGGGTTGGATTGACGAGACGCCAAGACGAAAGTGGTATCTCCCTGCGGTTTTATTTGAAAAACAGGGCCCGATCGGCTCCACAATAACACCGCGTTTTAGGGCGGCTTGACATATCGTCATGGCATCCAACCGGGCCTCGGGATCAGAAAGCACAAAAACCGTTCCGCCAAATTCGCCCGTTTTCAGGAAATGGGGTAGCTTTTCACGGATCGTCGTATCAGCCAGATGCCAGCGCAGCTCATAATTCTGGCGAACCCTGCGCAACAAGCCATCATAGTACCCCAAGTTGATAAACGCTGCAGCAGTGTGCTGAAGGATCATCGGCGGATGGCGCATCATCATGCCCCGGCAATCGCGCGCGGCGTCAATAAATTCTGGCGCAGCCGCCAGGTACCCCAGGCGCAAACCTGGTGAAAGACCTTTGGAAAGGCTGCCCAAATAGATCAGTCGATCCGTGTCATCCAGACTGCGCAGCGGCAGCAAAGTAGAATGCCGGTAATCCACATCGCATTCGTAATCGTCTTCGACTATGTAAAAATCATACTCTTCAGCGGCCTGCAGCAAGGCCTTGCGGCGGCGCTCGGACATCGTAACGGTGGTTGGGTGCTGGCGATTGGGGGTTACGAATACCAGGTCAGCCTCGCGCAGAAGTTCATCGACGATCAAACCCTCGCTATCAATGGGTTGAAACCTTACATTCCCAAAATTTGCCTGAAGGATCTTGCGTGCATCCGGATATCCCGGATCCTCCATAACCGCAGTTTTATCGCGCCCGCCGAACAACAGGCTGGTGATAAACAACCCGTTTTGCGAACCCAATGTGATCAGGATTGAGTCGCTGGGTTCAAAAATACCGCGACGGGGCAGGATGCGCTGCCGGACCTGCTCGATAAGTTCAAAGCAATCCTCGTACAGCCCGTCCGCTGACCAGATTTTCAGGTGCTTTCGATTCATGGCCAACCGAGTGCATTCGCGCCAATCCGCAACCGGGAATGCGCCATCATCGATTTGGTTGCACACAAACGGATAGTCGTACTTGTACCAGTCATTCGGGCGCTGGATGGTTTCGATTTCTTCGGTGCGGCGCAGTTTGTTCAGTTTCTGGCCAATCGATGTGCGCTGTCTGGTGCTGGTTCGCCCAATCGCATCACCGTCCGTGCGAATCCCCACGTCAGAGCAGACATAATAACCCGAGCGGGGCCGGGCCTCGATCAGTTGCTCTTCTTCAAGCTTTCGATAAGCCGCGACGACCGTATTGATCGAAACATCGAGATCCCGCGCCAACCCCCGACATGAGGCAAGCTTTAGTCCAGACGGCATCAAACCTTCAAAAATGAGTCGTGAAATCTGCGAGACGATCTGATCTCGCAAACCGCTGGACTGAGTTTTGTCGATGCTCAACCGTTGTGTCATGTCCTGTCAGGCTCTAGTCGCAAATTCTGCGACGCGATTTGCAAACTGTATCCATGTTTTCAAGTGCTCCATGCAAAGTGGAAACGACGCCAAATTCCCCAATTCTGTACTGGCAATACTGAAAGCAATAGCGCTCTTACTAAAAGCGGGTTGATGATAACTCAAAAAAGAGACTTCAGCCAACGCTATGTTTTTAAAGTACTTATACAGACCAGAGATGTGCTTAAGCAACCTGCGCTGCCATTGTTGAACTTGTAACATCTTAACGCGCGGGACTGAATCGCGGCATCGAACAGTCACTTGGCGCGATGAAATCTGTACCCATTATTACAAACAACTGTATCTTTCTCAGTCGAACTCCTTCGCGTTTGCTGTAGCGATCCGGGAAGTTCCATGTCGAAATTAGGGATCACCCGGGCCGTTCGATGCGACTAGGGAGGGAGACCGTTCGCATGGTTTTGCAGGAGTGGGATATGCGTCGACTCTGTGAACAGCGATTCAGCAGACGTTTCTCTGATGTCCGTCCGAACCCCGACGCGAAGGGTCCGGTACATCAATTCAGCGCACAGATTTTTTGAGGGAGAACCAGATCCATGAAAAACACAACGAGGTTGGCATGCTGATGCGCGGTCTGGAAAAGCTGACAAGCGCAATCTCAGAAGTCATGGGCCGCATCGGCTGGTTTCTCATCTTGTATTGCATGGCGTTTGGCGTGTCGGACGTATTCATGCGCTATGTACTGAACGCGCCCTCCCAGTGGATCGGCACCACATTGCAAGCTGCGATGGTGTTGTTGGCCTGCACCGGCGGCGTCTATGCGTTGCAGCATGACAGTTTCGTCAAACTCGACCTGTTTTATGCAAACGCCAGCAAGCGGTCAAAAGCGATTTTGGATGTCCTGACGGCACCGATTGCAATCCTGTTTCTGGTCGCATTGATCTGGAAGGGTTACGAAGCCGCATCGCTGTCTCTGATGCTTAATCAGAAGACCCCGACATCCATTCCGATCCCGATTTATCCGATCAAATTTGCGATCCCACTCAGCGGTGCAATGGTTCTCTTGGTGGTCCTGAAACACTTGCTCCGCGATCTGCAAACGATCTTCGGGCGCAGTTAGACACGCTGTTCTGGGCGCCTGCAAATACAAACGAAAATAGACTGATCCACTAACGAGGAGGAATTATCATGAAACCAAACAGGTTTGTGCACACAACCATGTGGGCAGGCGCCATAGCCGTGACCGCAAGCATTGCCGTCGCACAAGATGGGCCGCCGGATGAAGTAACCGAGTGGACCTTCCAGCCCGCATTTGACCAGACCGATGCCGGCTGGGACAATGGCCTGATCCCTTGGGTTGAAGCAGTTGAAAAAGCGACTGAAGGCACGGTCAAAATCCGTGTTGAGCCCGCAGGGGCGCTGGTCAGCGGTGCAGAGGCCTTTGGCGCAGCGGCGGCTGGTCTGACCGATGGCTACGCGGGCTGGGGTTCAGTCTATGGTGGCGACATGCCCGAAGGCATGCTGGCGTTTGGCATGGCCATGGGCGCCGACAACACCGAAGAAGCGTGGGAAGTGATGTGGGGCAACCCCGACTACCGCGTTGGGGACATCGTGCAAGAGGCCGCCAACGCGCGGAACCTGCAGTGGGCAGGCTGGACCAACCAGGGACCGAACGCAATGTTCACCAAGTTCCGTGTCGAAAAACTGGAAGATCTGGAAGGCCGCAAGATGCGCGCCGGTGGACCCCAGGCCATCTTCCACTCGACCATGGGCGGCGCGCCGGTCTCGATGAACGGTGGTGAGATTTACACCGCAATCAAACTGGGCACCATCGAAGGCACCTACTGGGATACAGGCGGCATCGATGACATGTCGTTCCAGGAAGTTATCGACTATGCGATCATGCCCGGCTGGAACCCTGCTCAGCACCAGGAGATCTTCATCAACCTGCAGAGCTGGAACGCCCTGACCGACTGGCAGCGCGAAAAGATCAACGGAGTTTTTGAAGAAACCTATTTCGAAACCAGCCGCATGCATGCGGAAGGTGTCGAAGAAGCGCTTCAAATCCTGCGCGATGCCGGTGGTGAAGTAATCGAGCTGAGCGATGAAGAAGTTGCTCGTATGCGCGAGAAATCCATTGCCGAAGTGTGGCCGCAGGTTGCAGCCGCATCCGAGGGCAACGCCAAAGGCGTGGAAATCTTCAAGAGGTTCCTGGAAGACAAGGCGAACGCGCAATAATCCCGCGCAATGTCATCTTTCCAATATAGCTAAAACTCTTTCGCTGGCCTGATCGTCGGGCCAGCGGACCAGACGGGCGCATGTCAGTGTTAAAAGCACTGCTGACACACAACCCGGCAAAGACCGCGCGAACGGCCACTAGGTAGGGAAACTAAAGATCATGAGCCTCGAACTAATTACAGCGCTGTATTTCTTAATACTGTTTGGGATCCTTTTCATGGGGCTGCCGGTTGCGTTCGGCTTGGGCGGAACAGCGGTTCTATTTGCCCTGGTTTTCGAACCTCGCGCGCTGTTGTCCGTGCCCAGTGCATTCTATTCAACGCCTTGGAATTCGGTACTGGTCACAGTGCCATTGTTCTTGTTCATGGGCTCACTCATAAGATTTTCGGGGATAGCCGAAACGGCCTATGACGCCGTTTACAAGCTGATCGGCCACATTCATGGTGGTCTCGCGATGGGTACAGTTCAGGTCTGTACTGTTTTTGCTGCAATCACCGGCATCACACCACCGGCGACCACCACAATGGGTCAGATCGCCTATCCTTCGATGATGCGCTACAAATATGATCGCCGTATCGCGATCGGTTGTATCGCGGCAGGCGGTGCATTGGGTGCGCTGATCCCACCAAGCGTTCCGTTCATCTTCTATGGATTGCTGGCCAAGGTTTCGATCGGTGACCTGTTCATGGCGGGGTTGCTGCCCGGCCTGATGCTGGCAACTTTCTACACGATCTATATCGGCGTACGTTGTAAAATCCAGCCCGAGCTGGGCCCCGCCCTGCCCGCTGATCAGAAATTCACCCGCACCGAAAAACTGACCGCCGTTCTCAGCATCTGGCCGTTTGCCTTACTCATCATCATCGTTCTGGGCGTCATCTGGGGCGGTATCGCGACGCCGGCGGAAGCTGCCGCATTTGGTGCCGCAGGCGCCTTTGTCATCAACCTGATCTACGGCAAACTGACCTGGGAGGTGCTGAGGGAATCGTTGGTGTCCACCTTGAAGCTCAGCGGTATGGGGCTTTGGATTCTGATTGGTGCCACCGTCTATCTTAATGTGTTCAACACGCTTGGCAGCCAGGACCTGCTGACCAATCTGGTTCTTTCCATGCCCGGCGGTGCAACCGGCATCCTGCTGATGATGATGCTGATCATCCTCGTCCTGGGTATGGTGATGGATGATTGGGCCATCATCATGCTGTGCACACCACTGTTCATCCCGATTATCGACGAATTGGGGATCGACAAGCTGTGGTTTGGCGCGCTGTTCATCGTGAACATCCAAATCGCTTACCTGACACCTCCGTTCGGTTTTGTGCTGTTCTGGATCAAAGGGGTTCTGCCCAAGGATGTCAGCATGGGGGATGTCTACAATTCGGTTGGCCCGTTTGTGGCACTCCAGTTCGTTGGCCTGACCCTGATCTTCATCTTCCCGCAGATCGCCACCTGGTTGCCCAACATCCTGAAATAATCCGGAGGTACAGATGTATAACCATATCCTCGTTCCAGTCGCCCCTGATCACATCAACGACTGTGCCAAATCTCTGGATGCAGCAAGCCGCTTGCTGTCGGATGGCGGTACAGTATCGGTGCTGTCCGTTCTCGAAGAACTACCTTCGTATATCGGGTCGTACTTTCCGCCCGAGCAGGTTCAGAAAAGCGTTTCTGATTTTGAGGACAAACTGAACGCATCGATGGAGTCTCCGAAGATCGGCACTCATGTTGTTACAGGTCATCCAACAAATTCCATTCTGGATTGGGCCGAGGAACACAAAGTGGACTGCATAGTGGTTGCGTCACACCAACCGGGCCTTTCGGACTATCTGATCGGTTCAACGGCTGCACGTGTGGTCCGTCATGCACATTGCAGTGTCGTGGTACTGCGCGACAAGTAGAGCAGAAGCATAACACCTGACAGGTGTTATGCGCGCAAAGTGGCTGGCCAATGAGGCCAGCTATTGTCGTTCAGAAACCTTGCATCAGCATGTCTACGGCCACGGTGATCTGCTCGAAATCATCTTTCAGATTACCCACTGGTGATTTGAGGAGTCCCACAGGAACAGCAGCCATGAACTGGGTCACCATTACAACCTGCTCACCATCTATCAGGAACTCAGGGTTGAGGCGGGTCGCTGGTTTCGGCGCACGTGCTTTTGACAAAAGCGGCACCACTATGCGGGTATTCAGATCGCTCAAAAGATCGGTTTGCACATCCAGAAGATAGCCATCGCCGGATGGGTTGGGGAATACATCGTATTTCGGCATCAGAACTGACGAAAGCGGTCCAAGGGCAACCCGTGCCGTTCAACATACGAGTTTGAGCTTAGCAGTGCCTCCGCGTTTTCGGCCCTCCACTGTGCTGCCTTCGCAGCGGCAACGGCGGCACGCAATCCTTCTTCGGCGGCACGCGACAGGTTCACGTTCAGCGCTCTGGCCTCGGTGAGCAATGCGCTATCAAGTGATAGATTGGTCGGTTTGCGTGGTTGAGTGTTCATTCTTTCTTGGCCTCCATGTGCCTGAGAATATCAATATACTATATGCGCGTCAAATATGCGCATATCTCCTAAAGGACTTCTCTGGCTTCGTGGCTCGTTCTTATGGTATTTCATTCAATGCTTATTGAACGAGAACCTAACGATTTCGGTTGAAATCATCCTCTCATCCCCCTAATCACGACCCTACCTCGGGGTGCGCTAAAGACCGCGCTGAGATGCCAATTGGCAAACCCGTTGAACCTGAACCGGCTAGAACCGGCGGAGGGAAAGGTACAGGTTTCATCCATCCTTACCCTCTCGCCGCATTGGAGGATGATATGAAACATCTGGCAATTGCTGCGGGAATACTGACTGCGACTTCGGCTGTGGCAGCCGATAAGCCCACGTTGACCGTATATACTTACGACAGCTTCGTTTCGGACTGGGGCCCCGGCCCGAAGGTCGAAGAGGCGTTTGAAGCGCAATGCGAATGCGACCTGAACCTTGTCGGCGTCGAAGATGGCGCGGCACTGCTGTCACGCATTCGGCTGGAAGGCGAAAACAGCGACGCCGATATTGTATTGGGTTTGGATACCAACTTGATATCGGCAGCTAAAGAAACCGGCCTGTTTGCACCTCATTCAGTCACTGCCGAGTATGCTCTGCCCATCGAGTGGACCGACACAGTTTTTGCCCCCTACGACTGGGGTTACTTTGCATTTGTTCACAATGCAGATTTTGCCGCTCCTAACAGCTTCCGCGAGTTGGCAGATAGTGACATCAAGATCATCATTCAGGATCCGCGTTCATCGACGCCGGGGCTGGGTCTTCTGCTGTGGGTCAAGGCCGCGTATGGCGATGAAGCCCAAGAAATCTGGGCTGACCTTGCTGACAATATCGTGACGGTTACCAAGGGCTGGTCCGAGTCATATGGCTTGTTCCTTGAAGGTGAGGCCGACATGGTTCTAAGCTATACGACCTCGCCAGCCTATCACCTGATTGCCGAGGAAGATGCCAGCAAAGCAGCAGCAGCCTTTGACGAAGGCCATTATATGCAGATCGAGGTTGCGGCCAAGCTAGCCAATTCCGATCAGCCCGAGCTGGCAGATCAGTTTCTGAACTTCATGGTGTCTGACGCGTTTCAGACGATCATTCCAACGACCAACTGGATGTACCCTGCCGTAACTCCATCTTCCGGTCTGCCCGAAGGTTTTGAAACTCTAACGATCCCTCAGAAGTCTCTGCTGTTTGATCAGGACCAAGCCGCCATTGCGCGGGAACAGGCGCTTTCGGAATGGTTGGGCGCACTCAGCCAGTAAACCCACTCCCCGGTGTCAGTGCGGCGGCCATCGTTGCCGCACTGATATTGGGCACGTTGTTCATGGTGGCGGTGCGGGCAGATGCAGGCGGCGGGTTTGGTCCCGCCGACTGGGCTGCCTTACGCTTTACCCTGCTCCAGGCGACGCTCTCTGCAATGTTCAGCGCCGGTCTGGCTATTCCGGTCGCCCGCGCACTGGCGCGCCGCCGGTTCACCGGCAGGCGAGTCCTGATCACGCTGTTGGGTGCACCTTTCATCCTACCGGTCATCGTCGCCATTCTGGGATTGCTTCAGGTCTTTGGCCGGGCAGGATGGATCTCGGACGCGTTGGGCTATTTCGGTCTGCCGCCCATTCGAATCTATGGGCTGCACGGTGTCGTTCTGGCCCACGTATTTTTTAATCTACCTCTGGCAACACGCCTGATCTTGCAGGGTTGGCAGGAGATCCCTGCCGAGCGTTTCCGGCTAGCGGCCCAACTTGGGTGCGAAGGAATGGCAATGTTCCGTTTGATCGAACTGCCAATGCTTCGCCGCATTCTGCCCGGAGTGTTGGCCGTAATCTTCGCCATTTGCCTGACCAGTTTTGCGGTTGCCCTGACGCTGGGTGGAGGGCCGCGCGCCACCACGATTGAACTCGCGATCTATCAGGCCTTTACATATGATTTTGACTTAGGGCGCGCCGCCTTATTATCCGCTTTGCAACTTGTCCTGACCGCAGCGGCTGCTTTGGCAGCCTTAAAGTTCTCGCGCGGCGACGGGTTCGGTACCGGCCTGAATCGTGAGATCCGGCGCTGGGATGGCCGAGGACCACTGCTGGATGCGTTTTGGATTATCACCGCCGCCGCGTTCCTGCTGCTACCTCTGGCATCCGTCACGATTTCGGGTATCGCTGGGCTGTTTGAGATGCCGGTTTTGGTGTTCCGTGCTGCTATAATTTCAATCTGTGTTGCCGCCGCCAGTACCATGCTCCTATTACTGCTGGCACTGCCCATGGCGACAGCCGTCGCGACAGGCCGGTTCGGCATCGTCGAACTTGGCGGACTTCTTGGCCTCGCCGCCTCGCCCTTGGTCATTGGTACGGGTCTCTTTATTCTGATCCGCCCGCTGGCCAATCCTACAACTCTTGCGTTGCCGGTAACCGCGCTTGTAAACGCGGTCATGGCCTTGCCCTTCGCCCTTCGAATTTTGGTTCCCGCAGCGCGCGATGTGTTGGAACGGCACGGGCGGTTGGCACTGGCCCTGAACATGAACAACTGGTCCTTTTTCTTGCGTGTCATGCTTCCACGCCTGCGCCCCCAGATCGGTTTTGCCGCGGGCCTGACGGCGGCACTGTCCATGGGTGATCTGGGTGTGATCGCCCTGTTTGCAGATGCGCAGATCGCAACGCTGCCCCTGCAAATCTACCGCCTGATGGGCGCCTACCAGATGCAGGCCGCAGCAGGAGGCGCGCTGCTGCTGCTTATACTATCGATGGGTGTTTTCTGGGTTCTGGATCGAGGGGGTCGCTGGCATGCTGAAGCTTGACAATTGCATCATCGCAAATGGCGATTTCCAATTAAGCGCTGACTTTGAGGTCAAGGCCGGATCCAGCGTTGCGATCATCGGTCCGTCGGGGGCAGGAAAATCAACACTTCTTGAAACTATCGCCGGTTTTCGAGACCTGAGAAGTGGGCACATCCACTGGAAGGATCATGACCTATCGACATTACCACCAGGCAGTCGACCGATGGCAATGCTGTTTCAGGACGGAAACCTGTTTCCTCACCTGAGCGCCGAACAGAATGTCGCCCTGGGCCTAAGGCCCAATGGAGGTTTGACTGCAGACGACCAACACCACATTCAATCGGCCCTCGGCCGCGTTGGCCTGCAGGGAATGGCGGCCAGAAAGCCCGCTGAATTATCAGGTGGTCAGCAAAGCCGCGTGGCGCTGGCCAGAATCCTCGTGCAAAAGCGTCAGGTGTTATTGCTCGACGAACCTTTCGCCGCCCTTGGCCCTGCCCTGAAAACAGAGATGCTCGATCTGGTCGCTGAATTAGTCGCCGAGACCAAAACCACCCTGCTTATGGTCAGCCACGACCCACGGGATGCGCTTCGGATAACCGACCAAACCGTATTGGTTGCGGATCAAATCGCACATCCACCTGCTGAGACCGAGACACTCTTCAACAATCCTCCGCCAGCGCTGCGCGATTATTTGGGCTGAATGAACTGATCCAGACAAGCGTCCAGCACCTCGTGCACACGCGGACCAATCTCGGGGGCCTCCGAAGCGCGCGGGCCTGCAATGTTCAGAACAGTAACAGGGTTGGCGCTCAGCCAATCCCGCACCTGTAGCGCGCAATTGGCCTCTCCTTTTCTGATGTCCACCACCAGATGCGGTTTTTCAGCATCAACTGCAAACTCAACCGTTTTCCGCGTGCCGGGACTGTCTGACCCGTCGATAAAAACAAGCGTGGCGTCACTGGCAAAGACGTTGAGCCTTGTCCGTTCAGCGACATCTTCAGACTTCGTTTCAACAAGCCCGCTGAGATGAGCCGGGATCAGCCCATCCTCATTTGTTCGACCCTTCGGCACCCAGCCGCCGTAAGGGATGCCGTTTGCGCGGGCAAACTCCAATGCGGCAGTGTCTACGCCGGTTTGTCCACCTGATACGATTTTCTGAACACGACGCCCGAATGGGATTCCGTCTTGCTCGTCTCCCTGCGTCAACGCGCAATACCAAATTGAAACGGATCATTCTGCGCAAAGAAGAGCTTACCCTCTGCCATCACATGCGCCTGGCCAGTTAGCTGGGGAACAATGCCTCCGCCCTGCCCCGGCTGATAGGACAGCCTGTACGAACTTCCGATGATGCTTTCCTGAACGATTTCTTCCCCAGCGGACAAGCGCCGACTGGCCGCGAGGCAGGCCAGCCGGGCCGAGCTGCCGGTGCCGCAAGGCGAGCGGTCATAGTCATCGTCGGGGCACAGAACAAAGTTTCTGCTATGAATACCTGCATTCGGTGAGGTGCCCTGAAAGATCACGTGATCAACCGGCTCGCCATTTTCGCCACCAACTTCTTGCGCAATGCAGGCTTCGCGAATTGCGATAGCCATGTCGGTCAGCGGGCGAATGTTCTCAGGCGCAATCGGGATCGGGCTTGGCTCGACAATGAAGAACCAATTGCCGCCATAAGCGACATCGCCGGTGACGGGGCCATACTCTGCAGTCTCGACCGTCACGGAATGATGTACGCGGCGGCTTTCAATGTTGGTGACCTGCACGGTGTTGGCGTCCAGCAGATCAATCTTAACCTCACCTACCGGAGTTTCGATTCGGTGCGCGCCAACCTCGATCTGTCCAAGATGCGCCAATGTTACGCCCAACCCGATCGTCCCATGGCCGCACATGCCCAGTACCGCATCCGCGTCAAAGTAGATCACGCCCGCTTTGCATTCAGCACTGACCGGTTCGACAAGGAGCGCCCCGACCATGCCGGGCTGGCCGCGCGGCTCCAGTAGAACAGACTTGTAGAACCGCTCATGTTCCGTTGCCAGTCGCTTGGCGCGTTCAGCCAGTGATCCTGAACCCAGATCAGGCCCCCCTTCCAGAATGACCCGTGTGGGCATTCCACCGGTATGGCTGTCAATCACATGCATTCCGCAATGACCCCACCCTGACGAACCCAATCGGTAAACCACGACTTAAACAAATTGTACTGTTGCTCGCAGTAATTTCTCTGGGCGTCGGATAACACGTCGGTTTCATTGAAATGCAGGCGGTATTCTTCGTCGCCGTTCAGCACCAGCAGATGCTTGTAGTAAAGAACAAGATCCGTGCCTTCGTCAAAACTTGCCAGAACGCCAAATGCCTCGTCCAGTTCGCGCGCACGCAACCGTGCTTCGGCATGTCCCTCTGCTGCCTTTTTCGAAAGCGCCGCAAGCAACAATGCCTCTTTGGGCAGCGCCGTTCCTATCCCGGTGATCGATCCGGTGGCGCCGCAATTCACAAACCCATGGTAGACTTCAGTATCGACGCCTACCATCAAAGTGACCTGATCGTCCTGCGATGTAATATGTTCGGCGGCATAGCGCAGGTCGCTCTTGCCCCCGAACTCCTTAAAGCCAACCAAATTCGGATGCTCGGCCCGCAGTGCAAAAAACAAATCCGCACGAGTGGCAAACCCATAGACAGGGCTGTTGTAGATGATCGCAGGCACGTCCGGTGCCGCAGAAAGAATAGCCTTGAAATGGTTCTTTTGCGCGGCAACCGATGAGCCTCGTGACAGAACCCGAGGGATAACCATCAACCCTGCCGCGCCGACCTTCTGTGCATGTGCTGCGTGCGCCACAGCGGAATTCGAGTTGATGGCACCCGTCCCCACGACAACCGGCAAGCCAGCGTCGACCAGTCGTTCCACGCCCTCCATCCGTTGGGCATCCGTCAGAAGCGGCCAATCCCCCATCGAGCCACAATAGACGACAGCGGACATGCCGGCCGCGATCATCTCTTTGCCCTTTTTGACCAGCGCGTCAAAGTCAGGTGTCCTGTCGGCCTTACACGGCGTCATAAGGGCAGGCATAGTTCCAGTGAAAATAGTCCGGTCCATGAGATATCCGTTTGCTCAGGTTAGTATTGGTATTCTGCGCGAAAGCGCCGTGGCCTAACGTGTCATTCCAGCGAAACCCACAGGACCCTGGCGTCTTCCTTACTCGTAGAAATACAGCCATGCCCCATACCGCTATCGTAGTACAGAGAATCTCCGGGTTTCATCGGTAAGGGGCGGTAATGCTCGGATACGAATATCAACTCGCCACTGATAACGTACATAAATTCTTCGCCTGTGTGCCTGATCCAGTTCTCATATTCTGATATGTCACGCGCTTTTATCGTCGCGATATAAGGAAGCATTCGCTTACTGGTCAGGTCCGAGCACAGCAATTCGTGCATGTAGGTCGGCGTATTTCTTATCTCGCCTTGCCCTTTCGGCGTAAAATCACGTCGCCCCGAAATTCCCGATTGTGCGGACTGCAAGAACAGCTGTGGCGTGTTCATGTCCAAGGCCTGTGTCAGCCGCCGCACGATCTCGAAACTTGGACGTGTCTGGTTGTTTTCGATCTTTGAAAGTGTTGATCGACCGATTCCCGCTTCGCGCCCGGCCTCCTCCAATGTCCAGCCTTTTGCGCGGCGTGCATCCCGGATCGACCGACCCAAAGCCGCCCCCTCGTCCTGTTCTTCCGGTCCGGCACCATCTTTCAGGTTGTCCTCAGACATGGGAATCTCCTTGTTTTATCAAAGCTTACTCATTTCCCCCGAGCCAAACAACTTTACTGTGATGAAATTTTTGTTGCCTTGCGTACACTAATTCCACTATAGGAAACAAAATTTCGTACACTGGAACGAGATTACAGGAGGAGATCATGTTCACAAAACCGCTCACCGAGGCTGATCCCGTCATCGCAGCATCGATCGCACGCGA